>JABJKO010000058.1 GCA_018660305.1 Rhodospirillaceae bacterium
AAAGTTTTTCTGCCGGCGCCGATCTCGACTGGATGAAACGCATGGCCGGCTACAGCTCGGCCGAGAACGAGGCCGACGCAAAGGCACTGGGCGATATGCTGGCCCGGCTCAATGGGCTTGCGGTGCCGACCATCGCGCTGGTTCAGGGTGGCGCCTATGGCGGGGGGGTCGGGCTGGTCGCCGCCTGCGATATGGCCATCGCCGCCGAGGAAGCTGTCTTCTCGCTCACCGAAGTGAGGCTTGGGATCATCCCGTCGGTGGTCTCGCCCTACGTTCTCGCGGCCATCGGCGCCCGTGCGGCACGGCGCTATTTCCTGACGGCCGAGCGGTTTGACGCTGCCGAGGCATATCGTATGGGACTGGTTCATGAGGTGGTGCCCGCTGCGGAGCTGAGAGCCTTTGGAGACAGTCTTGTGAAACAGCTCCTGGCCGGCAGTCCCGCCGCCATTGCCAGCGCCAAGCAATTGATCGCCCATATGGCGGGGCGTCCGGTTGACGAGGCTCTCATCGCCGAAACCGCCCGCCGGATCGCCGCCGCCCGGGCCAGCGAAGAAGGCAAGGAGGGCATCTCGGCATTTCTGGAACGCCGTAAACCCGATTGGGTGCCGGCAAAGGAACAGGAATGACACTGCCTAAATCCGTGACGTTGGTGGAGGTTGGGCCGCGCGACGGGCTGCAGAACGAGCCTGAGGCGCTGGGTGTCGCCGACCGGGTGGCGCTGATCGACCGCCTGACCGATTCGGGGCTGCGTTTCATCGAAGCCGGTAGTTTCGTGAGTCCCAAACACGTGCCGCAGATGGCCGATACCGACAAGGTACTGGCCGGTATTCGCCGCAGGGATGATGCCTGCTACCAGGTTCTGGTTCCCAACATGAAGGGGTTCGACGCCGCAAAGAACGCGGGGGCGACAGATATCGCGGTCTTTGCCGCCGCGTCGGAAACGTTTTCACAGCGCAATACCAACTGCTCCATCGCCGAAGGACTGACCCGGTTCACCGCGGTGTGCGATGCGGCGCAGCGCAGTGATATTCGCGTGCGGGGCTACGTCTCCTGTGTGCTCGGCTGTCCTTATGAGGGAGATGTTCCTCCCGACCGGGTTGCCGATCTTGCGGCACGGCTGGCCGATTTTGGCTGCTATGAAGTTTCGCTGGGCGATACCATCGGGGTTGGGACGCCTGGCAAGGCGCAGGGCCTGGTTGACGCTGTCGCGGCGCTTGTGCCGGTCGATCGGCTGGCGGTTCATTTTCACGATACCTACGGTCAGGCGCTGGCCAATATCCTGGCCGTGATGGAGCGCGGTGTTTCGGTCATCGATTGCGCGGTGGCGGGGCTGGGCGGCTGTCCATTTTCGCCCGGCGCCACCGGCAATGTGGCGACCGAGGATGTCCTTTATATGCTGGATGGTCTCGGTATCGAGACAGGCGTGGACCTGACGGCGGTAGCCGAGGCCGGCCGGTTTGTCATGGAAAAGCTCGGTCGCCCGCCCGACTCCCGCGTAAACCGGGCCTTGTCGGCAAAACAACCCCGGTAAGACCGGTTTTCTTTCGAATTTTGAAATCATCGTGAATGAAGTGTTAACCACTTGATTCGTAGACTCGGCATGACGATTTTTGATGTGTCGGGCCGATGATCGACCGGTCCCGAAAGGCAGATTTCCGCGAGTTGCGGATGGAGGTCCCATGGCCCCGCCAATCAAGCACGACAATGCGGCGATTGATCTTCAGCGCCGCGGTGCCTCTCCCGCGGATCCGGACGGCGAAATCGTCGCCCAGTTCCAGATACGCTATCGCCGGTTTCTTGATCCCAATGGACAATTACTCGACCCTTCGCCGCCCTTGGCGAACGATTCCGAGACTCTGAAGACGCTGTACCGCGCCATGGCCCTGGCGCGGGCCTTCGACAAGAAGGCCATTGCCCTGCAGCGCACCGGCGAACTTCGCACCTATCCGTCCTGTCAGGGACAGGAAGCCATTGCGGTGGGGCTCGCGAGCGCCATGAAAGACGACGATGTGCTGTTGCCCACCTACCGCGAACAGGGCGCGCAGCTTTGGCGCGGCATTTCCCTTACCGAGCTGATGCTGTACTGGGCCGGCGATGAACGGGGCAGCAACTACGCCAACCAGCCGCGCGATTTTCCGGTGAGCGTGCCCATCGCCTCTCACACCATCCAGGCGGTCGGTGTCGCCACCGCCATGAAGCTCCGGCACGAGCCCCGCGTCGCGGTCTGCACCCTCGGCGACGGCGCCACATCCGAAGGCGATTTCTACGAGGCGATCAATCTTGCCGGTGTGTGGAATCTGCCGGTGGTCTTTGTGGTGAGCAACAACCAGTGGGCCATCTCCATGCCACGCGCCGCGCAGACCGCTGCCGAGACCATCGCCCAGAAGGCCATCGCCGGCGGTTTTGGCGGCGAACAGATCGATGGTAACGACATCATCGCGGTGCGGGTCGCGGCGGAACAGGCCATTGAGAAAGCCCGCGCCGGTGGGGGGCCGTCACTGATCGAAGCGCTCACCTACCGGCTGGGCGATCATACGACCGCCGACGATGCCACCCGCTACCGCATCGAAGCCGAGGTCAGTGCCCAATGGGCCAACGATCCCATGGCGCGCATCCGGACGTATCTGGCCAATCGCGGCTGGTGGACCAAGGAAGACGAGGAAGCCCTGGTGGGTGACTGCAAGACGCGCATCGACGCGGCGCAGGAAGAATTCCTTGCCATGGAGCCGCAGCCGGTGACCGATATTTTCGACTATTTGTTTGCTGAATTACCGGAAAGCGTCGCACGCCAGCGGGAAAGCTATACGGGGGACGATCATGGCTGAAATCACCTTCGTGGAAGCCATCACCCAGGCGCTGCGCCGTGCCATGACCGACGATGAGCGCGTTGTTCTGCTGGGCCAGGATATCGGCACCAATGGCGGCGTGTTCCGCTCCACCCAGGGGCTCCTTCAGGAATTCGGGCCGGAGCGCGTGC
Source organism: Rhodospirillaceae bacterium (assembly GCA_018660305.1). The sequence continues at coordinate 2,978 of JABJKO010000058.1, forward strand.
TGGATACGCCGCTTGCCGAATCCATGATCGCCGGTGTCGCGGTGGGGTTGGCGGCGGAGGATTTCCGCCCGGTGGCCGAGATCCAGTTCATGGGATTCGTCTATCCGGCGGTGGATCAGATCGTCAATCACGCGAGCCGCATGCGCAACCGGACGCGCGGGCGGATTACGTCGCCGCTGGTTGTCCGCACCCCCATGGGGGCGGGTATCGGCGCGCCGGAACATCATTCGGAAAGCACCGAGGCCATGTTCACCAATATTCCCGGGCTTCGGGTGGTGATTCCGTCTTCGCCGCAGCGGGCCTACGGGCTGCTGCTGGCCGCCATCGCCGACCCCGATCCGGTGATTTTCCTGGAACCGACCCGGCTTTACCGGGCCTACAAGGAAGACGTGCCCGACAATGGCGAGGCGCTGCCGCTGGACGAGTGTTTCGTGCTGCGCGACGGCGACGATGTGACCCTGGTGACCTGGGGCGCCATGGTGCGGGAGACGCTGGCGGTTGCCGACGGTCTCGCCGAGGATGGTATTTCTGCCGAGGTCATCGATGTGGGCACGCTGCAGCCGCTGGATGCCGATACCATCGTGTCGTCGGTGGATCGAACCGGACGGCTCGTGGTGGTGCATGAAGCACCGCTGACCGGCGGGTTCGGTGCCGAGATTGCCGCGCGGGTCTCCGAACAGGCTCTCATGTCCCTCAAGGCACCCATCGCGCGGGTGGCGGCTCCGGATGTGATTGTGCCGTTGCCCCGTCTCGAATCCCATTATCTGCCCAATGCCGCGACCATAGAGGAGGCGGTGCAGCGCACCGTGTCATACGCATGAAGACCTTTAACCTGCCGGATCTGGGCGAGGGGCTGCAGGAAGCGGAAATCGTTTCCTGGCATGTGGCGGTGGGCGACAAGGTGGTCGCCGATCAGCCGCTGGTGTCGGTCGAAACCGACAAGGCGGTGGTGGAGGTTCCCGCGCCCTTTTCAGGCATCATCGCCACTCTCTATGCCGATGCCGGTTCGACCCTTGCGGTGGGCGCGGCGCTGGCCGATTTTGACGAATCCGACATCAAATCGGACGACACCGGTACTGTTGCGGGCGCGTTGCCGACCGAAGAGGCGGCACCAAAAGCCAAAGGAAAATCGCGCGGCACGGCGGCACCGCCTGCCCGCCAGTCGGGGCATAAAAACAAGGCGACGCCTGGAATCCGCAAGCTCGCCCGCGAACTGGATATCGATCTTTCCATCGTCGGCGCCACCGGGGCCGACGGGCAGATCACCGAAAACGATATTCAGCGCGCCGCCGCGACGCTGTCGGTGGTGGAGCCGGCGCAACAACTCCGCGGTATCCGGAAATCCATGGCCATGCGCATGGCGCAGGCCCATGCCGAAGTGGTCCCCGCCTCGCTCGGCGATGAGGCCAATATCACCGCCTGGGTAAAAGGCAGTGACGCAACCCTTCGCCTGGTGGAGGCCATGGTCGCGGCCTGCGAATCCGTTCCGGCGCTCAATGCCTGGTTCGAAAGCAATACGCAAAGCCTGCGGGTTCTCCAACGGGTCGATCTCGGCATGGCGGTGGATACCGAGGACGGGCTGATGGTGCCGGTCCTGCACGATGTGGGCGGGCGCGACCGCGCCGATCTGCGCACCGGTCTCGATGCCATGAAAAACGACGCCAAGGCGCGGACCATCCCCCCCAACGAGCTTCGCGGCGCGTCCATCTCGCTGTCCAATTTCGGGGCGCTGGGGGTCGGGCGGTTTGCCCAGATGATCGTCGTCCCGCCGCAGGTCGCCATCGTCGGGGCCGGGCGCATGGGGTCGCGGGTGGTGATGGAAAACGGGGCGCCCGTCGAACAGATCCTGCTGCCCGTCTCGCTGACCTTCGATCATCGGGTGGTCACCGGCGGCGAAGCGGCACGTTTCCTCGCCGCGCTGATCACGGATCTCGAACGCGCCGATTAAGCCGCCCACATCACGAGAAAACGGCGGCCCGGACCCTGGACCGCCGCAATCTGTGACTTTTTAGAACTCTGTACTCTTTACTTGCTGGCCCGCTTGCGCCGGGCAATTCCGAGACCCGCGAGGCCGAGGCCGAGAATGGCCAGCGTGCCGGGTTCAGACACCTGCTGCATGGTGGCCAGCACATTGGCATTGCCATAGAAAGTGTTGCCGCCGACGGTGTTTGTCGGGAATTGCAGCGACCCGGACGCAAGAAGACGACCCTGGACCGGTGTGATGTTGTTATAGACGGTGGCGAATGAAAACAGCGACGGCACCAGTGTTTCGAGGTCAACGCTATGCGATGCGACGATGTAGTTCTGACCCGCCAGCAGTGCGACCGGGACGATCGGCAGGTATCGGTAATTATTGACCAGCGTGCCGGTTGTGCCCGGGCCAAGCGTGACAGACCCCAGCAATCCACCGCCGGTGTTCCAGAGCCCGACACTGATGGCTGCGGGAAAACCGTTGTTGGTACCAGCGTCAGAGCCGTCATAGGCGCCGAGATCGGTCGCCATCATGTTCTGGTTGGCGGTGAACTCCAGCCCGAGTGAGAAGCCCGAACCACCAAACCCGGGTGCGGGGTTGGGAACGTTCGAATAGATTGGCCCGGCGGACGCCTGTGGGGCCAGTAGCGCAGCGGCCACAAGACCGCTGGCGAATACAGCGCAAAAGCGCGCCATGGTTGATTTGATAAACATTGCCTTTTTCCTTTCGCAATGTGGTGACGCCCTGCGGCTTGATGGCGCCTCTCTGTTTCACGTGACGAAACTGGCAATGCCGCATCGCCGTATACATACGGCTTTCTCAAATGCAATTTTCGTGCCAACCGGGTTAACGCGGGCTCTTAAGCCGAAGACAGTGGTTAACGAGGCGGGACAAAAATCAAAGTTGTAAAATCCACCGACACCCAACGATTGCGAATTAGGGTTACCCGCCGAAGTTGGAGCCGCCATTTACGTGCATGTTCTCGCCGGTCATGAAGCTCGCCTTGTCGGAAATAAGGAAAATCGCCGCTTCGGCAATTTCCTCCGGCGCGGCGAAGCGGCCGAGCGGAAAGCGGCGCATCATGTCGGCGCGCTGCTCCTCGGTATAGCCGGCGATCATGGCGGTTTCCGTCAAGCCCGGACTGACGGCGTTCACGCGTACCCCTTTGGGCCCCAGTGCGCGGGCCAGCGACCGGGTCAGGGCGAGTACCGCGCCCTTGGAGCTGACATAGGCCGGTCCCCCCTGGCCATTACCGCCGGTGACGCCATGGAGTACGGAGGCGGACGTGGTCAGGACGATGGCGCCCTTGCCGCACGTAATCATGTGGCTGGCGGCGGCCTGGGCAATCAGAAAGGATCCGGTCACGTTGACGGCCAGCACGCGGTTCATTTCCGCCGCGTCCAACTCGTCCCAGCGCGCGCTTGAATGGGCGGCGCCGCAATGGATCAGCGCATCCAGCGCGCCAAATCGGTCGATAGCCGCCGCGACGGCCTCTTCGCAATGATCCGGTACCGAGACATCGCCGGCCAGCAGGAAGACCCGCGGGTTGTCGTCTCCCAACGCCTCGCGCAGGCGCTCTTCCTGTGGATCGAACGCGACCACGTTGGCGCCTTCCGCCAGAAGAAGGTTGGCGCAGGCGAGGCCGATGCCGCTCGCCGCGCCGGTGACCAGCACTGTCTTTTTTTCGCTCATGCGTCCCTTTCCCTCGTAACCCTATGGCGTCAGACGAAAAATACTCGCGGGCTCTTCCGACCAGTCGCGGCGGTGGCGCAGTCGATCGGCCATGGCGAGCACGTCCGGTGCCGCCTGATACAGAAAGGCAAGCTGGCTGTCGGTCAATGTAAGCCCGGCGCGGGCGGCGAGCCCGTCAACCAGGGTTTGCGTCGCCGGTTCCAGCGTGATGTCGGGGGTTGGCGGTGCATAAGGGGCGGGGCGCTCGGGTTCCGGTCCCGGCGTGAGATCGGGCCGCCGCGCCCGCCACGGCGTCGCTCTCTCAAACGCATCGGCAACTCGTAAAACGGTACATTCGTCAAACGGCCGGCCGGCGATCTGCAAGGCCAGAGGCAGACCGGTTTCGGAAAATCCGTTGCAGATCGACATCGCCGGTCCTCCTGTGACATCGAAGGGCGTGGCGATGCTCGGTTTGCGCCAGAAGGCCATAGGGTCGTGGCTATCGAGCCGGGGCGCCGGGCCATACGGTCCTGCCGTTACCAGCACGTCGAACTGCTCGTAAAGAGCTGACATGGCATCGACCAGGATCCGCCGTCTGCGCTGGGCCTCCACATAATCGGCGCCGCTGAACAGACAGGCGGGCAGCGAGCGGGCGAGAAAATCGCCGCCGAAATCACCGGGACGTTCGCACAAATCAGTCCGGTGCACCGAGAACAGTTCGGATTCGGCGATCACCACCTTGGAATCATAATAATCCTGCATGGGCATCATACGGACGTCTTCGCAGATTGCGCCCAGATCGCGCAGCACATCGAGCGAAGTTTCCATCGCTTCCCGCACTTCCGGGTTGGCCGGTAAATCTTCCTCCCAGAAATGGCGCACCATGCCGATTTTGAGCCCCCGAATATCACCGGTCAGGGCGGCGCGGTAATCCTCCGGCGCGCGGTCGACGCTGGTGGGATCGCGCGGGTCATGCCCGGCGACCACCTGGAGCAAAAGGGCGCAGTCGGCAGCTGTCCAGGCCATGGGTCCGCAATGGTCCAGGCTGTAGCTGTTGGGAATGACCCCGAAGCGGCTCACCAGCCCATAGGTCGGCTTCAGCCCGGCGATACCGCACAGGGCGGCCGGGTTGCGAATGGATCCGCCGGTGTCCGAGCCCATGGCGCCCAGCACCAGCCCCGCGGCGATGGCGGCGCCGGAGCCGCTGCTCGATCCACCGGTAAAATGCTCGCGGTTCCAGGGATTACGTGCTGGTGGCCAGGGGAGATCGAAAGACGGTCCGCCATGGGCGAATTCATGGGTCGCGAGCTTGCCCATGAGAATCCCACCGGCGGCGATCAGCCGCGCCGTGGTGGTGGCATCCGTATCCGGAACACGGTTTTCCGCCGTCCGGGAATGCCCGGTGGTCCGAATACCCGCGGTATCGTAAATGTCCTTGAGCCCGAACGGAATGCCATGCAGCGGACCCAGATACCGGCCGGCGGCAATCTCTTGCTCCGCCTTGCGGGCTGCCGACAGTGCCTGTTCCGCCGTTACTGTCAGGAACGCGTCAAGCTGCGGGTCGAGCGCTTCGATCCGGGCCAGAAGCGCCTCGGTCAACGCCACCGGCGACAGCAGCCCCGCCTTTATCTGGCGCGCGGCTGTCGCAATGGTCAGGTTTGCCAGATCGTCGTTCATGAGCCGCTTTTTCCATACACTGCACCGCCGCGATAATGGCACGGTCGGCTAAGCCGATATACCCGGCGGGTCCTTGCTGGGGCTTCGGCGGTTGAGGTCCATGATTTGTTCGCCGATTCCCCCTTGCATCCGAGGAGCGGGGCTGGAAACATACCAGCCATAAATGAGGATTCGCCGGTGTCGAATTTTCGGCCCGGCTACAACAAGCGGGCAGGGCCCGCAGGGAGACGCAAATGGCAGGCGCTTTGGCCACCGGCACTCGATGCGCGGCCCTTGTGGGGCCGTATCTCAGCGGAAAAACCACCCTTTTGGAATCGTTGCTGTTTACAACCGGCGCGATCCCACGCAAGGGGACGGTCAAGGACGGCAGCTCGGTCGGCGATTCATCGCCTGAGTCACGGGCCCGCCAGATGAGCACCGAGTTGAGCGTCGCCCATACGGAATTTCTCGGCGACGAATGGGCCTTTATCGATTGCCCGGGTTCGGTGGAGCTGTCGCAGGAATCCTTTAACGCTCTGCTGGCCGCCGATGTGGCGGTCATCGTGTGCGAACCGTCGGCCGAACGTGCCGTCGCGTTGGCGCCTATCTTCCGCTTCCTGCAGGAAAGAAAGATTCCGCACATGGTGTTCATCAACAAGATGGACACAGCGACGCAACCCGTTCAGGCGGTACTTGAGTCCTTGCAGATAGGATCGGGTTGGCCGCTGTTATTGCGTCATCTGCCGATTGTCGAAGGCGAGGAAATTTCCGGTTATGTCGATCTGGTCAGCGAGCGTGCCTATAAATACAAACCCGGTGAGGCATCGGATTTGATCACGATTCCCGGCGAGATGTCCGACGAAGAGGAACTGGCCCGCCAGGTCATGCTCGAATCGCTTGCCGATTTTGACGACGATCTGCTGGAGCAATTGCTCGAGGACGCCATCCCCCCGACCGATGAGGTCTATGAGCAACTCACCAAGGATCTTCGCAACGGTTTGATCGTGCCGGTCTTTATGGGGGCTGCCGAACAGGAGCACGGCGTGCGGCGTTTGATGAAAGCGCTGCGCCACGAGACACCCAGCCCCGACGATAGTGCTGCCCGTCTTGGTATCAATGCCAGTGGCGAGGCCGTCGCGCAGGTGTTCAAGACGCTGCATGCGGCCCATTCCGGCAAACTGTCCCTCGCCCGTGTGTGGCGCGGCGAGATTTCCGAGGGGGAGACACTGGGTGGCATGCGTGTCGGCGGCCTGAGCAAGCTGATGGGCGCCAACCAGACCAAGTCGGCCAAGGCGGTGCTTGGTGATGTGGTCGCTCTTGGCCGGATGGACGAGGTGACGACCGGCGATATTCTGACGCCCTCGGGTGAGGTGCCGGAAGGGATGGCACCATGGCCGAAGCCTCTGACGCCGGTCTATGCCTTCGCTCTGGAGGCGGTGAACCGGGCCGATGAGGTCAAACTAACCGGCGCCCTGCAACGGCTCAATGAGGAAGACCCATCGGTCAGCTATCGACAGGATAACGATATTCATCAGCTGGTTCTGATGGGGCAGGGGGAGATTCACCTGCAACTCGCCATCGAGCGGCTCAACAATAAATACAATGTCGAGGCCAGGACTGAGAAACCCAGGGTGCCTTACAAGGAAAGCATCCAGAAAGGGGTGTCCCAGCACGCAAGGTTCAAACGCCAGACCGGCGGGCACGGCATGTTCGGCGACGTTCATGTGGACATCAAGCCACTGCCGCGCGGCACCGGTTTCCAGTTTGCCGACACCGTGGTCGGCGGCTCGGTGCCCAAGCAGTACATTCCGGCGGTGGAAGCCGGCGCGCGGGAGTTTCTGGATGAGGGTGCGTTGGGCTTCCCGGTGGTCGATTTGTCGGTGACCCTGACAGATGGGCAATTTCATGCCGTCGACAGCAATGAAATGTCCTTCAAGCTGGCGGCACGCGAGGCCATGAAAGAGGGTCTGCCGAAATGCGCCCCGGTGCTGCTTGAGCCCATCCTCAAGATCAATGTGGATGTGCCGTCCGAGTTCACCAACAAGGTGCATGGGCTGATCAGTGGCCGTCGTGGCCAGATTCAAGGGTTCGACGCAAAGGAAGGCTGGACCGGTTGGGATGCGGTCGGTGCGCTGATGCCGCAGTCAGAAATACAGGATCTGATCATTGAGTTGCGCTCGCTGACACAGGGCGTCGCGACCTATCAGGCTGAATTTGACCATCTGCAGGAACTGACCGGCCGGCTGGCCGATCAGGTCGTCCAACAGCACAGGACAGAGGAAGCCGAAGCGTCCTGAGGGCAGGGGGTATGGCCCCGACCGGACGGTAAGATTTCCATTCTTCGACATTGAGCAACTGTCGATGCAATGTCGCGCTCATCACGGAATGGTGAGGCTTCTTGCATGATCGTACGCGCAGGTCATATTAAGGTGACTGAAACAGGCGGTGGTCCGCGCGCAGAGGAGAGACTTGATGCTCACACGATCAAAACCAGGTTGGGAAATTCCTGAAAGCCAGGCGACCCCCGAAGCAATTTTCCACGATCGCCGGCGATTGGTGAAGACGCTGGCGGCCGGACCCATCCTGTTGGCCGGTGGTGCCGCGGGGCTCGCGGGCAGTGCCGCCGCTGCCGATGCCGACCCGTCGGCTGCGCTCTATCCGGCCGGACGCAATTTGCGCTACCGGCTTGATCGTGAAGTCACGCCTGAAAAGGACGCCACCACCTACAATAATTTTTATGAATTCGGTTCGCACAAGCAGATTTCCCAGGCGGCGCAGGCCCTCAAGACCCGCCCCTGGACGGTGACATTCGACGGTATGGTCGAAAAGAAACAGACCGTCGATATCGACACTCTTCTCAAAGCCATGACCCTTGAGGAACGGCTGTACCGGCATCGCTGCGTCGAGGCGTGGTCCATGGCGGTGCCGTGGTCCGGTTTTCCCATGGCCAATTTGGTCAAGTTCGCCAAGCCGCTCAAAGGCGCCAAATACATTGCCATGGAGACCTTCAAGGACGCCGACATGGCGCCCGGCCAGAAACAATTCTGGTACCCGTGGCCCTATATCGAAGGGCTGACCCTGGAGGAGGCGACCAGCGATCTCGCCTTTATCGGTACCGGGCTTTATGGCAAGCCAATGCCCAAGCAGAACGGCGCGCCGCTCCGTCTCGTGGCACCGTGGAAATATGGCTTCAAATCCATAAAATCCATCGTCCGTTTCACCTTTTCCGACAAACGCCCCAAAAGCTTCTGGGAACGAATACAGCCTGCCGAGTACGGTTTCTGGGCCAATGTGAACCCGAAAGTGGATCATCCTCGCTGGAGCCAGGCGAGCGAACGGGTGCTGGGCAAAGGGGAAGAGCGCGTGCCGACGCTTCTCTATAACGGCTATGCCGATCAGGTCGCGCATCTCTATAAAGATATAAAAGGCGAGCAGCTGTATCTATAGCGCAACCGCCGGTGGCGGCCGCGTCGGCGAAACCCGCTCTCTCCCCATATAAAGCAAAAAAATGGCCCCAACCAAAAGGTTGGGGCCAGTCATAACAGGGAGGCTTCACGTCTAGAAGACGTTGGATCCGAAGACCCATTTCCAAGTATTGCACCTGGAACTCATGTCCCGGTCATCGGAGAAGATGACCCGGAAAATTCAAACTCCGCATTCCCTGGTATTTTTTCGCGGGACGATGTCAAACGATTGTCGCCGACCCAAAATACCGTGGTTAACAGATGTTAAATATTTAGGGTCAGATGAGACTAAATGCTACCATCAATTTTGAAACGCAGCCATGCAATAAACGCATGGCTTAGAATTTGGCATCATGATTTCAGTCGGTTAAGCGAAATTTTGTGCCCGATCAGGTTCGGTCCTCGGCGATCTGGCGCAGCAAAAAATCGCGAAAAACCGCGACTCGGCGAGAATTTCGCAATTCTTCAGGGTATACAAAATAGGCATTGTGGCTGGGCCCTTCCAGTTCCGGAAGCACCGGAACCAAACCGCTTGTCAGGCCCACCATATAGTCCGGCAGCGACGCAATCCCCATGCCACTCGCTGCCGCGCGGTACATGGCGTAGATATTATTGACCCGCAGAACCGGTTTACGACTCATGCCATCCCCGAATCTCTCGGATGTCAGCCAGTTGATATCGGTGAACGGCGGGTGATAGGTCTCGTCGTAAGCGATCAGCCGGTGATTATCGAGATCCTCGAGCGAATGCGGCATGCCATAGCGTTCGAGATATTCGGCTGACGCATAGGCCGCGTGCTTGAGGCGAAACAACAGCCGCTGGATCAGGTCCGGTTGCTCGGGCGGCGCCAGACGAATCGCGATGTCGGCCTGGCGCATGCTGAGATTGAGTGCGTCCTCGCGCACGATCAGAGAGACTTCGATCTCGGGATACATCTCAACGAACGCTTTGAGCCGCTCGGTCAACCACATGGATCCGAAGGCGACGGTCGTGGTGATGCGGAGCGGACCCCGCGGCCGCTCCATGGATTCGGTGATAAGATTCTCGGTTACCGCCAGCCGGCCCGCGACATCCTGGGCCGTCATATAGAGCGTCTCTCCCTGTTCGGTGAGCTTCAGCCCCCGTGCATGACGGTGAAACAGCGGCACCCCCAGCGTCTCTTCGAGCGAATGGATCTGACGGCTGACCGATGATTGGGTCAGATTCAGCTTTTCCCCGGCATGGGTAAAGCTGCCGGCCTCGGCAACCGAATGAAAGATCCGCAGCTTGTCCCAATCCATCGTTCCAAGGCTCGTCCTAAAACATCTATGAAAATCATAGCGGAAAACGCCAATTACGACACCATTGATCGTCAGGTAGCTATGCGTGACGCCCGCCTAATCCGCCAGGAATTTCTCGGCTTCCAGCGCCGCCATGCAGCCGGTGCCGGCTGCAGTCACTGCTTGGCGGAAGATCTTGTCCTGGACGTCACCGGCGGCAAACACGCCGGGCACGCTGGTGGCGGTGCTATCGGGCGCGGTGGTGACATAGCCTTCTTCATCCATGTCGAGATGACCGACAAAGAGCTTGGTCGCCGGGTCATGGCCGATGGCGATAAACAGCCCATCCACACTGAGGTCCTCGATATTCCCTGATTTGACATTGCGGACTTTGATACCGGTGACGGTCAGCGGGTCCGCCTCGCCAATCACCTCGTCCACCGCGGAATCCCAGACAACGGTGATTTTCTCGTGATCGAACAGGCGTTTTTGCAGGATTTTCTCGGCGCGCAACTCGTCACGGCGATGGATCAGAGTCACCTTGGTCGCGTGGTTGGTCAGGTAGAGCGCTTCCTCGACCGCCGTGTTGCCGCCGCCGACCACGGCGACTTCCTTGCCGCGATAGAAAAACCCGTCGCAGGTGGCGCAAGCCGAAACGCCGAAGCCCATGAATTTTTCTTCCGTAGGGAGCCCCAGCCACCGTGCCTGTGCGCCGGTCGCGACAATTACGGAATCCGCGGTATAGACGTCTCCTGAATCCGCGACACAGCGGAACGGCCGGGAGGTGAAATCCACATCGACGATCAGATCATTGTGCATCACTGTCCCGACGGCCTCGGCCTGGGCATGCATCTGTTCCATCAGCCATGGTCCCTGGATCACCTCGGCGAAGCCGGGATAGTTCTCCACATCGGTGGTGATGGTCATCTGGCCGCCGGTCTCCATCCCGGTAACGAGATGCGGCGTCAGGCTGGCGCGGGCGGTATAGACGGCGGCGGTGTATCCGGCCGGGCCGGACCCGATGATCAGGACGGGGGCGTGATAGGTCTCGGGCATGGGGGTACAAATCCATTTTGACTGTCATTGCGATAGGGGGAATATAAGACAAGATTTCCCGTTGTCGACCGCGACGCGCGCTGGACCGGTTCGCCGGAAAATGCGAACCTGATGATGTCCTGAGCGGTTGGCCTGCCACCGAGCGCAACGGAGGTCCCATGAATGACACCGTCATAAAGCCTCGTGCCAAAATCCGGCCAAAACTGGAACGGCCGCGGTTGCACAAGGTGCTGTTGATAAATGATGATTATACGCCGCGCGAGTTTGTGGTCGCGGTGTTGCGCGCGGTTTTCCGCACCACCGACGATGAGGCCTATAACATCATGATGACGGCGCATCAGAAGGGCGTCTGCGTCGTCGCCGTCTATACTCGGGAGGTGGCCGAGACCAAGGCGACACAGGCCACCGAAGCCGGCCAGCGCGCCGGCTACCCGCTGATGTTCTCTACCGAGCCGGAGGAATGAGGACCTGAATCACGGCCAGTTTTACTTCGGTTTCAGAGCTCTATAGGGCTTCAGACGCCGAGGCGCCTCACCGCGGTTCCATTGCCACAGCGTGCCGTCCAGTTTGAGCGCAAGGCTGGTGGATGAACCGGCCGCCACCGCCTTCACATCCTCCATGATCGGCCTCGGCTCGGTGCCGTATTCGCTGCCCCAGGCCATCAGGATATTGTCATTGCGAATGGCGAGACTGTGCGACGAGCCGGTGGCGATGGCGCGGACACCGGACAGGATCTTGCTCCAGCGTACTGCCTTGTCGCCGAGGCCGTGACGGCCTACCGGGCCATAGATATTGCCGCCGGTCCCGAGAACATCACCGGATTTGGTAAGCAGGATCGCATGGCCGGCGTGGGCTGTGATCTGTGCCACATTGGCCGTGGTCTGGACAAAACGCCCGGTGCTTGTCAGCCTTCCGTCGCCATACTGCCCGCGATGCGCCTTGCCTTTGACAAACAGCGCGCCGGTTTCGGTAACATAATAATTGGCGCCGTCGCCGACGGCCGCGGTAACCACACCATCGGCGATCTTGCGCGGCTTGCCATCCAGACCCGCTATCCACCAGAGCGCTTTCTCATTGGTGATCGCCAGCACCCCGCTATCGCCCGCGGCGAACCACGCGACATCGGTCATCAACGTCCGGCGCCTTGCCGCATCGTCGCGAAACGCCTGCAAAACGCCGGCGCCGTTCAGCATATAGGAGACATCATCGCCAACCCCGACCTGGATGGCTTCCAGCCGCAGCCGCCGTGGTTCCCGATCACCCTGCCAGAGATAAGTCCGGCCATCGATGATCGCCATCTGCCGGTCGTAATAGGCAGCGAGAAGCGGTGAGGAACTGTCTGCACGTGCCGAGGTGGTCGGAGCTAAAACCAACAGCAACCCACAGACCGTGCGGGTCAGGAGAAGTTGCAGATACCAAGAGGCCATGATGGCGAACAGTGGCGGCCGTCTCCCATAGCGTCAAGGCATCTGGGTGTGGAACGCCGCCCAATCACGAGGCTTTGATTGCTGTGTCACTCGTCGAGGAACCGGAAACGCCAGGAATCGCCATCGGCGATGACGTGTCCGGCGGTGGGGCCCGGAAAATGCGCCGGCATGACCAGCGTGTCGGTTTCGGCGACTGAGTCCAGCACGGTGCGCCGCGATTGTGCCGATTGGGCGGCATCCCAGCAAAAACAGCTGGACCAGTCGGGCTCGATGCATTGCAGGGCGTGATGCATCAAATCGCCCGAGAAAAGCCCTTGCTCGCCGCCTGATTTTACATTGACGCACACATGGCCGGGCGAATGGCCCGGTGTCGGAGTGAGCCACACCGTGTCGTCGAGGGCAAAATTGTCATCCACCAGCAATGCCTGGCCGGCTTCCATGATCGGAAGACAGTTCTGGGTCCAGACCTTGCCCGGCGGATTGTCGCCGCTCTTCGTCTTTTCCTCCCAGGCCTGATACTCGCGGCGGCTGAAGATGTATTTGGCGTTGGGAAAACTCGGCACCCAGCGTCCGTCGATCAGCCGGGTGTTCCAGCCGCAATGGTCGATATGAAGATGGGTGCAAAAGACGTAATCGATATCCTCGAAGCCAAGCCCATTGGCCGCAAGCCCGTCGAGCCAAGGTTGTTTGGGGAAGTCATGTGGCGGTCCGTACCCCTTGTCTTCGCCGAGACAGGTATCGATCAGGATGGTGTGGTGCGGTGTGCGGACGATGTAGGTCTGATAGGTGATCACCAGCTTGTTGGCGGCCGCGTCGTAAACAAAAGGTTCCATCCCCTGGAGATGGGCAATGGCAATGTCCTTGTCGCAGGTGGGATACATAATTTCGGGGGCCCGCCAAGGACCGTCACGTTCGACCACGCTGGCGACAGAGACATCGCCGATGGTAAATGGTTTCATAGTGAGTTCCCCGCTGGCTATTGCACCCTAAAATCCAAACATATGATCGAGGCTGAACGGGCCATCGTCGGTGAGTAGTCCGTGATAACCGAACAGGCGGCAGCTGGTGTCGCGAACCACCACATAGGCGGCGTCGCCGGCACGGTCACGCTCGGAAACCGTGAAGGTCTCCCAATAGCGCCACAGATGTGAGCCGCCACATGGTATGGCGATCTCCCGGGTGGCAATCTCTGCGCCATCGCCATCGATTAGCAGCAGGCGGGTCTCGGAGGTGCCATGCCAGGGGGTGGAAGCCGGGTAAATCAGATGGCACAGCGTATCAAGGCCATTGCTCCCGAGTCGGAGGAACAGCCGGGTGCTCAGCCCGGGCGCCCGGCCGGAATAACTTTGTGGCTCATTCTTGTAGGTGAGTACCGTATTGAAAATATGGGCGCCAAAGCTGGTCTCGGCGCCATGACCGGTGACGCGGTCCTCATACCGGAATAGCCCGTGCAGCCAGCCATCGGCCTCGCCGCCGTCCGAAAAATCATAGACCAGTTCCATATGGCCATAGCCGCTTGGCAGGGGCCCGGACCCGTTGAGCATGTCGCTGGCTTCGATGGCCTCGGCGTGATCTCGCGGCAGGCGGCCGAAATCGTGGCGGGCGATTTCCCGTCCGGTGGCATCGATCACCAGGGCGGCGATGGGAAGTTCTCTCTGGCCGGTCGCCATGGGCGTCGGCAGGGCGATGGAGCGCCAGCGTTCAGACGGCAGGATCGGGGCGGGCAGGATATAGCCCTTGCCCATCAAATTGCCCAGCTCGGCGATGGCCGGATCGGGCTTGAGATCGACCCGCTCCACATTGACGTGGGCCATGCGCCGCTTGCCGTCGCGCTTCAACACCTCATAGCGCGGCCGGACAAAATACTTGCCGGCCTGGATTTCCAGCTGCTGCGGCCAGCGCGCATCGGGCAACAGATCCGAGACCGACAGACGGTGCGTGCCATAGGCCGGGATTGCCTTATCCAAGGTGGCGATATTGTCTGATCCCATGAGATTGAGCCCCACTGCGCCGGCGGGAATGGGGCAGGGGTGGGAATTCTGCACCCACAGCACGATTTCTTCGTCGGCATCGGCGGGCGCCGGCAGTCCGGCATAGAAATCGGACGGCCAGGCATTGGCATCATGGGTGCAGGTCAGCGCGGAGCCGTCTTCGTGCCAGATATCGAGGGCATATTTGACCACATCATGTCCGCTGATCCCCACCGCATGGATGAAAAGCTGACTGGTGAAGGCGCCAAGTCCGAAGCGCTCCCGGACATGGGCGCTATCGAGGGCGATCCCGGCCGGCCGGTCGGGAATCTCCTGGTCCCATTCGGCCAGAACTTCACCGGCTTCGCCGAACAGAATGAGATGCAGCCGTACGCCCTTTGCGCCATAGCCGGACCAGTAATTGGCCGTGGCGACCCGGCTGTGCAGACCCTCGCCGTCGCGGAAAAAGGCGAAGTTGGTCGCGAAATTAACGGCATCCAGGTAGGTGCGCCTGTTGGTCAGCAAATCATCGTCGAGCCTGAGCGAATCGAAGCTTTCGATAACAGCGCCGTCGGGCATCAGATGGCGGACATGATCGATCAGCCGCGCCGCATCGAAGGCGGCAACCAGCACGGTGCCGACAGCGGCTTCGGCTATTTCGGTGACCGGTTGGGCAGGGCGGCCGGCGACGGTTTCGCCGATCTGCGCGATGTCCTGGACGAAGGCGTGGCTGACTTCGAGCGCCGATAAATCATGGAACTCGGCGAAACCGGAAAATAGCCCAAGGGGGTCATAGACTGCGACCGCCCCGGCCGCCGCCAATCGGGCGATCAGCGCCTCGGCCTTAGGCGCGGCGAGCGGGTGGCTTATGGCCTTGTAAAAGCTGTTGCCGCCTTTGACGTTGCTGAAGGTTTCTATTGTCAGTCCCATATTGCCCGCTGTCCTACTCCCCCCTTCCGCCGCCGACAACAGATTTCAGCCAGGCCGACAGTCTGTGGCGTCGATGCTCGCGCCGGACCACGGCCTCATGGGTGACCCAATTGAGCTGGATCGCCCGCCGTTCGCCGACATAGGTCTCGTGCCCGTGCCACGAATGCTCGTTGCGCCGGAAGGCGAGCAATGTGCCTGCCTCGGGCGGGACTTCGGCGGCGTAATCGTTGAGATCATTGTCCGATCGCAGGACCCGCAGCCGTCCGCCGCTGTCCCGCCATTTCTCCGTATTCATATAGATGAGCACGGTGATGATCTTGCTCTCGGTATCGGTATGGATGCGTCCATCCCGGGCCTGGCAGTGGCCGCGCACCGTCACCGTGGTCGGCCTTCCGTCGAGATCGACCGCAAATTTCTCGGCGAAGGCCGCGCGCATGTCCGGGCCTTCAAGATCCGCGATGAGCGCGTTGAAAGCCGGCCCCGGCTTGAGCCCATCGAGCGGGAAGCTGCCCGGTTTGGCGATGTCCGGATAATCGCCTTCGATCGCCTTGATCGCCCCTGATTTCAGGAATCCGGGGACGATCAGATAATCATACGGATCGCGTTGGAGCGCCGTTGCCCTGAAGCTTTCGAGATCGATGGCGGACATTGTGGCGTCCCGCAGGTTCAATTGACGATGCCGCTCCTGAGTGGAAGGCAGCACCGCGACATTACAATTGCTGACTTGTTACCACAATATGGGCGGGCCGTTACGCGACAATTCGCGCCAAAAGGTCGCGGACAGCGTCCACTGCACGGCCCATGTCGTCTGGCGGATCGGTGTCCCATTGTTCGATGGCGCCGGTAAACGGTCGTGTCAGGCCCCGGTCCTGAAGCGTCTGGTGGAATAGCGCGAATTTCGCCGAGCCGCCGTCGAGCTGGAAAACATAGACCGGTTTTCCGGTGGCGCAGGCCTCGGACACCATGTTCACCGAATCGCCGGTCACCACAATCGCATCCGCGAGCCCCAGCATCCCAAAATAAGGATTATCGCCGGTTCCGTCCCAGATATCGCACGGAAGCCTTTCGAGCCGCTGTTCGATGTGCCGAATATTCGCCGCCCCGGTGCGCCGTGAAGCCGTGATTGCAAGTCCCACACCGTACGTTTCAATGGCAGCGGCCAGTAAATTCGCCAACCGGTCGGCCGACTGCTCGGTCATGCGGTACTGCTTGTTGGTCCCGCCGATCAACACCGCGACCAGCGGGCGCGGCAAACCCGCATACCGATCATCAAATCGGACGGCTTCCTCGGCAAGGCGCTCCTGTGTCACGCGATGCAATGCGCCCAGCGTTGACACCACGTTGTCGCCCTTGAGAGTGTCATGATGCGGGGCGATTACCAGATCGAACCGCGCCGGATCGACGGTCGGGTTCTGGATCTGGACGGTGATAATGTTCGGTCCCTGCAATTTCTTGATGGCCAGAGCCGGCGCCACTGTCTGGCGGCCGGTAGCGATCAGCAGGTCCGGCCACGGGGGCTCCAGAGCGTCACCGTTCGGTCCCGGCGCCCACAAAGGAGCGGTCCAGAGCTGCGGCGGCAGGATCGACCACGGAAAACGTGGCACGATACGTTTTATTGTCGGCGTCAGTCCCAGCGCGTCGGCAAGCCCCAGGCACTGGCTCTCCATGCCTGCCTTCCCGTCGGTTAATACCCAGCATGTCGGCGTATTGGTCATGTGTTATTGCGGCCGGTCCGGGGGATTCCGGCAACCGGTATACCGGTGCGCGTTTTTCCCGGAAAATCGCTGCCTTCGTCCATCCATTGAAATATTGTTTCAGGTTCTTATAATATAATTTCATCAATCGCCGAACAACGGCGGCAAGGCAGGGGAACGGCAAAACGGTATGGCGCGCGTCAAGCTGGATCGAATCGATCTCCGTATTCTGAGAGATCTACAGGAAAATGGCCGCATGACCAATGTCGAGCTTGCGAAGAATGCCGGCATTTCGCCACCGCCCTGTCTGCGCCGTGTGCGCACGCTGGAGGAAACCGACTGTATTCGTGGCTACCATGCGGATATCAGCCCCGAGGCGCTGGGGTTTGGCGTGACCGTTTTCGCCCATGTGGGATTGCACAGCCAGGCCGAGGCGGATTTGTTGGCATTTGAATCGTTGGTCCGCACCTGGCCCGAGGTTCGGGAATGCCACATGCTGGCCGGAGAAACCGATTTTCTGATCAAGATCGTTGCCCTGGACTGGGATTCCTATCAGAAGTTTCTCACCACCCGGCTTACCGCCGCGCCCAATGTCAGCGTCGTCAAATCGGCACTTGCCATCCGTACCTCAACCCACCGCCCCGGCGTCCCCATAGACCCCGACGCGGGATTGGCGGAAAAATAATCCCGCTTTCTGCGACCAAATTCCAGATCAACCGATGAGACTGCACCGTCTGTGGACCGGCCATGTACCGCTCGAGACCGCCTTTTGGAGCTATGCCGTGTTTGGCGGCATTTTGGTCAATGCGCTGACCACCGGCGCGTCCCTGATACTGGTCATCCAGGAACAGCCGCTCGCGGCCCTGATGATCGGCTATGGCCCGTCGCTTCCCTATAATCTGGTTGTCACCGTGGGGGTGTGGCGTGCCGCCGCCCATGACGATGTAGACCCCGGAAAGGCGGAACGCTATCGCGCCCTTACGGCCGTGGGGATGCTGATTTTGAGCGTGATCTGACCGGATCTTGATCGTCCAAAGCCTTGATATGTGAGGGTATTGGCCGTGTTAACCGGGTCCCTACCACTCCGGCGTTACCCTTCCCCGGATGACACGAAATTTGCCCAATCTGGTTCATATTTACCGTCTGGCGGCCATTCTCATCGGTCTGCTGCCGGCCGTGCTGGCGCCCGTTGTCTGGGCGCAGGGTGATATTCGTCGTCAAATGTTGATGGAGCAGGCTGAGGCAGGAGATGCGGAAGCGCAGTTTGCCTTGGGGGCCAGTTACGCTTCGGGTTTGGCGGGAGGCTTCGAGAATAGATTGGAGGCCATCCGGTGGTATCGCAAGGCTGCTGAGCAAGGGCTGGCCATGGCGCAGAAAAACCTCGCCCAATTATTTGCGGAGCGCGCGCGCCGCCCGTCACATTTCATTAAGGCGTATAAATGGTATGAGATCGCCATTCCCAAAATGGCGGATCAGATGGTTGTCATGCTCCTCGGGATCGAGCAGGATAATCTTGCGAAAAAAATGACGCTGGCGGATGTTGCCAAGGCGAAGAAATTAGCCGAGGACTGGACCAGGGACTACAAGGCTCGGACCGGGCAGGTGGATGCGCCCGCCGCTGAAGCCGAATGGACCTGCACGAAGCGGTCTATCGACGGTCCTACTCCCCTGCGCCGCCTGAACCCCTGCCTGCTGAATTTACCCAAAGGAAAATGGATCAGGATCCATCGCCAGAAGAAGACCGATTCCGTGCGATTTGGTTTCCAGCCCCATGGTGGTGCGGCGTTCGATACAAAGCGGGGCCGGTTGGTCCTGATCGGCAGCGATACTCACAGCGACCATAGCTACCAATCCGGCGGGGATTGGATCAATGGACCGCATCTGTTCGACGTCGCGAGATTGCGCTGGATGCGTTTCTATCGGAACGATTCAATTGTGACCTATCAGGTGAACCGGTGGGGGGCGCCCGTGGCCGGTTACAATGGCGACCGCCCCTGGCCGATGCATACCTACGGTGCGGTTACTTACCATCCCGGGCGGGATGAGGTCGTGGTCAGCTCTCATCCTGCTCATCTTGCTCCGGAAAAATTTATTGACGTTCTGGCCGACAAATGGCGACGCATCAAACATCACCCCACCTGGATCCTGTCTTTCAGAAGCAACCGTTGGTCCACATTGCGCGCCCGGCCACAGTCATTTTTTCTGCATTCAACGACGCTGGACAGCGATCGCAATTCGATTATTGGTTACCGTTCGGACGGGGTTTTTGAGCTGGGCGGTAACCCTCGAAAATGGCGCCGAATCCTCCGCAAAGGATTGCTCGGCCATCACAGCAACTCGGTGTACGATTCTAAACACAAGGTTGTTGTCGTCTTCGGCAACCGGCCGGTTGCCAATTCGGTTGTCCAATATTCTCCGGCAACGCGAACCCAGCGACGAATGCCAACGCCCGGTCTGCGCCCCCCAAAAGACCGGCATGCACCCATGGCGTTCCATGGGGCTATTCAAAAGACCGTGGTTCTGGTGGATCAGGTTCCCGAATGGGCAAAGGAGGATCGGAGCTCGCAGACGACCGGCACCTGGCTTTACGACGCCGGCAAGGATTCATGGGAGCGGGTTGAGTCCGCCCAACTGCCCATGAACCTCGGCATGAATTACAATCTGGTCTATGATTCCGCACACAACCTATTGCTGGTGGTGGCGGCCGGCCGTGGTTACCACCCGACAATTTGGGCGCTGCGGCTTTAGCGCGATAGCAGCTACTTGAAGCGGACCTGGATGACCTCGTAGGACTTGGCGCCTTTTGGGGTGGTGACCTCCACGGAATCGCCGACAGTCTTGCTGATCAGGGCGCGCCCAAGGGGTGAGGAGACCGATAGCCGGCCTTCCTTGATGTCAGCTTCATGCTCGCCGACGATCTGATAGGTGTTTTCTTCGTCGGTGTCTTCGTCGGCCAGGGTGACGTTGGCGCCGAATTTCACCGTCTTGCCGGACAGTTTCGAGACATCGATAACCTCGGCCAGCGCGATCTTTTCCTCAAGTTCGCCAACCCGGCCTTCTATAAAGGCCTGCCGTTCCTTGGCGGCGTGGTACTCGGCGTTCTCCGACAGATCACCGTGCTCACGCGCGATCGCGATCGCCTTGATCACGTCCGGGCGCTCAACAGTTTTCAGCCGCTTTAATTCGATTTCCAGACTATTGTAACCGTCCAATGTCATGGGAACCTTATCCATGGTTCAACCCCTAATAATCTGCGCCCCACCGCGCCCTTAGCCTGGCCGCGAACGGAGCGCTATTGCCTCGTTTCGTTTAATACGATCCATGAAAATAGGACTGTAAGGGCATGACATCAAGGGGGGCGGCGCGTAAAGCCGAAATAGCCGCAACCGTGGCGCGAGCCCCCGCCACAGTCGTATGGTAGGAAATTCGATTGGAAACGGCGGTTTGCCTGAGTCCTCGGCTGTCGAGGATCTCGGCGGTGCCCTCGGTGGTGTTGAAGACGAGGTGGACATCGCCGTTTTTCATGGCGTCGACAATATGCGGCCGTCCCTGCATCACCTTATTGACCCGCTGCACGTCGAGGCCTGCCGCGATCAATACCGCCGCCGTGCCATCGGTCGCCAGAATGTCGAAGCCCATGCCGGATAGTTCCTTGGCCAGGGGAACCATGGCCGGCTTGTCGCTATCCTTCACCGAGAAGAACACCGTGCCCTCGGAGGGGAGGGTCTGGCCGGCGCCCAACTGTGCCTTGGCGAAGGCGCGCCCGAAGTCGGTATCCAGACCCATGACCTCGCCGGTCGATTTCATTTCGGGGCCGAGCAAAACGTCAATGCCGGCAAACCGTGTGAAGGGAAAAACGGCTTCCTTGATGGCGATGTGATTTGACGTGGTGCTGACCTTGTAGGTCTCAAGCAGGGACGGGACGGTTTCGCCAACCATGGCGCGAGCCGCCATTTTAGCGATGGGATACCCGGTTGCCTTGGCGACAAAGGGAACCGTCCGGCTGCCCCGCGGGTTGACCTCGAGGATATAGATATCGTCGCCTTTGACGGCGTATTGCACATTCATCAGGCCGACCACCCCCAGCGCGCGCGCCATTGCCTCGGTCTGGCGGTGGATCTCGTCGATGATGTTCTCCGACAAGGTATAGGGGGGCAGCGAACAGGCGGAATCACCCGAATGGATGCCGGCTTCTTCGATATGCTCCATGATTCCCGCGACATAGACATCGCCGTGCAGATCGGCCAGTGCGTCAACATCGACCTCGATGGCGTCGCGCAGATAGGAATCGATCAGCACGGGGTTGGTGCCGGACACGCGCACCGCTTCGTTGATATAGCGGATAAGCCCCTCGCGTTCGTGGACGATCTCCATGGCGCGGCCGCCCAGTACGTAAGAGGGCCGGATGACAATGGGGTAGCCAATCTCTTCTGCCACTCTGAGCGCACTGGCCTCGTCCGTCGCCATGCCGTTTTCCGGCTGGCGCAGATCGAGCTTCTGCAGCAGTTTCTGGAAGCGTTCGCGGTCCTCCGCCAGATCGATGGTGTCAGGGGAGGTCCCGAGCACCGGGATACCGGCCGCCTCTATGGCGGCGGCGAGCTTGAGCGGCGTCTGGCCGCCGAACTGCAGAATGACGCCGAGGACATCGCCATTCTGTTGTTCCTTGTGGACGATTTCGATCACGTCCTCGCCGGTCAACGGCTCGAAATAGAGCCGGTCGGAGGTATCGTAATCGGTGGAGACGGTTTCCGGATTGCAATTGACCATGATCGCCTCGTACCCCGCCTCGCGCAGCGCGTAGACCGCATGGACACAGCAATAATCGAACTCGATCCCCTGGCCGATGCGGTTGGGGCCGCCGCCCAGAATAATGACCTTCCGGGCGTCGCTGGGGTCGGATTCGCATTCCGGCGCATTCATCCCGTCCCCTTCGTAGGTGGCATACATATAGGGCGTTATCGACGGGATCTCGGCGGCACAGGTGTCGATACGCTTGAACACCGGCCGGACGTCCAGCGCCCGGCGGCGCCCGGCGATTTCGGCCTCTGTCAGCCCGGCGATTTCCGCCAGACGCATATCCGAAAAGCCCAGCGATTTCAGCGCGAGCATGGCACCGCCCGTTGACGGTAGT
This sequence comes from Rhodospirillaceae bacterium, assembly GCA_018660305.1. The sequence continues at coordinate 25,208 of JABJKO010000058.1, forward strand.
CCGTCGCGCCGGACCCCCTCTTCGGCATGGACGATCTTCTGAATTTCACGCAGGAACCATGGATCGTATTTGCAGGCCGCCGCGACATCCTCGACGCTGAGCCCCTCGCGGAAGGCCTGGGCAATGGTCAGTATCCGGTCGGGCTTGGGCGCAGCCAGCGCAAGACGCACCTCCTCGATCGGGTCGTTCGAGGAGGTCTTACTCTCGATGACAACTTCATTGAGGCCGGTAAGGCCGGTTTCCATGGAGCGCAACGCTTTTTGCAGTGATTCCGCGAAGCTGCGCCCCACCGCCATGGCTTCGCCGACGGATTTCATGGAGGTGGTGAGGGAATCGTCGGCGGCGGGAAATTTTTCAAAGGTAAAGCGCGGAATCTTGGTGACCACGTAATCGATGGTCGGCTCGAACGAAGCGGGCGTCACACCGGTAATGTCGTTGTCGAGTTCGTCCAGCGTATAGCCGACCGCCAGCTTGGCGGCGACTTTTGCGATGGGAAACCCGGTTGCCTTGGACGCCAGTGCGGAGGATCGCGACACGCGCGGGTTCATCTCGATCACCACCATCTCGCCATCTTCCGGATTGATGGCGAACTGGACGTTCGAGCCACCGGTATCGACCCCGATCTCGCGCAGCACAGCGATCGAGGCGTTGCGCATGATCTGGTATTCCTTGTCGGTGAGCGTCAGCGCCGGCGCGACAGTGACCGAATCGCCGGTATGGATGCCCATGGGATCGACGTTCTCGATGGAGCAGATGATGATGCAATTGTCGGCCCGGTCGCGGACCACCTCCATCTCATATTCCTTCCAGCCCAGCACCGATTGCTCGACCAGCACTTCGCGCACCGGTGATGCCTCGATGCCGGTACCGACAATGGAAAAATACTCGTCACGGTTATAGGCGATGCCGCCGCCGGTTCCGGCCAGGGTAAAGGACGGCCGGATGATCGCCGGCAGACCGATCGCCTCAAGGGCATCGCGGGCCTCTTCCATATCGGCGACCACGCGGCTGTCGGGGACGCCGAGCCCGATCTTCTCCATGGCGCGTCGGAACAGCTCGCGATCCTCGGCCTTGGCGATGGCGATGCGGTCGGCGCCGATCATGTCGACATCGTATTCCTGCAGCACGCCGTCGTCGGAAAGCGCCATCGCCGTGTTGAGGGCCGTCTGCCCGCCCATGGTGGGCAGCAGCGCGTCGGGCTTCTCGATCTCGATGATCCGCTTGACGGTCTCCGGCGTGATCGGTTCCACATAGGTCGCGTCGGCCAGCCCCGGATCGGTCATGATGGTCGCCGGGTTGGAGTTGACCAGGATAATCCGGTAGCCCTCGTCCTTGAGTGCCTTGCAGGCCTGGGTCCCGGAATAATCGAACTCGCACGCCTGCCCGATCACAATGGGCCCGGCCCCGATGATCATGATGCTCTTGATGTCGGTGCGCTTAGGCATGGGTTTTGGTCACCACAGAGACATGGAGGCAGAGAGAAGAAATACTTCGTGGTTTGGCTAGACGTCGAGAATCACCCCCGTCGTTAATCGCAATCGAAAAATTGCTCCCTCCCCCCTCGTGGGGGAGGGCTGGGGTGGGGGGGTGGTATAGAGTTGGTGCGTTAACGGCTTTTGCCCAAGGCCTCTCTAATAACTTCAACCACCCCGTCGGTATTTTGCAGCACCTCGTTGTTCCAGAAGCGGAGGACGCGAAACCCGTCTTTTTCAAGAGTCCGTGTGCGTTCTTCATCCGCATCGGTTTGCTCCGCGTGCTGCCCGCCATCGACCTCGATGACAAGTTTTTCAGACAGGCAGACGAAATCGACCACGTAGCCGCGCATTGGGTGCTGACGCCGGAACCGATAGCCGCCCAACTGCTGATAGCGCAGTTGTGACCACAGCTTTCTTTCGGCATCCGTGAGGTTTTTCCGCAGGCGACGGGCAATTCTTGAAACCACCGGCGGCTCCCCCCCACCCTAACCCTCCCCCACCGGGGGGGAGGGGATGAATGCGTTATCTGAACGTTAGAGCGGGCAAACTCTACTAGGTTAAGGGAAGTCTTCCAATCGCCTCCATACATACCCCCTCCTCCCCTTGTGGGGGAGGGTTGGGGTGGGGGGGTGGTATGAAATATCCCATTCATTGCTTAGACGCCGAACAGCAGTTTTGAGATAGCATCGATCGCCTTTGTTATTACAGCGACAGTCAATCCGTCTGCGATGCGGGAATGTTTGGCTACAAAGTCTTCCACACGTGTTCGAACGATCTTCAATGGTTCGAGTAATAGGACGATCCCCATCTGAATCTTGATTACTTCATGGTTCAAAAAATCACGCCCCGCTTCCAGGGTTTGAATCAGAGCATTTTTCTCGTGCTCGAATTCGTTGCCGAAGGTCTGATGATCTTCCTTGAATTCGGCGATGACGTGATCAAGCGATGCCACCGCATCATTCCATGATTTTTGATTGTCTTTCCGCGAGACGTAACGGTTAGACGCTGAAACCGAGCTAAAGTTTCCATCGTAAAATTCAGAAAGGTAGCGAGAACCATGATCAGTAATGTTGGCGAGGAATCGATTAGAAAATTGATCGTCTTCCCGATAATCGAGATCAATGAATTTTAGTCCTTCGAGTTCTGAGAGATGGTCTTCCAACTCCTGTGCGTTATCATTATCAAACCATACACTGCCATCCGGATCATGATTCGCTAAGCGGTGGCCTAAATCAAACTCTTCAATAGCTTTCACTACGTTATATGGGCCGTTTCCGTACACTTGGCTCGTGATCTGTATCAACCCAAGCAACTCAAAACGCATTTTAATCTGTTCCCGAGTTTCAATCTGATGTGTTTCGAATTTACGCATCACCGCGCCTCCATCATCTCGACGAAGCGGTCGAAGAGGTAGTGGCTGTCCTGCGGGCCGGGGGAGGCTTCGGGGTGGTACTGGACGGAGAACACCGGTTTGCCGTCGACCCGGATGCCTTCGAGGGATTTGTCGAACAGGGAATGGTGGGTCTCAATAACGCCCTCGGGCAGGCTCTCGCGTTTTACCACGAAGCCGTGGTTCTGGCTGGTGATCTCCACCTTGCCGGTGGCCAGATCCTTGACCGGATGATTGGCGCCGCGATGGCCGAGATGCATCTTTTCGGTGGTCGCCCCCAGCGCCAGCGCCAGCAGCTGATGGCCAAGGCAGATGCCAAAGAGCGGAAGGTCCGCTTCCAATAATTTTTTGATCGTGGGGACGGCGTATTCGCCGGTCGCCGCTGGGTCGCCCGGCCCGTTGGACAGGAAAATGCCGTCCGGCTTATGGCGCAGAATGTCTTCGGCCGTCGCCTGGGCCGGGACCACCGTCACCCGGCAATCCGCGTTGGCGAGACAGCGCAGGATATTGTGCTTGGCGCCGAAATCCATGGCCACCACGTGACGTTTGGGTGCGGTCTGCGTGCCGAAGCCGTGCGCCAGTGACCACGCCGTCTGGTTCCATTCGAAGGGCTGCGGACAGGTGACCTCTTTCGCCAGATCCATACCTTGGAGCCCGGGCCACGCCTCGGCCTCGGCCTGCAGGGCAGCGATATCCAGATCACCATCGGGGGCATGGCAGACCATGCCATGAGGCGCGCCGCCATCACGGATGCGGCGGGTCAGGCGTCTCGTATCGACGCCCGAGATACCCACCAGGTTCTGCGCCTTGAGCCAGTCGTCCAGGGACCGGGTCGCGCGCCAGTTGGCCGGCTCGGTGACCGGTTCGCGTAAAATCACGCCGCGCGCCGCCGGTGTCCCCGTTTCCACATCCTCGTCATTGGTGCCCACATTGCCGATATGGGGAAAGGTGAAGGTGATAATCTGGCCGGCATAGGACGGATCCGTAAGGATCTCCTGATAGCCGGTGATCGACGTATTGAAACAGACCTCGCCCACCGCTTTGCCCGCCGCGCCGACGCCATAGCCCCAGAATATTGCGCCATCGGCCAGCACAAGCGCGGCCGTTGCACCATCGGGTTTACTCGGTGGGGGTGTCATCGATTCTATCCGTTCACTCGAAGAGTCTGCGTTCCGCGACCGGCCGCGGAACGGGACTTTGTTCCTCGTGCGTGTGATACGGAAATCACCGCCCGCCGTCAAGGGAGTGAAAAAGTCGAAAAATCATAAAAAACAATGAGTTACAGAAACGGCCATTTCACCGATTCTGGATCTGTGTTGCGCTATTTCCGAATTTCCGGAAATAGCGTCCCTGTGTTGCCGCCGGCCGCCGGGCGTGGGTGGAATTTCCCGATAGTATTTTGTGCGGGGACGGTAGCAAGCGAACCTGGGCCAGACAAAGACAGGACGACTTGCTAAACTCCGGTATCCGCCAACAGGAACACCCTACATTATGCTTCTGCAACTTATTGTCGGATCAGGAATCATTTCGCTGACCATCGTGGTCACGGCGATTTTTCTGATCGCCGCGATACGAATTCTGAACCATGTTGGGCCGTGGCTGTCCATGCCGCCCAGCCCCTACAAAATCCCGGTAACCCTGGTGGCTGCCACGCTATGGCTATTGGGGGCGTTTACCGCCAGCGTCTGGATATGGGCCAGCGCCTTTGTCCTCCTCGATCTGTTCGACGCCTTTGAGCCGGCGCTTTATTTCTCAATCGTCTCCTTCACCACGCTGGGGTTCGGCGACATCACGCTGCCGGTGGACTGGCGCCTGTTGTCGGGCATTTGCGCCGCCAACGGCCTGCTGCTCTTTGGCCTCGGCGCCGCCTTTTTGGTCGAAGTCTTCACCCGGTTGCACCAGGCCCAGGCCGGCGAAGAAGCTCAGGATTAAGAATGCCTTAGGTCCATAAAAAAGGCCCGCTGCGCAGCGGGCCTTTTCGGTCTGAGATGGTTCCCAGTAATCAGTCGGTGTGATCAGTCGGCGACCGAAATATTCTCGGCGGATTTCTTGCCGTTCTTTCCGGTTTCCAGCTCGTAGCTGACCTTCTGGCCTTCATTGAGGCCGGAGAGCCCGGCCCGTTCCACCGCGCTGATATGAACGAACGCATCCGCGCCGCCCTCATCAGGCTCGATGAAGCCAAAACCCTTGACCGGGTTGAACCATTTTACAGTACCTGTAGCCATGATATTTCCTTTCACGACAGAGTAACGAAACGCCTTATTTTGCGGCATTCCTGATAGACGTTCTCAATGTCGGGGTGGAAACCTGGCTATCCGCCGGGGCGGGTATCGCGGGTGCAACGACGACTTCGAAACGTGCTTTGACCATACACCCGGTGGATCGAGATTCAAGATATTTGTGATTCCCTGACGGAGGGTTTCGTGTCTTGAAAACAGGACCCGGATTTGCCCTATCGCCAGCCCGCCGCGGCGGTTCTCGGAATAATCGTTCGGCCCCAATGTTTATGGATTATATTCACCCGATGAAACACGGCGACGGGAGGAAACGATGGCGGCAATTGTAAAATGGGTCCTGGCGGTGGCGCTCTGTCTGGCGCCGGTGACGGCGGCCTGGGCAATGGGGTCCGACACCGAACCGTCATCGCCCGACTATGCTCAGGGCGTCAAAGCCGTGAAAGCCGGCAACTACGAAGCCGCGCTGCCGCTGCTTCAGAAGGCCGTCGCGGAGAAGCCCAAGAACGCCAATGCGTGGAATTACATCGGCTACAGCAACCGCAAGCTCAAGCGGTTCGATAAGGCCATGACGGCCTACCGGAAGGCGCTCGCCATCGAGCCCAACCATCGCGGCGCCAACGAATACATCGGTGAGCTCTATCTTCAGATGGGCGCACTGGCCAAGGCCAAGGAACGGCTCAAAGTCCTCGATTCAGCCTGCTTCTTCGGCTGCGAGGAATTTGACGAGTTGAAGGAAGCCATCGCCGCCTTTGAGAAGAAGAAGTCGGGTAGCTGAGCAGGGGAGTCATCGTCGGTAGCGCCAGCGTACGGCGAGAATAAGAAGCAGGCCTGCTAGCGCCTCGAACAGTGACAGCACCGTGCCCCAAGCGCGAAGCCAGCCGGTACCGCCAGGATTGAAGGTGTATTCCGCCAAAATCGCATCGGTCGTACGCAGCGCGTCAAACGGCAAGAATGTCTGGCGCGTGGAAAACAGAAGGGCGTCGTTAATAACCGCAGCTGGATTGGCCGCAGCGTGGCCGGTGACCCCAAACACGCCTATACCGATACACCACAACAAAAATACGGACGAGACTATACCCCCTAGCATCCACGCCAATGGTCGCCAGACGCTGAGGCCGTAATCAGAGCCATGCTCATAGCCAAGGCTCACCCAATAAGCCGGGTCGATGCGGCTCACTCTGTGGCGGCGGGCCTTCTGCTCCAGAGCATAGAACATGCCTTCTTCGACACGGGCGCGATGCGCTTCCATTGCTTGGCGGAGGGTGCGATAGGCACGTTCGGAAACAGGGCTGGTCAAATCCCGAAATCCGTCAATTTGGCCAAAGATTGTGTTTTGGTGCAGAGCCGATCCGTGGAAATTGGGAGCGCGTTCAAAAACGCAGCCGGTGAAATCGGTGCGATTGTGAAACTCGCGGTTGGAAAAATCTGCTATTTCTGCAAAGCGTGAGTCTTTAAACGATATAGCGTTAAACCGCTTGGCTTCGGGAGGAACGGTGCTCGTACTGACGCCAAAATATGCTTCTTTCCTAAACTGCACACCTTCAAATGTGGCATCTCCATGGAACCGAGTGTCAATGAAAGCCGCCCGTTCACTGAACTGTGCTTTGGGAAACCACACATCATCTAAGAATTGAGTCTCGGAGAACCATGCGTCTTTATGGAATTGTACTTCGTCGAACCACGCAGCCCCTTGGAATTGTGTGACCATGAATTCTGCACGCTCGTAGAATCTGGCGCCGCGTAAACGGACCGGTCCGACTGTAGTCTGAACCATGACGAGCCTTCCGGGCACGACGATGCCGCTAAAATCGAGCTCCTCGGGGGTTCTCTCAGGATTCGAGCCTTCTGCCACTTCGCGATTAATGAGGTTTATGAATCCATCCGAGATTGCGACCTTCTGCTGCTCATCCCAATCAGCCTTACCGCCATGGCCGGGCCTTCCCATGGGCAGGTGAAAGCGGCAATAGAGTTGGCCGCTGAATCTGTAGTTATCCCTCTCAAATGTGAACTGACAATCGTGTCGATTGCCTTCCCTGTCCGTCCACCCGGCGCATTCGTCAGCCATGTCGTTGTCCACACGTAATTCTCACACCAGCAGCAAAGCGCATTTACGTATGGAGAACAAGGAATGCGGGAATTGTGGTAGAGTAATAAATGGTTTGGATTGTATGGACAAAAGATCAGATTTAATCTGAAACTGCATATGCGAGGAGATCGGCTATGCGCATATTCCCACCAGCTCCGGATATCGGCGAAACCGAAGGATTCGATCCTTCCAAAGATATATTTGGGCGTGAAAAATTTGGCGCGGGCTTGACCAATTTGGTGCAATCCGTCCCCGATCCGATGGTTATTGCCGTTGATGGCCAGTGGGGAAGCGGAAAGACAACGTTCCTAAAAATGTGGGCAGGAGAATTGCGTAAAATTGGTTGCCCTGTCGTCTTTTTCGATGCCTTCGAAAACGATTATTTGGAAGATGCGTTTACGGCCATTGCAAGCGAAATCATTGCGCTCGCCCAAAACCTAAACAAGGCTGACACTCCCGCTGCAAATAAATTTTTAAACACGGCAGTCAGCGCTGGAAAAGTGATCCTGCGAAGTGGATTGAAGATGGGTGTCAAAGCAGGGACAGCCGGGTTGTTAGACGCCGAGGATTTGAAAGATTTATCGGGTGATATCGCAAAAGAGGCAAGTACGCTGGCGGACAAATATATTGGCGAATTGTTGACGACCAAGAATGAACAAAAGGACGCGATTAGAGGGTTTCGTGCCGCACTGGGAGCGTTACCGGATTTGCTTGCGGAAAAGGCGCCCAAAGCAGAAAAAGAGAAGCAAGAAGGCGACACTAGAAACTCCAAACCACTAATCTTTATAATTGATGAGTTGGACCGTTGCCGACCAGGGTTCGCACTGCAGATTCTCGAACGCGTCAAACATTTTTTTAACGTCCCAAATGTGCATTTCGTTCTTGGCACTCATTTAGAGCAGTTGCGGAATGCCGTCATTGTGGCATATGGGCCCGACATCGATGCAGACACATATCTACAGAAATTCATCAGCTTGAGATTCGTGTTAGTTGACTATGCGAGGTTTCGTAATGAACGAACTAACGTCAAATTCATGGAGTACCTCGTCAAAACAATGGAATTTCGATCGGAAGATCATGAGGCAGTAGATTCTTCCGCTAGCTTCATAATTAATGTTGCTGAGCATCAGGAATTAAGTCTGCGAACGATAGAGCAAATAATGAGCGTGCTGGCGTTAGCACTAGCTTATTCTTCAAATAACCAGCTGCGACTACCAGCTGTGCTAGCTGGTTTGAGCGTACTTAAAGTGGTTGCGCCGAACCTCTACGCCAAGGCCAAAAGAGGAACTCTCAAATTTCCGGATGTTAAGGAGATATTGGGATTACAGCTTAACGAAAATGACGAAGAAGATTCTGGAGATAGTTGGTCAACCAATTGGTGGCGATTTTGCGCGGATGAAAACGTTGACGAAGAATTCTTGCTATCGCGACGCCAGCTACTTGTCACGTACAATATTGACGACAGATTTCATATTGTGCCGCATCTTGCGAATAATGTTATTGATCGACTCGTATCTGTGTAAGCATCGAATTTGGACGAAAGTGCCGATATTTGGTGTCGGATTAGCCAGACGTTCGGTAGGAGTATTCATAAAATAAATAGTGTTGGAGGGAATACATTGTTGGGAATACAGGTTAGTGAATAGACAAAAACAAAATACTCCCAACAATATCAATATCTTATAGAATCGGGATTTATTGCCATCGTGGAGCAAATCCGCTAACCTCCGCGGCCATAAGCTAAAAATTCCCCACACAAACAAAATCGATATTCCCATGCTTCGCGACGACATCAGCTCTGCGCTAAAGATCGCCATGAAGGCCAAGAACCCGGTGGCGACGTCCACGCTGCGGCTTATTCTGGCGGCGGTGAAGGATCGCGACATCGCGGCGCGGGGGTCGGGCGGCGCCGATGGTATCGGCGATGACGAGGTCATGAAGGTCATGCAGACCATGATCAAGCAGCGCCACGATTCCATCGAGATGTATGAAAAGGGCAATCGCCCCGAGCTTGCCGAGAAGGAAGCCCAGGAGATCGAGATCATTCGCGGCTTTCTGCCCGAGCAGATGTCGGAAGACGAGATTGCCGCCGCGGTTACCGCCGCTGTCGAGAGTCTGGGCGCGTCGTCGCTCAAGGATATGGGCCCGGCCATGGGGAATCTGCGCGAGAACTTCGCCGGCCGCATGGATTTCGGCAAGGCCAGCGCGCTGCTCAAGCAGAAGCTGGCGGGATAGGTTTAGAGAACCACAGAGACACAGGCGAGCCGGTTGTAGACCTGCAACTTTAAGAACTCTGCTTGTGTAGAGTTATCCACTCTATATCCACAAAAACTTAGCCCAGACGCCGGTCCGCCTGCTGCGCTCCATAGATTGGCCCTATATAAGGGGAGGCAGTTGGGAGTCGGCGCGAATCTCCGGTCGCGGTTAAATAATAAGGATCAGGGAGAGGAGTTGGTTCAAAGGCCATGGCCTTTCCACCGCAATTTCTGGATGAGCTGCGCGCCCGGGTCGGGCTGGCGGCGTTGATCGGGCGCCGGGTGAAGCTCACCCGCAAGGGGCGCGAGCATTCCGGGCTGTGTCCGTTCCATAACGAAAAATCGCCGAGCTTCACGGTCAGCGAGGAAAAAGGGTTTTTCCATTGCTTCGGCTGCGGCGCCCATGGCGATGTCATCGGCTATGTCATGCGCAGCGAAAACCTGTCCTTTCCCGAGGCCATTGAACGTCTGGCCGACGAGGCCGGGATCGCGGTGCCGGTCATGTCGCCGGCCGAACGCGAGACGGCCAAGCAGCAGGCTTCGCTGTATCAGGTGATGGAAGCGGCCTGCGCGTTCTTCGAGACAAGTCTCTACGGTGAGGGCGGGCGCGAGGCGCTGGCCTATCTGCGCGGCCGGGGGCTCGATGACGACGCGCTGGCGCGGTTCCGTATCGGCTATGCGCCGGATAGCCGGGGAGCGTTGAAAGTCGCGCTGTCGGGCCGGGACGGCATGGAGGAATCACAACTCATCGAGGGCGGGCTGCTGATCAAGCCGGACGACGGCAGCCGAGCGCCCTATGACCGGTTTCGCGGCCGGGTGACCTTTCCCATCAGCGACCGGCGCGGCCGGGTAATCGCCTTTGGCGCCCGGGCGCTGGGCGATGCCCAGCCCAAATACCTCAACTCACCCGACACGCCCCTGTTCCATAAGGGCCAGCAGCTCTACGGCATGGCGGTGGCCTTTCCCGCGGCCCGCAAATCCCACCGGCTGGTGGTCGCCGAAGGATATATGGATGTCATCGCCCTGGCCCGTGCCGGCATAGAGGAAGCGGTCGCGCCCCTGGGGACGGCGCTGACCGAAGCGCAGATCGCGCTGCTGTGGCGCATGGCCGATGAGCCGGTGCTGTGTTTCGACGGCGATGCCGCCGGGCAGCGCGCCGCCTCGCGTGCCGCCGAACGGGCACTGCCGCTGTTGCAGCCCGGCAAGAGTCTGCGTTTTGTCGCCCTGCCCGCCGGCGAAGATCCCGATACGCTGATTGCCGCCCAGGGTGCCGGCGCCATGAATGACTTGATCGATCATGCGAAACCGCTGGATCAGATCGTGTGGGACATGGAAACAGCCGGCCAGACCATCGATACGCCGGAACGCATCGCCGGGCTCGAACACCGGCTTGAACAGCGGGCCTTCGCCATCGCCGACCAGAAAGTCCAGTACCAGTATCTAAACGCCCTGCGCCAGCGGGTGCGGGCACTGGCGCGTCCGGCGCCGCGGCAGGCCTTTAAGCCGTCGTTTGATAACAGGAACCGGGGCGGGCACGGATACGGCCAAAAGGGTTTTGGTCCCCGGCCGGCCAGTGTTGGACCGATAAACCGGCAGGCGGCAAAGACCGCAGCCGATACGGATCTCGGTAGAGGGGGGGCACTCCTGCACAATGACCCCGTGAGCCGACCTCAGGAGCGGGCGGTTCTGGCGACCCTGGTGAACCATTGGGATCTTTTGGACGAATTTGCCGAAACGCTTGGCACGCTTAATTTTTTTGACCCTGCGCTTGACAAACTACGGCAAGAAATTCTATTGCTCTACGCTCAATCGTCTGACCTTGACTCCGAAGCCGTAGCGCGCCACTTGATGGAAACCGGAGTTTCCGAGGGTTTACAGGCGGTTCTCTCACCCGGGGTGTTTGTCTCAGCGCGTTCCGCACGCGCCGATTCTGACTCTCAGGTGGCGAAAACCGGGCTTTTGGAGCTGATTCACGGCATGCGTCTGGAAGAGGCGCAAAAAAACTATAACGAGCAGCCGACCGATGAGAATTTCGCGCGGTTGCAGGAGTGCCAGGCGAGCAAATACCAGTCCCTGCGCGGCAGTGTGTGAAAGAATAAGCGCGCGCGGACGGGTTGATTGCCAGGAAATGCCGGGAATATCAGATCGAGTCTGGGTGCAGGGACCGAAACGGTAACGATTTGAAAACGAATTATTCATAGTTTCTTGACCAGCTACGGGCCTCCCTCTTCTTATGGCGGGGGCGCCGGGCCTTGATAGTGGAGCGCG
>JABJKO010000192.1 GCA_018660305.1 Rhodospirillaceae bacterium
AGCATGTCGGGCACCGTCGACATGATCTGCGCCACCTTCATCAGCGGGCCTTTCAAACCGCCCAGCGCCTTGCGCAGATCCTCCGCATGGCGGTCGCGATCGAGCTCTATTCCCAGATAGCGCTGCCCCGCCAGCCGCGCCGCCAGCCCGCTAACTGCACCCCCCACCCGGGCATAGCGCCGCACCCGGCCGCCCAGGGTGTTTTCTTCTGAGCGATCATCATCGGCCATGACCTAGACTTCCTCGCAGCGAAGGCCCCTCACCCCTCCCACGAGCGGGAGAGGGTTGCGTAGGCTTAGCGAAGCGAAAGCTGAGCTTAGCCGGAGCTGGGTGAGGCGAAGTTTCACTAACCGATGGCCTCGAGCTCGTCGATCAGGCCGGAGATGACACCGAGTCCGGTGGCCCAGAATTTGGGGTCGCTGGCATCGAGATTGAACGGCGCCAGCAGATCCGTGTGGTGCAGGGTGCCGCCGGCGCGCAGCATCTGGAGATAGCGCTGGGCAAACCCCTCCTCGGATTCCTGGTACCGGGCATAGAGCGAATTCACCAGACAATCGCCGAACGCATAGGCATAGACATAGAACGGCGAGTGGATGAAGTGGGGAATGTAGGTCCAGAAATATTTGTATTCGTCGTGATAGCGGATGGCCGGCCCCAGGCTCTCGCGCTGGATATCCATCCAGATGTCGCAAATGCGGTCGGCGGTCAGCTCGCCTCCACGACGCTCCGTATGGACCCGGACTTCGAACTCATAGAACGCGATCTGGCGCACCACAGTGTTCAGCATGTCCTCGACTTTCGAGGCCAACATGGCCTTGCGGCGCACAGGATCGGTTTCGCGGTCGAGCAGCGAACGGAAAGTCAGCATCTCGCCAAACACCGAGGCGGTTTCGGCCAGGGTCAGCGGCGTATCGCTATTGAAATGCCCCTGCGGTCCGGCGAGCACCTGATGCACCCCATGGCCCAGCTCATGGGCCAGGGTCATCACATCGCGCGGCCGTCCCATATAGTTGAGCAGCAGATAGGGATGGGCCGAGGGCACCGTCGGGTGCGCAAAGGCGCCGCCCGCCTTGCCGGGGCGTGTCGGGGCATCGATCCAGGCATTGTCGAAGAACTTTTTCCCCACCGAGGCCAGCTCCGGGGAAAACCGCCCATAGGCATCGAGCACGATCTTGCGCGCCTCGGGCCAGGCGATAAGATTTTCACCGGCTTCCGGCAGCGGCGCGTTGCGGTCCCAGTAATCCAGCACCCGCTTGCCGAACCATTTGGCCTTCAATTTGTAATAACGGTGAGACAGATCGGGATAGGCCGCCTGGACCGACTTGGACAAGGCATCCACCACCGCATCCTCCACCTGGTTGCCCAGATTGCGCGATGATTGCGGCCGGTCGAAATGCCGCCAGCGATCCTCGATCTCCTTGTCCTTGGCGAGCGTATTGGTGATCAGGGTAAAGAGCTGGATATTGTCGCCCAGCCCCTTGCCCAGCGCCTTGGCCGAATTCTTGCGCACCGCCGGTTTGCTGTCGGCCAGGCCGTGGAGCACTTCCTCGGTGGTTTTCAGTTTGCCGTCCATGGGAAAGCGCAGGCGCGCCATGGTTTCGTCGAACAGCCGGTTCCAGGCGGCCCGCCCCGCCACCCGCTTGTCATGGAGCAGCCGTTCCATCTCCTCATCGAGCTGATGAGGCCGGAACAGTCGCGTGTCGCGGATCCACGGCTCATAGACCGCCAGCGGCTGCGCTTTCATCTTCTGCTTCAGCGCCCGGTCGCCGATCTGGTTGATCTCCAGCGGAAAGAAAACCAGATGGGCCGAGATGTCGGTGGCCCGCTCCTGGGTGGTCCCATAGAACCGCCCGATCTCAGGATCGGCCACATTGCCGGCATGGACCAGCTGGGCATAGCTCATGATGCGCGACAGGGTCTCATCGATGGCTTCATATTCCGCGACCGCCCTGCCCAGCGCCGGGCCACCGAGCTTGGCCACCTTCGAAAAATACTTTTTGTGGAAAGCCCGCGCCTTCTTTTCCACCGACGCCAGATCACTTTTCAGCGCCTTGCTTTCGGTCCCGGGATAGAGATCCTTGAGGTCCCATTCCGGCAGTTTGCCGAGGCTATTGGAAGAAGACTTACGTGCCGGTTTTTTTGCCATTGATGACTCCTTGCTTCCCTGGAGGATATAAGTAATCCGCCTCACATACCAACCGTAGGTAAAAATAAGATCCACAGGAGCGCGGTGGAGGAGCGGAAGAGGGGAGCAGGAATGGAGGAGACCGACTGGCCCAACCTGGTCACGATGTTTTTTGATCGGGCCCAGGCCAAGGGCGACAAGCCGTTCTTATGGAAAAAGACCGGCGCCGACTGGCATTCCACGAGCTGGAACGAGGCGGCGGGATCCGTTGCCGCCATCGCACGGGCCCTGTCGTCTCTGGGAGTGGAAGACGGCGATCGCATCGCCCTGGTGTCGGAAAGCCGGCCGGAATGGCCAATCGCCGATCTCGCCATCATGGCGGCGGGCGCCATATCCGTTCCCGCCTATGTCACCAACAGCGTCAAGGATCATCTCCATGTGCTGACCGACAGCGGGGCCAGGGGCATCATCGTCTCGACCCCGGCGCTTGCCAAAATTGTTCTCCAGGCCGCCATCGACACACCCGCGGTCAAATTCGTGATCACCATGGACGATTCCGGTCTGGAACAGGACCCGGGCGTGCCCCTGCAGGGCTGGCAAGAGCTCATCCGCCTGCATAAGGACTCCACCGAGGAAATCAGGACCCAGAGCGCGGCGCTAATCCGGGAAAAGACCGCGTGTCTGATCTATACGTCGGGAACCGGCGGCGTCCCCAAGGGGGTGATGCTGAGCCATGGCGCGATCCTCAGCAATTGCGCCGGCGCCATCGAGCTTCTGTCGGACATCGGTCTCGACGACGAGGTGTTCCTGTCTTTCCTGCCCCTGTCCCATTCCTATGAACATACGGCCGGGCTGTTTTTTCCCATCAGCATCGGGGCGCAGATCTACTATGCCAGCGGCGTCGACAGGCTGTCGGCCGACATGGCGGTGGCCAAACCGACCATCATGACCGCGGTGCCCCGGCTCTATGAAGTCATGCATGACCGCATCCGGCGGGGGGTCAAATCGGCCGGTGGAAAGAAGGAAGCCCTGTTCGAACGGGCGCTGGCGCTTGGCCGTAAGCGTTACGAGAACACCGATCGACTGACCCTGGGCGAACGCCTCACCGACGCCGTTCTGACCCTGCTGGTCAGGCGCAAGGTAAAAGCCGGCTTCGGCG
>JABJKO010000330.1 GCA_018660305.1 Rhodospirillaceae bacterium
CAAATATGCCTTGCCGGCCTATTACATCATTGCCCCCGCCGAGGCGTCGTCCAATTTGTCGCGCTATGACGGCATGCGGTTCGGGCTGCGGGTCGAAGGCGACACGCCGGATGAGACATACGAGAACACGCGCGGCGAAGGGTTCGGCGCCGAAGTACGCCGCCGCATCCTGATCGGGGCTTACGTGCTGTCGGCCGGTTATTACGACGCCTATTACCTGAAGGCCCAGAAAGTCCGAAACCTGATTGCCGGTGAGTTTACGTCGGCCTTCGAGACCGTCGATGCGATACTCACCCCGACGGCGCCCAGCGCGGCCTTTGCCCATGGCGAAAAGTCCGACGATCTGATCGCCATGTATCTCAATGACGTGCTGACGGTGCCGGCGAGCCTCGCGGGGCTGCCGGCGATCTCGGTGCCGGCCGGGCTGTCCTCCCAGGGATTGCCGCTGGGATTGCAGCTCATCACGCGCGCGTTTGACGAAGAAGGCCTGTTCCGGGTGGCTGAGACGCTGGAACAGGCGGCCGGGTTCGCCGCGCGGCCGGGCGGCGTGTGAGACGCCCATGAGGTATCATTTTTGGTATGTTCTCATTCATATCGGGCTCGGGCTTCTCGGGTTCCAGTATTTCACCTGGTCCAACACCGGTGGCGTTTATGCGGCGTTGGCCTCGGCAGTTGTGCAGGCCTATGGGGTGTTTGAAATTCACCGCGATGCGCGGCCCCGGTTCGAGGCGACGCTGGTCAACGAACCGAGCCATCAGGAACGCCAGAACATGGAGAAGGAATACAGGAAACGCTTGACCAAGGCGTGGTTTACGCGGACCTGCATGTATGCGCTGCTGACGCTGATCTCGGCCATGGCCGTGCGCGGCGGCAGTTGAGGAGAAAAGTGTCATGTCATTGATCGAAGGACGCACCGGCGAATGGGAGATGGTGATCGGGCTTGAAGTCCATGCCCAGGCGGTCGCCGACTCCAAGCTGTTTTCAGGCGCCGCCACGTCCTTTGGCGCGGCGCCCAACACGCAAGTGTCCACCGTGGACGCCGCCATGCCCGGCATGCTGCCGGTGATCAACGAGAAATCGGTGGAGCAGGCCGTCCGCACCGGGCTGGGTATCAAGGCGCAGATCAACCGGCGCTCGGTGTTCGACCGCAAGAATTACTTTTATCCCGACCTGCCGGCGGGTTATCAGATTTCGCAATTCAGCGATCCCATCGTCGGCAAGGGCGAGATCATTCTCGACATGGAGGATGGCGAAACCCGTACCGTCGGCATTACCCGTATTCATCTGGAGCAGGATGCCGGCAAAAGCCTGCACGACCAGGCCCCCAACAGTACCTATGTGGATCTCAACCGGGCCGGCGTCACCCTGATGGAAATCGTCTCGGAACCGGATATCCGCTCATCGGCGGAGGCGGTGGCCTATGTCACGAAGCTGCGCGCTATCCTGCGCTATCTCGGCACCTGCGACGGCAACATGGAAGAGGGCAGCCTGCGCTGCGACGTCAACGTGTCGGTGCGCAAGCCGGGCGGTGACCTCGGTACGCGCTGCGAAATCAAGAACGTGAACTCCATCCGCTTCGTGCAACAGGCCATCGAGTACGAGGCGCGCCGGCAGATCGAGATCATCGAGGAGGGCGGCGCTATCGCGCAGGAAACCCGCCTGTTCGATGCCAACAAGGGCGTAACGCAATCCATGCGGTCCAAGGAAGAATCGCACGACTACCGCTATTTCCCCGACCCCGACCTACTGCCGCTGGAACTCAGTGAGGATTATATCGAGCAGATCAGGGCGACCTTGCCGGAACTGCCCGACGAGAAAAAAACGCGTTTCATGGCCGATTTCGGCCTGTCCGCTTACGATGCAGGTGTGCTGGTAGCCGAACGCGCCATCGCCGAATATTTCGAGACGATGGCCCAGGGGCGCGATGCCAAGATTGCCGCCAACTGGATTACCAGCGATTTGTTCGGGGTGCTCAACAAGCAGGGCCTCGATATCACGGAATCGCCGGTCAGCGCGGACCAGCTTGGCGGGCTGATCGACCTGATCGCCGATGGGACCCTGTCGCGCCGCATCGCCAAGGACGTGTTCGACGACATGGTGGAAAGCGGCAGGGATCCGGACACCATCGTCGAGGAGAAGGGCCTGAAGCAGGTCTCCGATACCGGCGAGATCGAAACCATCATCGACGGTATCATCGCCGGGGCGGACAAGCAGGTCGAACAGTTCAAATCCGGCAACGAAAAGATCATCGGCTGGTTTGTCGGCCAGGTCATGCAGCAGACCCAGGGCAAGGCCAACCCCGCCATCGTCAACGAGATTTTGCGGAAAAAACTGACGGGATAAATTTTCGATTCAGGTCGCCTGACGATCAGGACTTTACCGGGAAAAGGCAAGCCCCATCATACGCCGATATAGGGCCGCGATGGCTAAGCGCCAGCCGCCGATACGTGTGCGGTCGTCGGACAGAAGCTGTATTTCCTGTTCATAGTGTGCCAGCCGGAGATCACGTTCCTTGCTGGCGATGCGTTCCTCTGACACGTGATACTGGATTTCCCGGTTACAGCGCTCGATCAGGAACAGGATATTGGCCAGCGATTGTCGGACGACCACTTCGCTGTCGCGGGATTCCCGTTTCATCTTGTTGACGTCTGAGCGCAGTTCCCGTAGCGCGGATTCGATACCTTTGTCTGTGGTGGTGTCGGACGGAGGCTCGGTGGCAGATAGTCCGGAGAGGGAAATTTCACCGGGCAGGGCTGCCAGTATATTATCGATCTCGGGTTTCTGTAGTTTTCGGGCCCGCAGATCCCTGATCTGTGCCAGGGCGGGGATGGAGCTGACGGCGACCATCAGTTTTCGGCTGTCGCGAACGGCGTCGATATGGGCGCTGTAATCCCGAATATAGCGCCGCAGCGTCGTGGGACTAATGCGCAGGGCTCGGGCCGCCTCGGCAATGGATAGGAATGGTTCCGCGACAGGAGCAGCGGCCCCGACATTGTCGGCCTGGCCACCGAACAGGGCCTCTAGAGACTGAACTTCACGCATGACGCGGACTGAACCCCACCAACTTTTGAGCCGTTGGATTAGCAAATTATACAAGATATAGTCGATTTTGAATCTGGATACATCATATTTTGGGGTTTCCGGCATGGAACGTGAATTTGGATGTCCTCCTGGCATCGGACTTTCACCCACAACTTCAGTGATCGCTTTGGTGTCCACCAAGGGCGGGGTCGGAAAAACGACGTTATCTGGTCATCTCGCGGTCGAGGCGGAGCGCCAGGGCGCCGGGCCGGCGGCTCTGATCGATATGGACCCGCAGGGCAGCCTGTCCCACTGGTGGAACGCCCGGGAGCGGCCAACGCCCCTCTTTGTGGATTCGACACGGGAACGAATTGATTCGGATCTGCGGGAGCTTGGAACGCTGGGCGTCAGGCTTACCATTATCGACACTCCGCCATCGCCGACAGAAATCATTGAAGCAGCGGTTCGTGTCGCGGATCTGGTGATCATCCCGCTGCGTGCAGGTCCCCATGATATGCGAACCGTACCGGCTACGCTCTCGGTGGTGGAGCGTTTGGACAAGCCGGTGGTCTTCGTGCTGAATGGCGCAACGGTGGGTGCTCGGATAACCAACGAAGCGGTCAGGCTGTTATCGCAATATGGTCCACTGGCGCCGGTTATGCACCAGAGGGTCGATTATGCGGCAAGTATGATCGATGGCCGCACTGCCATGGAGATCAAGACCTCTTCTCCGGCCATCGATGAAATCCACAGCTTCTGGGCGTATATTCAAAGGCGTCTCGGCGGGGCCGAGATCCTGCCATTACAGCGGGCGCTGGCGTGACCGACGATCGATCCAACGATAATTACCATATATCCTCCCGCCTTCTGGCCAGGAAAGGCGGCGCCGCTCCGCTCCAGGCCCGGGGCAGGGGGCTCGTTCTGTCCCGTGATGTGGCTGCCGGGTCATTAGATGGTGAGGATCTCAGCGAGGCAATTGTTGCGGCCACGCTTGATCTCTTGTCGCCGGATGCCAAACCTCGCAAGCCACCGAAGGCGGCGGCCTTGACCGATTTATTCGATCCTGCCTTGGCTGATGGAAATCGGGCTAAACGCTGAAGTCACGCTGAAATTCTGCCTGGTCCGTCAAAAATCGGCGAAATAGCCCCGGTTTTGAGAAGTTTTCCGGGAAATAGCTGATTTCTGCCGCCTCTGTATGCTTTGGATATTTCTCATCAAAATTGCCGAATTACGCGATCTGACCGTCAAGATTAACAACCTGTTCAAATTTTCGACGCAAACTCCGCAACACACCATTTGGTAGAGGCGTCCTGTCCCGAAATGTTTTTGCGGCAGGGAATGCCCTTAACCGGGATATTGTCAGGTTATGTCCATGAAAGACGCACCAGCCGGAACAGCACGCACTGAAATCGGCGAGGAATTGCCGCAGGGGATGGAGCGTCGTCTCGTTCTCCGGCTTCTCGCTCACTGGCGCCAGCTATGCGACGATCGCGAGTTCCCTTCCTTTGCGGATGTCGATCCGGATGACATGGCTGATATGTGGCCCCATTGTTTCGTGATCGAGATATTTGAGGATGATTCGGAACCGGTGTTCCGGGCCTTGGGTGACGACCTGGCGGCGACGATCGACGATTCCCTGATTGATCAGGGAATTACCATAGCAGAGGAGGGTACGCTGCCTTCCGTTGCCATTACGTTCCTTGCGGAGGTTTTGCGGAAGGGCGTCCCGGTTTCCCGTGGCGATGAATTCTTTAAACCCGACGGCACACAGGTCCTCTATAGGAGCATTCTGCTTCCCATGAGTGACGATGGCGATCGGATCAGCGGTATCCTTGGCGCTGTGAATTGCCGGGAAGTTTCGCCGGAGGATCATTAGGCCGGCGGAATAAGAGATTGGCGTTCATTGTGGGCTGGCCATGAAAGCGTTTGAAATCCACACCTTTAAGGACGGCCAGTGGAAGATCGATTCGGTCTTCGATGATCGTGAGCTTGCTCTCCACGAGGCGCGAAAGGTCGAAGAGGGAGGACGTTATGCGAGGCTTCGCGTCATCGAGGAAAATTACGACGAGGTAAGCGACCTCACCACCACCCGCACGATTTATCGAGGCGGAAGCGCCAATCAGAATGACAAGAAACGCCGGGCAACCGCGCCGCGGAAAACCGGCACCTCGAGACCACATGGCGGGGTCGGTGAAGAGGCGGTAAGAAAAAGTCGGACAGATAGATCACAGAGTCAGAAAACCAATGTGCTGGTTCCCGTGCTGGTGCTCCTGATTCTTATTCTGGCTGGCGTCGCGGCGATGTTCGCCATGCAATATTTCAGCCTGCAGAAATAAACGCGCTTTCGTCACCCCGGTATCAGTGCGAGCGCCTTTCCTGCCAGGTTACGTAATATGTCGCGCCGAAAATGATGACGGCACCCAGAATGGTCCAAAAATCGGGCACCTCCGAGAACAGAAAGAAGCCCGCGGCCGCGGCGAATGGCAGGCGCAGAAAATCGAACGGCATGACAAAGCTCGCGTCGGCCGCGGCGAAGGATCGATTCATGCAGCTCTGGCCCAGAACATTGAGGACGCCAATGGACACGAGCATCGTCCATTGAAGAGTAGTCGGTGCCGCCCAGTCGAACAGACAGGGTATGGCGAAGGCCACCGCTGTAAACGCGCTGACATAAAATACGATTGCCGCCGAGGATTCCGTACGCACCAGGATCTTGGTCAGGATGCCTGTTCCCGCATAGGCGAGGGCGGATATGAGAACTACCAGGGACACCAGGTCCACCGCCTCAAGACCTGGGCGCAGAATGACCAGGGTTCCGGAAAACCCAACGGCTGTGCCCACCCAGCGGTGGATATTCAGCCTTTCGCCAAGAATGATGATCGCCAGCACGACACCAAACAGAGGCAGGGTAAAATGAAGCGCTACTGCTTCGGCCAAGGGGATGCGGGACAGCGCGTAGATCCACAGCACCAGGCCAATGCTGGTCAAGGCGCCCCTGCTCAGCATCAGGGTCATGCGGCGTGTGACCAGCGCCTGCAAACCCTGGCGGGCAAACCAGGGAACCAACAGCGCGACACTCACGACGCCACGGACAAAGATGATCTGATGGACCGGGATAGAATCATCCGTCAGAAACCGGATCAACACTGTCATGGCGGAGAACAGCACGATGCAGATCGTCATCCAGAGCGCGGCTCTGGTGGTTCCGGGAAGTGTCGCTGCCATGAATTGGTCCAAAGGGGACGGAAATTCCCGCAAAACCCAGCGGGGCAGGGGCTGAGTAGCACTAATCCGGTGTTCATTGATAGCCACCCGACACGTTAACTGTTGGGTGTCGGTGGATTTTACAGTTTTTCGGTCCGGGTCCCCAAAACGATCCAAAACCGTCGGTGGATTTTACAGTTCTGATATCTGGCGATTTCGTTAACCATGGGGGGCCGCGGAAACCGCCGAATTAACCCGGTTGGCATGGTTCTTGCATAATACCAAAGTGGTTGGTTACGCTGATGAGGCGACAAACACATTAAACCGTCTGGATTGATCGCACCTCAATCGCACAACCATCCCCCCCGATAAAGATTGTCGAGGGAAACGGTGGTCCTTTTGGCCGCCGTTTCTTTTGCTGCCCAGCCGTTGGGACTGGTTCCGCGGCCTACCCCACATGACGGGGGCGCATTTACACGATAAAGTCGCCAGTCGACACGAGGGAGGACGGGTGTTGACGCTACCAGCCATATCCAGACGCGTTGCCGATATAGCGCAATCAGCTGCCATCGCCGTCGACCAGAAGGTCCGCGAACTGCGCGCTTCCGGCAAGGATGTCATCGGTCTCGGCAGCGGCGAGCCTGATTTCGATACGCCCGACAATATCAAACAGGCTGCCATCGACGCCATCTGGGCCGGCAGGACCAAATACACCGTTGTCGACGGTATTCCGGACCTGAAAGCTGCCATCGCTGACAAATATCGCCGCGAGAACGGGCTGGTTTTCGAGCCCTCTCAGATCTCCGTCGGCGCCGGCGGCAAGCAGATCATCACAAACGCCTTTGCCGCGACCATCGATCCCGGCGACGAGGTTATCGTGCCGGCGCCATACTGGGTGACCTATCCGGATTCCGCCAAGGTGTGGGGCGCCGTTCCGGTGGTTGTAGAATGCCCTCAGGCGCAGGGCTTCAAGCTGCTGCCCGACCAGCTCGACGCCGCCGTAACCGAACGCACCAAATGGCTGATCATCAATTCTCCATCAAACCCCAGTGGCGCGACCTACAGTGCCGATGAGCTCAATGCATTAGCGGCGGTCCTCCGGAATCATCCGCACGTCCTGATCATGAGCGATGATATCTATGAGCATATCGTGTTCGATGACCGCCCGTTCACCACGCTGCTGCAGGTGGCGCCGGATCTGGCCGACCGGGTGTTGATCGTCAATGGTGTGTCCAAGACCTACTGCATGACGGGCTGGCGCATCGGCTATGGCGCCGGGCCCAAGCCCATTATTCAGGCCATGGCGAAAATGCAGGGTCAGACCACCACCCACCCGTCGAGCATCGGGCAATACGCCACCATCGAGGCACTCAATGGCGACCAGTCTTCGCTGGCGACCCATCGCGACGCCTACCGGGCGCGGCGCGATCATGTGGTCGCCGCGTTGAACGATTGCGACGGCATCGATTGCCTCAACCCCGAAGGCGCGTTCTATGTCTACCCGTCCTGCGCCGGCACCATGGGCAAGACAGCGCCGAACGGCGTCACGCTGAAGAATGATGAGGATTTTGCCCTGGCCCTGCTGGACTGCGAAGGGGTGGCCATCGTCCATGGCGCGGCCTTCGGCCTGTCGCCGCATTTCCGTATCACCACGGCGGCGGCTGACGAGACACTGGTTGAGGCCTGCAAACGGATTCGGCGATTCTGCGCGGGGCTGGAGTGAGAGCGTTCCATGGATAAGAAGGCGTCCGGTTTCGTATCGCAGGACCGGCTGTGGCAATTGGTCATGGATGTGGCCCGATACGGGGCGAGGGACGATGGCGGGGTCAATCGTCAGGCCCTGTCCTCGGAAGACATTGCGGCACGCAATCATGTGGTCGATTGGGCCGGGCAGCGCGGCTTTTCAGTCAGTCAGGACGGCATCGGCAATCTGTTTATTCGTCGCGAAGGCACCGACCCCGATCTGGAACCGGTGATGACCGGGTCGCATCTCGACAGCCAGCCCAGCGGCGGCAAGTTCGATGGTGCTTATGGGGTTCTCGCCGGGCTCGAGGTGCTCGACGCGCTCAACGATGGCGGCCTGTCGACCCGCCGCCCGCTCGAGGTGGTGGCCTGGACCAACGAGGAGGGCAGCCGCTATTCGCCCGGCGCCATGGGCTCGTCCATCTTTGCCGGTGTGCGTGATCTCGATGCGGTGCTCGACGTGACTGATCATGATGGCGTGGTCCTGCGGGACGCGTTGGCGGCAACCCTCGCCTCGGCGGATATTCCCCTGCGTGAGCAGGCCGCCTCAGTTCACGCCTATGTTGAGGCCCATATCGAACAGGGGCCGATCCTCGAGGAAAAATCCATTCCCATCGGTGTGGTGACCGGGATCCAGGGGATACGGCGGCTCAACATCGACATTACCGGTGATGAGGCCCATGCCGGTACCACGCCGCGGCGGTCGCGGCGCGATGCCATGTCCGCCGCCGTCGCCGTGGTCGGGGCGCTGCAACAGCTGGCCGAGGATGACGACGATATCCTGCGCTTCACTGTCGGCCGGTTCCGGGTCTCGCCGGGATCGCCCAACACGGTGCCGGGTCATGTGCATTTCACCATCGATTTGCGTCATCCAGACGCGGCGCTGCTCACCGAACTGGGCGACCGCATTCACCATGTGGCCAGGGACATGGCCGCGCCCTGCGCCGCCGAGATCACCGACATCTCCTTTGTCAGCCCGACCCGTTTTCCCGAAACCATCGTGTCCGCCGTCCGGGACAGTGCCGTGGCGCAGGGCTTCACGGTGTGGGATCTGCCGTCGGGCGCCGGCCACGATGCCATGCATCTGGCCCGTATCTGCCCCACCGGAATGATCTTTGTCCCCTGCCTGCGCGGCATCAGCCATAACCCGGCCGAAAGCGCGACGCCTGAGGATCTGGCCAAAGGCGCTTGCGTGCTGGCCGACACGCTGGTGCGGCTGGCGCAGGATTAAAGACTAAGTCTCGCCGTTTGCGCCCGGTGCTTTCATGAAAAAGGAAATCACCGCGCCCAGAGCCATGGCGGCGCTGCCACACAGGAAGATCGGCGTGTAGCTCTCGGTCACGGCGAACACATAGACATATATGTAGCCGCCGATGGCCTGGACGATAGTCGAGACCAGGGCCGAAGCGCGCCACACGTCGGCCATTTTCTCGCGGCCCATGAGTTGGTGAAACCGGCCCGACATGATCGCCGTTAACCCGGGCTGGGCGCCGACCACCAGAGACGATGCCACCAGTGCCCAGCCTGCCGGATGAAGGACCGGCAGGGCGACGCCGACGGCTACCGCGCCAAAGGCCAGGGTGAGGCCATAGCGGAATCCAATCCGGTCGGCGAGACGTCCCCACAAATAGGTGCCCGAGATGGCGCCGACGCCGAACAGGGCCCATTGCAAGCCACCGAAGGCCATGTCGTTTTTGAGCCCCCGGACCAGATAATCGACCCAATAGATGGTGTGCGGGATCAGACCCAGCGAAAACAAAGTCCGCACCGTCACCAGCCCGACGACGGTGGGTGTCCAATGGAGTTTCGGCAGGGGCGCTTTGCGTTCCTCGGCGCTGGGGGCAGCAGTGTCCGGGCCCGCGGCACCCCAGCCCCAAAAGGCGATGACCACCCCCACCAGTCCGATCAGCGCAACGCCAGTCCAGGCGGCGGCAAGGCTATGGTCCAACAGCCAGGGCACTAGCGTGCCGGCCAGCAGAATGCCGAACCCGACGCCGGTATAGGTAACACCGGCGGCAGCGCCGAGCTTGCCCGGCGGTGCGTTGCGTGTCGCGATGGCGAGGCAATAGATCATCATCACCCCGACGCAGGCGCCGACGAGGGCCCGCCAGAACAGCAGCCAGACAAACCCGAGCGGTAGGATGCTGGCAAACAGGGCGGCGAGAGCCGCGATAAGACAGATCCGCAGGGTGGTGGCTTCACCCCATTGCCGGCGCATGAGCGGGGCCGCCAACGCGCCGGCCAGGTAGCCGACGAAATTGGCCGCTCCCACCGATCCGGCCTGGGCAGCGGTCAGCGCGTCGGCCTCGATCAGGGCCGGTATCATGGGCGAATAGGAAAACCGCCCAATCCCCATCCCGACCAGCAGGGTCGCACCCCCGGCGATGGACAGGCGTAGCCAGATTGGCATTTTTTTCACTTTCGTCCTCCGCCGCGCAGCTTGGACTCATCGCCTGATTGCGTCTAGGCTTGTGGGAAAGCGGGAGGCGATATGGCGGAAAGCCAGCGCGAATTTGATTACATCATCGTGGGTGCCGGCTCGGCGGGCTGCGTGCTGGCAAACCGGTTGAGTGCAAAGCCGGAGAACCGGGTGCTGCTGCTGGAGGCGGGGCCATCCGATGCCCATCCGCTGATCCACATGCCCATCGGCCCGGCACGGATAATCAACCATCCGTCCTATGATTGGTGTTACGAGACCGAACCGCAGCCCAACCTGTCCAACCGCCGTATCGCGTGGCCGCGGGGCAAGACCCTCGGCGGCTCGTCCTCGATCAACGGCATGGTCTATATTCGAGGCCACGCGCGGGATTACGATATCTGGGCCCAGCGCGGCCTGACCGGCTGGTCCTATGACGATGTGCTGCCCTATTTCAAACGGGCCGAATCCAACACCCGCGGCGCCGACGAGTATCATGGCGCGGATGGCCCTCTCAACGTCACCGATGAGAACGGCACCCATCCATTATACGATGCCTTTGTCGCGGCGGGACAGCAGGCAGGATATTCACTCAACCCGGATTTCAACGGCGCCGACCAGGAAGGGTTTGGTAAGTTCCAGTTCACCATCCAAGGCGGACGGCGCCAGAGTACGGCGGCGACATTCCTGAAGGTCGCCAAATCGCGGCCCAATTTAGTCATCGAGACCGGCGCCCATACAAAGCGCGTCGCGTTCGACGGCACGCGCGCCGTGGGTGTGACCTATGAACGCAAGGGCAGGGAGGTCACGGCCTTTGCCGCCCGTGACGTAATTCTCGCGTCAGGAGCCATCAATTCTCCGCACTTACTGATGCTGTCCGGGGTGGGAGATGCCGACCACCTCAAATCCCATGGGATTGAGGTGGTCGCGCATCGTCCCGAGGTCGGGCGCAACATGCAGGATCATCTGTCGATCCGCTGCATGCATGCTTCTACTATCCAGACGATCACCGATGAGCTGACCAGCATACCGCGCAGCGTGGTCGCGGTGCTGCGGGCCGCCCTGTTCCGCACTGGCTCGGCGGCGGCGTTTCCGCTGGCCGGCGGGGCCTTCGTGCGCACAAGGCCCGAGCTGGAGATCCCCGATATCCAGTTTCATTTCAGTGCCGGCAATCTCATGTCCATCCAGCGCAAGCCGTTTGCGAAAAAGGCCACCGATCACACGCGTCCCGACGCCTTCATGGCCCATGCCTGCCAGCTGCGTCCCGACAGCCGGGGCGAAATCACCCTTCGGTCGGCCGATGCGGCCATGCCCCCGGTGATCCAACCCAACTACCTGTCGGCGGAGAGCGACCGGCTCACCATGCGGGCGGCGTTCAAGGTGGCGCGCAACGTCATGAGCCAACCGGCGCTGGCGGCTTTTAGCAACGGCGAGGTATGGCCCGGTCCCGATATTCAGGCCGATGACGAAATCGATTCCTTCATCGCCGAGGCCGCCGGCACGGTCTATCACCCGGTCAGCACCTGCCGCATGGGCGCCGACGCCGCCGCCGTCGTGGATGGCGAGCTTCGGGTCAGGGGCGTGCAGGGGCTCCGCGTGGTGGATGCCTCCATCATGCCCAGTTTGGTCGGTGGCAATACCAATGCTCCCACCATCATGATCGCGGAGAAGGCGTCGGATATGATTTTGGGGCAGGCCCCCGCAACTGCATAGACCGTGCAAATTAGGTCTTTGCTAACCCTTTTTCGGCAAAATTTTAGGGCAAGAATTTGTGACGTCCGGATACAAGGAGGTGCCTCATGTTCGCAACTGGTGAGACCAATAAACTCTTCGTTTTCGCTGCGATTGTGATTGGCGCTGCGCTCAGCTTTCACGCTGCCTATACCTTGGCGAAAGTGGATCTGGCCTTGGGTGGTTAGGATTGATTTCCCTGGTCTAACGCTTCTTCGCCGCGTTTTTTAGCTCATCCAGAATCCGTTTTGTCGCCCGGCCGGCGAACTGAGCCGGGTGCTTTCGCGCGTCCGTTTCCTCGGCGATTTTCCCGATATCCGTCTTTGTTTCCTCAAGACGTGGCTTGGCCGATTTCCAGGCCGCCTCGGCGCGCGGCTTGACCGCGTCCCGATAGGTGTCAGTCGCCACTTTCCGGACCCGCTCGTCGGTGGCAAGACGCCGGGCGGCACTAAACAGAAGCTTGTGCAGTAGGGTCATGAATTCTCCGTGCTGACCCCATGATAATGGGACCGCCCGGCCGCCGGGGCAAGCGATTCAACACAGGCGCGGGGCTCATCTCACGCGGTGATCGGCAACTCCCCAGGTTTTGCGTCCATCAGGATGATGACCAGGCGGGCATTTTCCGTCCCGCGGTTCCACCAGCTATGATTGGTTCCCTGCTGGATCATCACGTCGCCGGTATTCAGATGCACTTCCGCGCCGTCATCCAGCTCCATGTCGATCTCGCCCGAGACCACGAAGATCACGTCCAGGGTGTCGGTGCGGTGCATGCGGCCCGGCGCGCCGGGCGGGGTGTCGTTAATGGCGAAGCGCGAGCCGTTTTTTGGCGGCTGGGTGCCGATTTTGCGCGCCCCGTAATCTTCATCGGTCCAGATTTCGGCGGGGCATTCGTCGGTGGACCAGATGAGGGTCGAGATCATGCCGCGCGGCGACCATTTGTGGTTGGTGGCGGGGCCGTCCATCCCGACGATGGCGCGTCCGGCGGCGTTGTGGGTGGTGACGATGCGGCGAATGGGCGTCTCCGGCGGCTCGCCGACGCTGTCATGGGGTGCTGAGGGCGGTGCCGAAATGTCGCCCGGACCGGGCTGTGCTTTCGAATCCGTCATGACAAAACCAAGACGTGCCGTCTGGGTGCCGCGGTTGATCCAGCTATGGTTGGTGGCCTGCTGCACCATCATGTCACCGGCCTTCATGTGGGTGATGGCGCCATCGTCCAGTTCCATGTCGATCTCGCCGGCCAGACACACCACGTAATCCAGCGTGTCGGTACGGTGCATCATCCCCGGATTGCCGGGATGGAAATCGATCATGCAGATGCGGGTGCCGCGCGGCACCGGCTGACGGTCGACGATGCGCGCGCCATAATCCTCATCCGACCAGATTTCCATGGGCATCTCATCGGCGTACCAGATCAGCGTCGAGACATTGCCGCCCTTGGGAGACCATTTATGGTTGGTGGCGTAATCGTCGATGGTGACGACGGCCTTGCGGTCGGCATCATGGCCGGTGACGACGCGGCGGATCGGCGGGTTGGGCGGCAGCTGGGGGTGGCTCATGCTTTTTTCCTATTCCGCCAGCGGCTTGGGACCGCCATCGGGGATGTCCACGTCGAACGAGACCAGGATAACGGCGACCATGGTGTAGAATCCGATGATGGTCACCAGGTCGAGCAGGGTCTGCTCGCCCAGCACGTCCACCGCACGGGCATAGGTGGCATCGTCGAGTCTTCGGTCCACCGATAATGCCGTGGCTACCGCATGGACGATCTGCTCGTCCTCTTTCTCGATCACCGGATCCTGGCGGGTGCGGATGGCCTCGGCGATGGCCGGGCTTAGTCCCACCTTCTCCACGTACTTGGCATGGGCATACCATTCATACTGGGCGGTGTAGGTTCTTGCGACCACGAGAACGGCCAGTTCCACCAGCCGCTGCGGCACCGAGCTCTGTTGACGCAGGAAGCTGCCAAAGGCATTGGCCCTGTCGGCCAGTTCAGGCGTCCTGAGCCACAGGGCGAACGGCCCCTTGGCCGGACCGCCGCCGCGCGACCCGGCGATTTCGTCATTGATGCGCTTCTGGTCGGGTGTCATCTCATCCAGCGGAATGGGGTTGATCCGCGCCATGGTGCTCTCCCTGTGTGATTTGTTATGAAATCATTGTCCTTCTCACGGAGCCGGATGGCAAGATGAGGCACTCCCTGGTTCACACAGGCAGGCGAAAATATGGTACAATAAACAAAAGACACGGAGGGCTTCATGGCACTGACACAGGATCAAATGCCGGCAAATTTGATTGTTAAACCGCTATCCGACGCGCTGGGCGTCGAGGTGTCGGGGGTGAACGCGGCAGACCTCGACGATGCGACGTTCAATGAATTGCGTGACGTGTTCCACGACAATCTGGTGGTAGTGGTCAAGGATCAGACTCTGAGTCCGGCCCAGCAAACCGATTTCGCCAAACGGTTCGGCGACATTCAGTATCATATTTCGCCAGAATATCTGATGAAGGACCAGCCCGAGGTGATGATCCTGTCCAACGAAAAGGAGGACGGGAAATATATCGGACTGCCCGATGGCGGAAGCGAATGGCATTCGGACCATTCCTATGTGGATCAGCCCACCGGCTACACGTTGCTCCATGCCATAAAAGTCCCAAAGGACGGCGGCGACACTGAATGGACCAACATGGTGGCGGCTTATGAGACCCTGCCCGATGACATGAAGACGCGCCTCGAGGGGTTGGTCGGCATCCACAGCTTTAACCGCCTGAAGAACCCGCGCATTTCCGTGCCGGTGCTGCATGGCCATGATGAAGAATATTACAAGCGTTCGCCGCCTGACTCGTTTCATCCTCTGGTGCGCACCCATCCCCATACCGGCCGGAAGGCGCTTTACCTGTCGCCGCGCTTCACCATCGGGATCAAGGATTTGGATGAGGCAGATGCGCAGGCACTGCTCGATGAGCTGTTCGCGCACATCAGGAACCGCGACCTGGTCTACCGCCACCGCTGGAATGTGGGTGATTTGCTCTTGTGGGACAACCGCACCACCATCCATCTCGCCTGCCTTGGCGTCCCCGAAGGCCAGCACCGCCGCATGCACCGGACAACTGTGTTGGGTGAGATTCCGGTATAGGAGGCGAAAAACGCCTCGAAAAACGCCTAAAATGTGAAAATATTGGGTGTCCTGCGCCGAAAACGGGGGTTTTGCGACAAAAATACCGCCTGTCCATCCGATTTGAGCCGGCCAAGTGTAAGGGTTTAGAAAGGGGTGCCGTGCGTCAATCCGGTACAGCACTACTGGGCCCGCATATCGCGTGGTCGTGCCGGAGCGTGTATGTTTGATTCCGCCTATCGGCTGGTTGAGCTTTCCATCGAATTCTTGGGGATTCAGCTGGTAACCGTGCTGGCGTATCCGCTTTTCTCGACGCAACGAATATTCTGGCTGTATTTGTGCAGTTCGGCCGCCATTGCCTTTTATGTCTTTTACGTAACCAGCAAGTCGACCCCGGCCCACAAAATCTCCGGTAAGGGGTTTGTCCAATTTTTGTTCCCAAAGCATGTCTGGCAAAACCCGTCCGCGTGGCTGGACGTTCGGTATTTCTTTTTCCATCAGATTTTCCGCGTGATTATCTACGGCGTGTTTGTCTCCGTAATTTTGAATCTGGTCTTTCAGATGATTACGGGTGGGCCAAATCTGCTGGAAGCGGGCAGCCTGACGTTTGATACATCAATGCCGGATATGGCGATCGGGACGGCGTATATGTTCGTCCTTCTCGCGTTCTCAGATCTTGTAACCTACGGCATCCATTATATGCAGCACAGGGTGCCCCTGTTTTGGGAGTTCCATAAGGTTCATCACAGCCTCGAAGTCATGCACCCCTTGTCCAACTACCGTGAGCATCCTGTCGACAATTTTGTCTATGCGACAGCCATCGGCACGGCCTATGGGCTGGTCATGGGCACAACAAGCAGCTTGTTTGGTTACCTGCCCAGCATACCTCAGATTCTGGGTATCCCCCTGGTGATGTTCGCCTTCAATATCCTCGGTTATAATCTGCGGCATTCCCATATTTGGCTGCGCTGGCCGGGAAGATGGTCCATGGCGTTTGCTTCGCCGGCGCATCACCAGATACATCACAGCTGCCATCCCGACCACATCGGCAAGAATTTTGCGTTCATATTCCCCTGCTGGGACGTCCTGTTCGGGACCTACGAGGTACCCGAAACAAACAAGGATGTTCATTTTGGCATGGCGATGGGCTACGTGAGTGAATACAAAAGTTGCTTGGACATGTATTTTATTCCCTTCAAGAACGTCTACCAGCGATTTTTAAAACGGTCCGGCACGGCGCTCTAATAACAGAGCCGACCGGTTACAGCGCCGGGCCATCTTCATGCCCTTTCAGTATCCGATTGGGCAATTCCGGTTTTCGTTGGTAGCATCCCGACCAGGACAACAGAACAAACCTGAAGGGACGGGAGCCGATGAAAGCAGCCTATTTCGAGGAACATGGCGGACCGGAGGTCCTGAAATACGGCGACCTGCCTGATCCCGTCGCCGGTGCGGGCGAAGTGGTGGTCGATATCCACGCCGCCAGCGTCAATGGCGCCGACTGGAAGGTGCGGGCGGGGCAGTACAATCAGGTCAAGTATTTCCCCTATGTACTGGGGCGCGATTTCTCCGGCGCGATTAGCGCGGTGGGCGAGGGTGTTGATGAGTTCGCCATCGGCGATGCGGTGTTCGGGGTCTGCGATGTGGGCCAGGAAGGGACTTATTGCGAGAAGATCGCCATGAAGGCGGCTCTTGTGGCTAAAAAGCCGGATAGCATCTCCCACGTGGATATGGCGGCGCTTGCCCTGATCGGGCTGACGGCGGTGATCTCCATCGAGGATACGCTGAAGCTGAAAGCCGGAGAAAAAATCCTGATCCAGGGGGGCGCCGGCGGCGTTGCCGGGTTCGCCATCCAGCTTGCCAAGCATATCGGCGCCAGGGTGATTACCACCACCAGCGCCGCCAACATGGCCTATGTGCAGGGCCTCGGCGCCGATGAAATTATCGACTACACCGTTCAGGATTTTACGGAAGTGGTGTCGGAATGCGACGCCGTGTTCGACACTGTCGGCGGCGATGTCGCCCAGCGGGATTTTGCCGTGCTCAAGCCGGGCGGACGGGCGGCGTTCATTGCCTCCGGTGGCACAGCGCCGGTTCCGCCCCGTGATGACGTAGAATCGCTTCGTCCGGCGGTGGGGCGCGATCGTCCCCATCTGGAACGCATCGTGGAATTGGTGGAGGCCGGCGCCGTCACCGCACCGGACATCACGCAATACCCGCTATCGGAGGCGGTCGCGGCCCAGCGCGTCAGTGAATCGCGCCATTTGCGCGGCAAGCTGCTGTTCACAATGCTTTGACCACCGAAGACGGGCGGCGTAGCATGATCACAAGACTTCCCGCGTTTCATTCGAGGAATGACCCATGACCAAATATCATCTGATTAGCGCCTTTACGTGACCTTGGGTGCAACGCGCCGTGATTGCTATGCGCGTCAAACAAGTCGATTTCGAGGTTACCTACGTCAATCTGCGTGAGAAGCCCGACTGGTTTCTTGAGATCTCGCCGCACGGCAAGGTGCCGGTGCTCAAGGTGGATGACGAGATCCTGTTCGAATCCAACGCCATCGCCGAGTTTCTCGACGAGCAGGTGGCGCCGCCGCTGCATCCAACCGATCCGTTCAAGCGGGCCCGCAACCGGGCCTGGACCGATTTCGTGCCGGATTTCTCGAAGGCCATCAACGGGATTGGCTACGCCACCACCAAGGAGGCCGTGGAAGAAGGGGTCGCCAATGCGCCTAAGACACTTGGGCGGTTGGAACGGGCCCTGACCACCGAGCGGGGCAATGACGGGCCGTACTTCAATGGCCCTGATCTGTGTCTGGTGGATGCGGCCTATGGACCGATCTTTCAGCGCTTTGCAAAGGTGGAAGCCGTGCTCCAGACTGGTGTGCTGAATGACTTCCCGCTGGTCCAGGCGTGGTCTGACGCGCTCCTGGCCAACGAAACGGTTATCGGTGCGGTTCCCGACAACTTCCCTGAGGAGTTCGTCGGTAATCACAAACGCCGCGAGACCTATGTGTGGTCGCAGATGCAGGCCAACCAGACCGCCGCCGCCGAATAGAGACCGGTAGCGACGCGATCAAGACAGGAAACGGCGATCCATCGGGGTCGCCGTTTTCGTTTGGAACACCCCGAACCCTTTTAACTTCGTCCCCAGCCGGTGTTAAACTGCCGGGCAATCGAACATCATCGAGATCATCCCATGGAAGACACCCCCACCTTTCCGCTAAACGCCTGGTATGTGGCGGCCTGGAGCCACGAGGTGGGCCGCCAGGAGCCGGTGGCGCGCACCGTCTGCAACACGCCTCTGGCGTTGTGGCGAAAATCCGATGGCGCCATCGCGGCCCTGGAGGATGCCTGCTGGCATCGGCTGCTGCCCCTGTCGCTGGGCCGGCTCGATGGCGACGATTTGGTGTGCCGCTATCACGGGCTTGCGTTTGACGGGGAGGGCCAGTGCACGCGCATGCCGTCGCAGGACAAGCTGAACCCGTCGGCCTGTGTGCGCGCTTTTCCGGTCGTCGAGCGTCACCACTTTGTCTGGGTTTGGCCGGGCGATCCGGCGCAGGCCGATGCGTCGCTGGTGCCGGACATGCACTGGAACGACGATCCCGAATGGGAAGGCGACGGAAAGACCATGTTCGCCAAATGCCACTACCGGCTGTTTGTCGATAATCTGATGGACCTGACCCATGAATCCTTCGTGCACGCCACCAGCATTGGCAACAAGCACGTGGCCGAGGCGCCGCTAAAAACAGTGCATGACGAGCGCACCGTCACCTCGACCCGCTGGATGTTTGACATTGACGCGCCGCCGTTCTGGCGCACCCAGCTTGGCAAGCCCGGCAATGTGGACCGCTGGCAGATCATCCGGTTCGAAGCGCCGTGCACCATTGTCCTGGATGTGGGTGTCGCGCTGGCCGGCACCGGGGCGGCCGACGGCGATCGGTCGCAGGGGGTCAATGGCCGGGTGCTGAATACCATCACCCCGGAAACCGATAACAGCTGCATGTATTTCTGGTCGCTGGTGCGCAATTATCGGCTGCGGGACCAGGCGCTCACCACCCAGCTGCGCGAGGCCAATGCCAAGATCTTCGTGGAGGACCAGGTGGTGGTGGAGGCACAGCAGCGGAGCATGGAGCAAAACCCCCAACTCGGCCTGAACAATCTCAATATCGATGCCGGCGCCGTCTGGGCGCGGCGTATCACCGAGGACATGATCGCCCGCGAAACCCGGAGCGCCGCCGCCGAATAGGCTTGCCCGTCATTGCCGGTTGTTAGACAGTCTCTTGCTGCGGCGCCAGTCCCAGGGGGCGATGAACTTGCCGTGCCACAGGCCGCGCTTGCCGCTTGCCGCACTTTTTTCACGGGCGACGTAGTTCCTCGAATAGCGCCGGTACGCCAGCGCCCATCCGGTGTCCGGGCATGTGTCCTGCCGGTACCGAAGCGGCGAATGAACTCACACGCCGGATTCATTGGCCTTTTTAAAGGAGGGCGATAGCGCCACCCAGAGCGCCAGCAGGGACAGCGCAACCACGCCTGCGATGCCGACAATGTAAAAGGCGTTGGCCAGCCCGCCGACCGCTTCCATATCGGCTAGCGCACCCATGCCAGGCGGTACCAATAACCCACCGAAGCGGTTGAACGAGATACGGAGCGCGGTGACCCGGCCCTGCAAATGGGGCGCCACACTGCGAGACAGGATGATCATCATCAGGGGCAGGTTCAGACCCTGGGCAAACCCGCGCACGCAGATGGCGCCCAGCAGGGTCATAAACAGTAGGGTAGTGAAGTTGGTCCCGAACAGGGGGGTGATGGCGATGGCCACCACCGAGATAGTCACCATGAGGATGAGAAGCCAGTGCGCCGAATACTTCTTGAGCAATGGTCCGGTGCATAACGCCGCTATTGCCGAGGCGCTGCTGGCCACGCCGATCAGCCAGCCGATAGTGCTGCCGTCCATCCCCACATGTTCACCCAACCACACCACATAGAACGAGCTCTGCACGCCGGATCCGGTCTGGCGCATCACCGTCGCCATGATCACCATGGCGACCGCCGGGATCAGCAGCAGGCGCAGGGTCTCGCCATAGCTCGATTGTTTTTTCGGTGTGGCCTCGGATGTTGTGGGTGTATCCGCCTCCCTGGCATCGGCTTCATCGCGCGATCCCTGGGTTGCCGCCCGCGTGTCGGGCAGAAAGGAGGCGGCAACCATGCCGCCGGCGATCCAAATGGCGAGGAATCCGAAGCCGCCCCAGGGGCCCCAGAAATCCCACGCATAGCCGATTGCCGGCGGGCCGAGGAAGCCGCCGATGCGGGCGACGAATGTCATGCGCCCGGCATAGACCGGATGGCCTTTCATCAACTGCCCCACTAGGGTCTGACTGCCGATCCAACTGCTCCCCTCGGCATAGCCCGACACCATCTGAACCAGGATGATCGCCAGGATAAAAAGCACGCCGGGGTTCTGCAGGCTGGCACCTACCTCGATGCCGAATATCAGCGACAGGGACGGATAGGCCAGCGACGCGAGGACGCCGGCGAACCCAAAGGCAATGATGACCCGCTTGGTGCCGAAATTATCCATCAGCGAGCCGGCATAGACCGACATGGTGACGGTCAGAAACTGGCGTGAGGACAGAACTATGCCGACCAAAAGGGCGAGATTCTTGTCGATCAGCGCGACCACCAGCAGGGCGACAATGGTGGACGCCATGGATTGCACCGTGCCGTTGAAAAAGGCAGTGCTGTAGACCGCCGATTGCAGGCCGACGGGATAGCTGACGGTGTCCGGCTCGGTCATGTCTGGAATAAATCGGAAGGCGTGTTCATGCTGGACCGCAGAATGATCTCCGGTCGAGCTTCGCGCAACCCGGTACGGTCAATCGGCATCTCGGCGGCGGGCGGATAATGGTGCTTCGCAGACTAAATCCACTCCGCTCGGTTGAATTTGTTGTGTCGGTGAATCTTACACTTTTTTCGCGATGGGAGCGAAAATAACCAAAAACTGTCGGAATTTTTTACAATCGCGGTTAATGGGCGCCAAAACGTTTCACTAACCTACTGATATTCCGCCATTTTAGAAAGTTGGCATGGGAATTGCATAACTCCTAACAGGGCTGGCGGAAGCGGACGAAGCACACTGAAAATAGTGTGCACGATCAATCGTGCCTCTGACGCCATAGCTGCCCTTGCGAAACAGAGGAGATTTGCAAATGACATCCCAACAATCGGCTGAGGCCGGTGTGGTCGCTGCACCACATTTCAATCCCTCAGCGTTCTCGCCCGAGGCGGCGAAGACGCTTCGAACCGTGCTGAACGATGGTTTCTACAGAGACTCGCTTCGTCTTCCGCGGCCCACCGAACAATATGGGCTCTCTGAACCGTTTGTTTTCCTCGATTATTTCAGGAAACGGCGCAATTGCTGGGGCTACTCGGCCATGGACGGGTTTTACCGAAAGCGTCTTACCTCGGAAAAAGGTCGAGTTGCTGTCCATCTATTCGACCTGTTCTGGCGGGCTGAGCCTGTTACGGAAAGCGACCTGCGCCAAACCTTGGGCGAGGACAAGATTGCCATGTTGGCGGACGCATCTATCGTCTCACGCGAGAATGGTCTGGTGCGTCCAAACATCCGCATTATCGCTGTCCCGCATCTGTTCTCCATGTTCGATATCGACCGGACCAACCGGGGTGATTTCATTTATTTCGGGACTGATTCCCAGGATTACGTGGAGATCATCGATCAGGAATGCGGCGACCGGCATTTTGAACGCAGCCTCGACCTTTGCACCGGCAGCGGCGTCCAGGGATTGTCCCTCGCCACGCGGTCGGAGGAGGTTGTTTGTACAGATCTCAACGCGCGGGCGCTGTCTTATGTCAATGCGAACGCTTCGCTCAATGGTCTGGGAAATGTTCGTACTCTGGAAAGCGATCTTTTCACTAAAATAACCGGGCGCTTCGATTGCATAACCGCGAACACGCCTTATGTGCCCATGCCCGACGATGCCGACGCACATGACCTGCCCATGCGGGGGGGAGATCTGGGCATTGAGTTTACGTTCGAACTCCTCGAGCAGGCGCTCGACTATCTGAGCCCCACCGGTATCGCTCCCATCTATACGAGCGATCCCATTCTCAACAAAGGACCGCATCTGGCGGAGGCTCTAACGCGCAAGTTCGGCCATTTGCCGCTTGATTTCACCCAGATCAACATTTTCCGGAGCCATCCGAATACCGATCGGCAGCGGCAGCATTTTCAGAAGCACAATATGGTCGCGTTTGACGATTGTGTCCTGGTTGTCCGCACCGCGTCCCGGTTCGCGGTCCGGAAACAATCGTGGAATCCTTCCTACTATTGGCGGTCGAAGCTGCTGCGCTTCAACTACTCGTCGGATCCCGCGGTCGCGACGCCGGACCAGAACACCGCCACGACCCCGGCATAACTCAGCCTCGTATTTGCGCTGACTGGGTTATTTGTACCGGCGGGTTCACAGGAGTGAATTTCCTGTGGACCTGTCGGGCCACTTCCGAGCCCGGCGTGGAGGGGATCGATCGTCGCGGACGGCTACATGGGCTTTTGCCTGGAACAAACCGCCGCCTCCGAAGCGGTGGAGTAATTCAGGGCTACTTCCCAAAGGCCGGGGATCGCGCCATCCACACCGACGTGAGCGTCAACCCTATTAGGCCGACGGCGCCGATCACGTAGAAGCTGAATTCCAGCCCGAACCATTGGGCGATGGCGCCCATGATTAGCGGGATGATCATCGACGTCAGCCGGTTGACGGTGATGCGCAGCGCCACGATCTTGCCCTGTTCCTGGGCCGACACCGCCTGCATGCCGATGGACATCATCAGGGGCATGTTGAAGCCCTGGGCCAGCCCGCGCAGGCAGATCACGCCAAACAGAACGACATAAATCCGCCCGACCCCGGGCAGTTCGATGTACTCGGCCCCGAGCATGGGCGTAACCGCGATGGTGATGATGGAAATGGCGATGGTCAGCACCAGCAGCCAATGGGCCGCGATCCAGCGCGTGGCGCTGCCCACCGATAGCGACGTGCTGGCCGACAGGATATGGCTACAGCCTACCATGAAGCCGATGTCGGCGGCGGTGACGCCGAGCTGGTTGAGCCATATGGGATAGAATGATAGCTGCATGCCCGAGCCGGTCTGGCGCATGAAAGTTACCGCCACCACCAGTGCAATGGCTGGGATGGAGATCATGCGGAAAGTGGCCACGTAGTCCGACCAGCGCGGCAGCATTTCGGTTAGGCTGAACGACCCGGACACGGCCACATCGCGTGCTTCCTTCGCCGGCACCAGCCAGCCGGCGAGCCAACCCGCCGCGATCCAGGCGGAGATGCTGAAAAATCCGATGGTGGGTCCGAACTGGTGCCAGGCGATGCCACACAGCCACGGCCCGAGGAACCCGCCGAGGCGGAGTGCGAAGCTGAGCCGCCCGGTATAGGTGGAATGCCCCTTCATGGCGGTGCCCACCAGGGTCTGGCTACCGACCCAGCCCATGGATTCGGCTATGCCGCTCAGCATCTGCAACACGATCATGGCGCTGAGAAACGGAAAGAACGGAAAGGCGGCCATGACGATGACGCCCAGCGCACAAAAGGCCAGCATGATCCGGCGCGCCCCCAGGCGGTCCATGAGCGCGCCGCCATGGATGGCCAGCAGCACCGGCAGCACCTGACGCGACGCCACCACGAGCCCGATCAGCACCGGCTCCTTCACCACGATGGCCGCCCACAGCGGCATCAGGATGCCGGTCAGGAAATAAACATTGCCGTTGAAAAACCCGCTGGCGTAGATCGGCAATTGCAGCCGCCAGGGATAGGATTCGGGTTCGATGTCGGGGGAGTGTTTGGTCATCAAATGGAAGCTGGGTGAATAACGAAACGCTATTAGAGCATGAAGCCGGCCTGCCGGGGTAGACCCCGGCTGTAAAGCATCCTAAATGCTGTGCTACGGTTGCCCATATAACGCAGCGCTATCGTCAAAGGGGGACATCCATGATCGATTGCTATACCTGGCCGACGCCCAACGGGCACAAGGTGCATATCATGCTCGAGGAAACCGGCGCGCCCTACACTGTGCACGCCATCAATATCGGCGAGGGTGAACAATTCAAGGAAGATTTCCTCAAGATCAGCCCCAACAACAAGATGCCGGCCATCGTCGATCAGGACGGGCCTGGCGGCAAACCGATCTCGGTGTTCGAGACCGGTGCGATCCTGATGTATCTGGGGCGCAAGACCGGACAGTTCCTGCCCGATGAGGCGTCTGAGCCCCATGAATATTTCGATGTGATCCAGTGGCTCATGTTCCAGATGGGCGGGGTCGGCCCCATGCTGGGGCAGTCCCATCATTTCAACGATTACGCCCGCAAGCGCGCGCCGGTGGAGGCCATCCAGTATGGCATTGACCGCTATGTGAACGAGGCTAACCGGCTCTATGGCGTGCTCGACCGCCGGCTTGCCGGCAATGAGTGGGTCGCCGCCGGACGCTACACCATCGCCGATATGGCCATCTTCCCGTGGCTGCGCGATCCCAAGCGCCAGGGGGTGGAGATCGATGAGTATCCCAATGTGAAGCGCTGGCGCGATACCATCTGGGCCCGGCCGCAGGTGATCAAGGCCCTGGACGTCCTCAAGGGTCAGTCCCGCAAGGGACCGCACAATGACAAGCAGTGGGAAATCATGTACGGCAAGACCCAACGCACTCAGGGTAACGCGGCGGAATAGAGCGCATGATTGATCTTCACACCTATTCGACGCCCAACGGGCGCATGGTCTCCATCATGCTGGAGGAATGCGGGCTGGACTACTCCACCCATGTGGTGGATATCCGCGCCGGGGCGCAGCACAATCCGGAATACCGCAAGATCAATCCCAATGAGAAGATCCCCGCCATCGTGGACCAGGACGGGCCCGACGGGAAACCCATCCGGGTGTTCGAGACCGGGGCCATCATGCAGTATCTGGCGGAAAAATCCGGGCGGTTCCGCGGTACCGAAGCGGTCAGCAAGCTGGAATGCAGTCAGTGGCTCAATCTGGTGACCAGCGGGATCTCGCCCACCGTCATCCAGTTCTTTTATTTCGCGTTTCAGGCTGAGGGGCAGGCTTCCGATGAGATCCGCGCCTTTGGCCGCCAGCGCTATTTTGACGAGTTGCTGCGTTTGGTGGGCGTGCTGGATTTCCGCCTGCGCGAATATGAGTATCTCGCCAAGACCTATACCATCGCCGACATGGCGGCAGTGGCGTGGATAGCGCGGCACGAGGCCTATGGTATCTCGCTCGACGATTTCGTCGGCGTGCGAAACTGGTATAACCGGCTCAGCAAACGAGCGGAAGTGCAGCGCGGCCTCGAAATCCCGCCGGCACCCACCTGATTATTGTTTCAATAAGCGACTTCAAAAATGACCAAACAGCGTAGGGGGATAATCCAATGTACGACATCTATAACTGGCCGACGTCGAACGGCCGGAAGGTCAACATCATGGTCGAGGAACTCGAGGTGGATTACAAAATCCACCCTATCGCCATTGGTAAAGACGACCAGTTTACGCCCGAATTTACGGCACTGAACCCGAACCAGAAGATCCCGGCGGTCATCGACCAGGACGGGCCCGGCGGCAAGCCCTATACAATGTTCGAATCCGGCGCGATCCTCATGTACATGGCCGAGAAGCACGGCAAGTTCATGCCCACCGAGATGGCGGCGCGCTACGAGACCATCCAGTGGCTCATGTTCCAGATGGGCGGCGTCGGCCCCAATTTCGGCCAGGCCCACCATTTCCGCCGCGCCGCGCCCGAGAAAGTGCCCTACGGCATCGAGCGCTATACCAAGGAGACACGGCGCCTGTGGGGGGTGATGAACGACCGGCTCGAAGGAAATGACTGGTTCGCCAACAACGACTATTCCATCGTCGACATCGCCATCTTCCCGTGGACCATGCGCTACGAATGGCAGGGTATCGCGCTCGACGAGTTCCCCAACATGAAGCGCTGGTATGAGGCCATGGAAGCCCGCCCGGGCGTGCAGCGCGGCCTGGCGGCTCAGGTCCCGGGCTGACGGTCTGGACAATTCGGGAACGAATAAAAAAAGCCCGGCTGGTTAGCCGGGCTTTTTCGTGTCTGCAGTACCAGCCCGTTAATGCTGGGTTGCGGTGGCCATCTTGGGGCGGCCGCGTCGGCGGGTGGCCTTGATCTCGTCCTGGAGGCCGATGAGTTCGTTGCGGCAGGCCTCAAGGCTCTTGAGTTCACGCTGGTCGTCGCGATCAACGATCTGCAGGGCGCCAATTTTGATCTCGACCAGATCAAGCAGATTCTCGATCGATTGTTTTGATAGGGGCATCGCCATCTCCGCCGTTGAAATACGCCTTAGCAGGATGGATTTTCGATCTGTTATCCTTAAAAATCAGTTTAGTACCAACTCTTTTTCATTGAGGAGCGCCCCCCCACTGTGAGATTTCCCGCCTGTGTCCTTAATAGAAAATAAACCTCGTTTCCCCACCATAAGTCTTATATCCGCATCCGATTATGGAGGGGCGCTATGAGCCCATTGGATGATTTCAATACCGATTCAGTCATGGACGAAACTGGTCAGCGCGACCATGCAAGACGCCGGCTGAGTGACAAGATTCTTGCCGCGTTCAACCATGCCTATTCGGTGGGTGAGCATGAGGTCGCCAAAAAGCTGAAGGCGGCGCTGATTGCCAACGAGGCGCAAAGCAGCGATTACAATGAATTGCGCCAGAGCTACGACCCGCTGGGCGAGGCTGATTTGTGGGTGAATTTCGTCGAGGCCCGCAACGCCTACCGCGCTGTCTGTGACGGTAAAAAAAGCACCGTAACAGTCACCGAATCCCTCGAGACGATGAAGGAAGCCTATCGGGTCTGGAGCGTCACCTAAGGCGTTTTTCACCGAGTAGGCTTCGGACGGCCTCCTATTTGACTATCGACGAGCGGCTGTCGTTGACAGGGCGGGTCCGCCTGCCCTAGATAACCCCTGCATACAGCGTGAAATTTACCACTCCGGCGGAGGGGTGGCCGAGTGGCTGAAGGCGCTGGTTTGCTAAATCAGTATACGGGTAACCGTATCGAGGGTTCGAATCCCTCTCCCTCCGCCAGTCACCCCCACCATTTGTCTCCGAACAGGCTCTTACAGGGTAACCGCCCGGAACGTGGGCGTTATCGGGGCCCAATCCCATTTCGTATCCGGTTCTGGCGATAAGTTTAGAGACCGATTACGCAATTATCAGGCGGCGTCTCTGGCGGTCCCCGCCCCGGGTGAGTTTGCCTGTTAAACCCGCAATAACAGGGAATATTTTGCAATATGGGCCAATTAACAGGGCTTTTGCGTAAATCCGCCAGACGCGTTGCGTAATTATGCCCTTTAATTCAATGGCTTACATCGCAAAAAAGGCACTTTCCTGTTATTGACGATAACAGGGCATTTATGAGCGCATAACAGGGCATTTTATCGTCGTAACAGGGCCAAGTTGTCACCTTAACAGGGAAGGGCGGCGACTTGATCAGGGCTGGTGGGACCCGGGTTTGCCAGGCGGTCGTGATACGCCAAGGCTATCGAACATGGCGGCCTGGTCGGACCATAGTATGGGCATCGGTGTGCGCATCAGCTGCTCGAGGGTAAGTCCGGGCGGCTGCTTTCCGGCGAGGATGGCACGCTGCAATTCTGGCGCCAAAAACGCCAGCCGGACCAGGCGGCGGAGATAGGGTGAGGATGGTGCGGTATTGAGCCTCGGAAGACCGGCGGCATCGGTACTAATTATCGCATGGGCCGTCCGCAATGCCTTGATCAATGCCGGATCTCGCCGCACTGCAGGTTCCGCGGCGCCAATGATCCAGCTTCGTCCCCCACGGCGACGCAGGCTGATCGGTAATGTCAGACGGAGCAAGGCACCATCGGCGGCCTCTGGCTCGGCGGTCTCGCCGGGCGCAAGGCGCGAGCTCATGCGCGCGAGCATGTCAATCGGCAGCAACAGCTGGAGCGATTGTGGATGAACCTCGATCCGGACCGAAAGGGCCAGGGGATCATCGGTGCTTGCCGGCATCAGGCGTCGAATGGCGGCACTCACCATGGCTTCAAGTGCCGGTCCCGGGACGCGGCGGATGCCGACGTCGCCAGGGA
This sequence comes from Rhodospirillaceae bacterium, assembly GCA_018660305.1. The sequence goes on from JABJKO010000330.1 coordinate 28,383, forward strand.
GGCGGCAGCCCTGTAGCAAGGGGGCGGATACGTAGTAGCGATAAACCTGGCCACGCTTGCCATAGGTAAAGGAAGGGCTCATGGGCTGGTCGTCATTGTCGAAGAGACGTCCGGTGAGCGGTGCACGAGAGATCCGATCTTTACCGGTTTTGTGGCGTTGGGCGTTGGCATCGAGCCTGGTCTGAACCGCGTCGAATAAAGCGGGGTCGACGATCGCCGCGTGCAGTCCCGGGTACGCTTCACTTTTGTGTACAATCAGGCCGAGATAGGTCCGGTTGCGGAGGAGGTGGAACAGGGCACCGCGGCTGAACAATTGGCCGCCGATGATTTTGCCGCTGCGTGTGGTCCGGCTCTTCGAGCGTATTCCACGTTTATCAAGCCAGCGTTGTAATGCATGGACAGAGGCCAGCTCCAGATAGGCTTCGAATATCCTGCGAACGGTATCGGCTTCAGCATCGTTGACCACCAGCGCGCGCGAGGTATCCGTCGGAGCATCGTATCCGAGCGGCAGGTTCCCGCCCATCCACATTCCCTTGGCCTTGGAGGCAGCGATCTTGTCGCGGATACGTTCGCCGGTCACCTCGCGCTCGAACTGAGCAAAGGATAGCAATACATGCAGCGTCAGCCGGCCCATGCTGGACGTTGTGTTGAATGCCTGGGTAACGCTGACGAAGCTTACTTCATGCTTGTCGAACAGTTCGACTATGCGGGCAAAATCGGCAAGCGAGCGGGTCAACCGGTCTATCTTGTAGACAACGACAACATTGATTTTGCCAGCGCCGATGTCGGCAAGAAGGCGTTTGAGCGCCGGGCGTTCCATGGAACCGCCCGAGAACCCACCATCGTCATAGCGCGTCGAGACGGTGTGCCACCCTTCGCTCCTTTGGCTCTGTACGAAGGCTTCGCAGGCTTCTCTCTGGGCATCGAGACTGTTGAAGGTCTGATCGAGCCCTTCCTCCGAACTCTTGCGTGTGTAGATCGCGCAGTATTGTTTATCCTTCATGGGCCCGATCTGCGCAATCCGAAGAAGCGAGGTCCGTTCCAGCGTGTTCCGGTAATGGCTGTGGCGGCAGCCGACAGACTTGGATAGAGGGTGTCCTGCCATCGAAAGCCGCTCTCCTCGACTTCAACCTCGACGATATCCCCCTGCCATTCCCGGCGAAGGCGCGCACCGGGCCCAAGCGTCAGGCCCTCGGCATCAATGGCGCCACGGCGCTTTAATTGACGCCGGGTCCGGCGATCAAGGCCCTCCGATTCTTCAGCTTGAAGCCGCCAGGCTAGTGTAAGGCGCAGCAGCTCGGCTGAGCGTAATGCTGGCGGCACTCCGTAGCGGGTGCGCCATACGGCACGGAGCGCCTCAAGGTCGAGGCCTGTGAGGGTCCAAACTTCCTGTGCTACCGCCGGGCTCACTGTGCGTCCGTCAAGCTTGTCAGAGCTTTGGGTTTTGGCCGTTGATGGTTTTTTGGTGGCCGTGGAATCAGGGGGCATGGTGTTCTCCTCGGTTACACGACGGTAATTTGCCGCCGCTACCGCGGAGAGCCCGGACGAGGCCGAGCATGAACCCACTGACGCTCTTTTTGGGGGGAAAGTCCAGCCGAATCGGGTGGTCTTGGATTCCCAAATTTTGCTGACTAATTAAGCTTATGACCGAGGAATCCATAACCACAGCGGCTCGTCCGCTTGTCGTTCGCTATCGGCGTCTGAAGGCTCTTAAACCAGATCCGCGCAACGCCCGAACGCATCCGAAACGCCAGGTCGACCAGATTGTTGAGTCAATCCGTACGTTCGGGTTCACCAATCCCATCCTGATAGATTCGGATAGCTCAATCATCGCAGGACACGGTCGGTTGCTTGCCGCGAAAAAGATGGCGCTTGACGAAGTGCCTACCCTAACCCTGGAAGGGCTGAGCGAGGAAAAGAAGCGGGCGCTGAGGCTTGCCGACAACAAGATTGCCCTTAATGCCGGGTGGGACATCGATCTTCTGAAGCTTGAATTGGGCGAGCTGGCAGTACTTGACGTTGACTTCGATCTCTCGGTTACCGGGTTCTCGACCGGTGAGATTGACGTCGCCCTTACAAGTGCGTCCGATCCCGACGATGAGGCAATCCCGGCGGTGTCTGAGACACCGCGTTCTCAACCGGGTGATATATGGGTTCTGGGCGATCATCGGATCGGTTGTGGCGATGGCCGCGACGGGGCGTTTCTACAGGCTGTGATAGGCGAGGGAGCCACGATCGATGCGGCGTTCCTCGATCCGCCATATAACGTCCGTATCAACGGCCATGCCAATACCAAAGGACGCCACCCGGAGTTCGCCATGGCATCGGGTGAGATGACCGGTGATGCATTCCCTACATTCCTCGCCGACAGCCTTGGCACATGTGCCAAGGTCTCGCGAGATGGTGCCGTTCACTTCATATGCATGGATTGGCGTCACATGGACGATGTTACGGCCGTGGGGCGTTCGGTATATGGCAGCCTTCTGAACCTGTGCATATGGAACAAATCCAATGCAGGAATGGGATCGCTTTATCGCTCCAAGCATGAGCTTATCTTTGTGTTCAAAGTCGGTGATGCGCCCCACGTCAACGCGGTCGAGCTCGGCAAGCACGGTCGCAACCGCACCAATGTCTGGGATTATGCATCGGTCAACTCGCTCGCCGGCAGTCGCCGTGAAGACTTGGCGCTACACCCGACAGTAAAGCCAACGGCCCTGGTTGCCGACGCGATCCAGGATGTGACGCGCCGTGGCGAGCTGGTGCTTGATATTTTCCTCGGGTCCGGCACCACGCTGATTGCCGCCGAGCGGACTGGCCGGCGGTTCCGTGGGCTCGATATTGACCCTGCTTATGTGGATGTGGCGGTTGACCGGTGGTCTGCGATGACGGGGGGCACGCCGCGTCTTGTGCGGGCAGATTGAGATGAATAAGCCGTCCAATAACGACAAGTCGTCGACATCGACCCGCTTCCAAAAGGGCCAGAGTGGTAATCCTCGCGGGCGACCTAAAAAAAGGAAGCAGGATCCCCGACCATCCGCCTTTGATATCGTGATAGACCGCACGCTGACGATCCTGCAGGACGGGGTCCCGCGCGAAGTGACTGTCGATGAAGCCCTTCAGCACAAGACCTATCAGGACGCAGTCAATGGCAATCGTGCCGCACGACGCGAAGTTCTGAAGATGATCGCCAAGCGTGAGCAGGCAATTACCGAAAGAACCCTGAACCAGCTGCCCAGCATCGAGCAAAAGATGGAAGACGATCCGGCGAACGCCGATGAGGCGTTGCAGATCCTCGGGATTGCTAGCCACGATCCACGCTGGACCGATACCCCACCGGGTGATCGTGATCGGTTGCTGCTTGAGCCCTGGGCGGTACAGGCCGCCATGAGCCGCCGCACGGCAAGAAAGCTCGACAAGAAGGAGCTCGACGAGGCGCGGCGCTGCACCCTTTATGCAGATAAAATCAAATGGCCAGACCCAGCAGACCCATGACGAAAGATCCGGCAGGTTCGGACTTTGAGGTCGGGTACGGCAAGCCGCCGGCAACCACGCGCTTCCGCAAAGGCCGCAGCGGTAATCCAAAAGGACGTCCTCGGGGCCGAAAGAAGGAATTGCCCTACGACGCGGTGCTTGGCCAGATGGTGACCATCCGCGAAGATGGCGTCGAACGGCAGGTCACTGCAGCCGAGGCGTTCCTCCTTCATATAACGAAGCGCGGCCTTGAGGGCGACGGTGCGGCGGCCCGCGATGCGTTGGCCGCCATCGAGGAGGCGCGTGCTGCGCGGGGCCTCGACCGGCAAATCGAAATTGATACAATTATTGTTCAGATCGTATCACCCGGATCCGTTAATACGGCGCTTACTGCACTTCGCATGGCCAGAAAGCTCGACCGGTTCCGGCCGACCGCAAGGATGGCGCTTGAGCCCTGGCTGGTGGAGAAAGCGCTGGACCGGCTGGGCGATCGCAGGCTATCG
>JABJKO010000139.1 GCA_018660305.1 Rhodospirillaceae bacterium
AATCGTGCAACCCTTTCCCAAACAAGGGAAATTCGACCGCGTGGCGAGACTCAAACTTGCCGAAACCATCTTCGACGATATTCGTGCGCTCAGCGTCGATGGTCCGGGCGTCAGCCGCGATTCCTATGGTCCCGGGGAGCAGGCAGCGGTGGATTACTGCGCTGATCTGGCCCGCAAGGAAGGGCTCGATGTCCGTTTCGACGAGGCCGCCAATTTGATCATGGAGCTTCCCGGCAAGGCGCCGGACGAACCCTGCATCATCTGTGGCTCGCATCTGGACTCCGTGCCGCAGGGCGGTAATTTCGATGGGGCGGCCGGCGTCATCGCCGGGCTGATTTCCCTCATCCGCCTGAAGCGCGATGGCATTGTCCCGCCACGTACCATCCGGGTCATGGCCATACGCGGGGAAGAAAGCGCCTGGTTCGACCTTTGCTATCTGGGCTCAAGCGCGCTGTTCGGCGAATTGGCCGCCGATGACCTCGAACGCAAACACCGGGTCACCGGCCGTACGCTGGGTGAATACATGGAAGATGCCGGCGCCGCCGTGGATCGCATTCGTGATGGCGGGCGGCTGATTGATACCGCGGACATCGCCGCCTATATCGAGCTTCATATCGAACAGGGGCCGGTAATGGTGGCGCGCAACCTGCCGGTCGCGGTGGTGACTGGCCTGCGGGGCAATATCCGCCACGCCGAAATCGTCTGCCGGGGCCAGGCCGGCCACGCCGGTGCCATTCCCCGCTGGCTGCGGCACGATTCAGTAATGGCGACCGCCGATCTCCTGAGCCGGCTGGACAAGCACTGGCAGGCGCTGCTGGAGCGCGGTCTCGATCTGGTGGTGACCACCGGGATGATTTCCACCAATAGCGATGATCATGCCATGTCCCGTATTCCCGGCGAATGTCAGTTTTGTCTGGAAATTCGCAGCCAGAGCACCGATACACTCGAAGCGTTTTACCAGCTGGTGCGGACCGAAGCCGACAATATCGGGCGCGACCGTGGCGTCACCTTCGATTTCGACCGTCGCAGCCTGTCGAGCCCGGCCGTGATGGACGATCGTTGGGTCACGCATCTGCTGGAGACCTGCGAGAAGATGAACGTGGTGGCTGAGCCCATTCCAAGCGGCGCCGGACACGACGCGGCGGTGTTCGCCAACAACAAGGTTCCGTCCGTGATGATTTTCATTCGGAACGAAAACGGCTCGCACAATCCCGACGAGGCTATGGATCTCGACGATTTCATGTATGGTACGGACGTGCTTTACACCGCGCTTCTGGACCCGCCTTCTTGACCGAGACCACCGACACCCTCACCATCCGCCGGCCCGACGACTGGCATTTGCATCTTCGCGACGACGCCATGCTGCGGGGGGTTCTGCCCTTTACGGCCCGGCAATTCGGCCGCGCTATCATCATGCCCAATCTGGTGCCGCCGGTAACCACCGTCACCGAGGCACTGGCCTATCGCGGCCGCATTCTGGCGGCCCTGCCGGAGGGGCTTTCCTTCGAACCCCTGATGACCTGCTATCTGACCGATAACGCGGACCCCGATGCGCTGGAAGCCGGCCATCGCGATGGTGTGTTTACGGCGGTGAAGCTGTATCCGGCCAATGCCACCACCAATTCCGATTTCGGCGTCACGTCGTGGGACAATATCCGGCCGGTCCTGGCGCGCCTGGAAAAGATCGGTATGCCGCTCCTGATTCATGGCGAGGAAGCCGCCCCCGACATCGATATCTTCGACCGTGAAAAAATGTTTATCGAGCGTGTTCTGTCCTGGATGACGGCGGATTATCCCGCGCTCAAGATCGTTCTGGAGCACACCACAACAGCCGAGGGTGTCGCCTTCGTCCGGGAAAGCGGAGACAACATCGGCGCGACCATCACGCCCCACCATCTCATGATCAATCGGAATGCGCTCTTGGTTGGGGGTATGCGTCCGCACATGTATTGCCTGCCGGTCGCCAAACGGGAACGCCACCGCCTCGCCCTGCGCGCGGCGGCCACCAGCGGCGATGCCAGTTTCTTTCTCGGCACGGATTCCGCGCCCCATCCCATCGGCGCAAAGGAAAGCGATTGCGGCTGCGCTGGTATCTTCAATGCACCAACGGCGATGGAGCTCTATACGCAGGTGTTCGACGAAGAAGGCGCGCTCGACAATCTGGAAGCCTTCGCATCGGTCAATGGCCCGGCATTCTACGGATTACCGCCAAATGAAACGATGGTGACTCTCCGGCGCATGCCGTCGACCACACCCGGCGATATTTCCATTGAGGGAATGGAAGACAGAGTCCGGCCGTTTTCCGTGGCGGAAACCTTGTCCTGGTCACTTATTGACGCCTGATCGGATTGTCTGCCCGCGGCCAACCGGATATAACTGCCCGGAACGTACATAAATCGATCAGAAGACGAGGGAGAACGGGAAAATGGCAGTTGGTGGCGCGTTTCCGGAAAAAGCGTTGATTGCGCAATTGACGGCCAAGATGCTTCTTGAAGTCGAAGCCATTCACTTCAACGCGGATAAGCCGTTTATTTTCACATCGGGCTGGGCCAGTCCGGTCTATATCGATTGCCGCAAGCTGATCTCCTACCCGCGGCTGCGCCAGACCATCATCGATTTCGGTGCCTCGATCCTGCTGCGCGATGCCGGCTTCGAGCGGTTCGATGCGGTTGCCGGCGGCGAGACCGCGGGCATTCCGTTTGCCGCCTGGATGGCCGACCGGCTGATGCTGCCCATGCAATACGTGCGCAAACAACCCAAGGGGTTTGGCCGCGACGCCCAGATCGAAGGTCATCTGGTTGAGGGGCAGCGCATCCTGCTGGTGGAAGACCTCACCACCGACGGCCGTAGCAAGGCCAATTTCTGCACTGCCCTGCGCAATGCAGGGGCATCGGTCGATCATATTTTCGTCGTCTTCCACTACGGCATTTTTCCCGATAGCGCCGCCGTCATGTCGGACATTGGTGTGACAATGCATGCGCTTGCAACATTCTGGGATGTGCTGGAGGTCGCCAAGGAAGGCGAATTCTTCGATACGAATACGCTGAGCGAAGTCGAAAAATATCTGCATGATCCGGTGGGCTGGTCCGTCGCCCATGGCGGGGTCCAGGCGCTGCCCGGCTAAACACACACCTAGCGGAGGATCCGATGAAGATCGCGCGAATCGAAGCCGTTCCGCTCCGCATACCCGTCAATTTCTCCGCCATCGGAATCGATCACGACGAGATGGCGAGCCTCACCTATGTGGAGGTCGAGACAGATACCGGACTGATCGGCCACGGGATGACCTCTATCACCCAGGCCCGGCCGGTCGCCGAGGCCGTGAACAGCGTGCTGGGCCCGGCCCTTATCGGGCTGGACGCGCTGTCCCATGAACGGGCCTGGCATGTGATGTATTGGAGCGCCACGCCGTGGGCGCAAAGCGGTTACGCGTCGCATGCCATCAGCGCCATCGATCTGGCGCTGTGGGACATCAAGGGAAAGGCGTTTGGCCAGCCGGTGTGGCGCCTGATAGGCGGCGCGCGGGACCGGGTGCCGGTCTACGCCACCTGCGGCTTTTCCTTTCTCGATGACGAGGAACTGGCCGAGGTGGCAAAGACCGTGGTCGGGCAGGGCTTCAAGGGGCTCAAGATGCAGGTTGGCCGTCCCGGGCTGGACACGCGAAAGAACCCGCCGCCGGTTGGCGAGATCATTGCCCGGGATGCGTTGCGTATCCGGGGAGTGCGCGCGGCCGTCGGGCCCGAAGTGGAGATCGCCATCGATGCCGGGTGCCGCCTCGATCTGCCCAGCGCCGTCAGGCTGGCCCTGTCGGTGGAAGATCAGGACATCGCGTTCTTCGAAGAACCCATCATGCAGAACGACGTCAAGCTGCTGGCAGAGATGCGTCGCAAGACAAAGATACCGCTTACCGCCGGGCAAAACGAAGGTCTCGCCTATCGCTTTCGGGACATGCTGGTGGAAGGCGCCGTTGACCTTGTTCAGCCCAACGTGATCATCACCGGCGGTCTGACTCAGTGTCTGCGAATCGCCGGGATGGCGGAGGCCTTCAACGTGCAGATTTCAAATGGCGGAGGCGCGCCCTTCCAAAACCGCCATCTGCAGGCAGGGGTCGGCAACGGGACGGCCCTGGAATGGCAGTTCAACGCCGTCTTGGCCTGTTCCGCCATCTACAAGGATTTGCCGGGGCACGAGGATGGCTGGATGGTCATGTCGGACGATCCGGGTCTTGGCCTGACCGCCGACCGCGAAGCCATCGACCGGTTGGTGGATAAGGGCTAGAGCCCTATAGGGCGGCGCGCTGGCTGGGCCGGTCCGGAGAGCTACTCAGACCGGGCCTGTAAATGAGGATTCAAAAAACGAAAGCCAGTTTTCGCCCATGATCTTTGCAATATCGGGTTCCGAAAACCCATGGGTGCGCAGCCCTTGGGCAATGTTGCCGAAATCGCGATTTCCGTGGAACCAGGATGGCATGGGTGGAAACCCGGCATCGCTGGCGGAGCCTTCACCATAATCGATTTCCTTGGTCCAGCGGCCGACGCGCATCCACTCCACCACGCTGTCCGGCTGGTCCTGACACAAATCGCTGCCGATCCCGATATGGTCGGTTCCCATAAGGTCGGCCGTCCGCGCGACCATGTCGCAAAAGCTTTCCACACCGCAGGCGGATTTGTCTTTCAGGTGATGGGGATAGAGCGAGAAACCAAGCATACCGCCGGAGTCTCCCAATGCCTTCAGCACCTCGTTGGACTTATTGCGCAGCGCCTGATGCCAGAACGCCGGGTTCGCGTGGGTGATGGCTATGGGCCGGTGTGAAATTTCAATGGCGTCCAGTGTCGACCGCTCTCCGGAATGGCTCATAACGACAACCATGCCGACCCGGTTCATTTCCTGGATCACCTGTCGACCCATGCGGGTGATGCCGTTGTCGTTATCCTCATAGCAGCCGGTCGCGAGCAGGCTCTGGTTGTTATAGGAAAGCTGCATGAACCGCGCGCCGAGCTGATGGCAGATTTCGACCAGCCCAATATCGTCTTCTATCGGAGAGCAATTCTGGAACCCGAACACGATGGCGGTCCGTCCGGTTTGATGTGCCGTTCGGACATCCTCTGCCGTTCGCCCCGGCATGATTAAACTTGAAAATCGCTCAAACAGGCGATTCCAGTCGGCGATGTTCTCGACAGTTTCGCGAAAATCCTCGTGATAACAAATGGTGACATGCACTGCCGACACGCCACCCGCATTCATCTCGCGGAAAATGCTTTCCGACCAGTTGGCGTACTGGCAGCCGTCGATCAGGATCACGGAGCGGCTGGAATTGGGGGATGAAACATACCACCACTATACTCAGCCTTTCGCCATTCTGCTAGATTCAGCCGCGTGAATTCCCTGTGGAACTCCAGAGAGTGCAATAATGACTGTTGCCGAAGATCGTCTGCGTGCCGCCGGCCTGGAATTACCGCCGCGCGAAGGGCCGGCCTACGACTATGATCCATTCAAATGCGATGGCGAGCGGATTTATTTGGCGGGCACGCTGGGCAAAGAAAACGGAGCGGTTCGGAAAACCGGTAAGGTTGGCGCCGAAATTGATGAGTCAGAGGCGTACAGACAGATGCAGATCTGTGCCTTGCAGGCGCTCAACTGGATGAAAGAAGCCACCGGAGGCGACCTCGACCGCATAGCCGGCATCCTCCAATTAAAGGCATACGTCGCGTGCACGCCTGATTTTGACGGCATTTCGCGTATCGCCGATGGGGCCTCTCAGGTCTTTATGACCGCATTTGCAGACAACGGCCGACACCCGAGGAGCGTTCTGGGCATGATGCGCCTGCCGCAGGACGCGCCGGTGATGATAGATTTGGTGGCGGAAATTCGGAGACAGGTGCCACGTTAGGCAGCCACGAGCTTCTATAACTTGTTCAATTCAGCTGTATAGGGCTCTAGCTCATTTACTCCTACCACCGCCGCTGATAATGGCGTCCGGTGGGACAGAGGGGCAAAGAGTCCTGTTAAATCAATGTCCGAAAATGAAGGTGGAGGCCCGGAGCGGATTCGAACCGCTGTGCAAGGATTTGCAATCCTCTGGATAGCCTCTCTCCCACCGGGCCATCGGGGGGTCGAATCGCGAGGGCGGACTAAATCCGCGCGCCTTATTAGGACGTGCAGTCGCCCGAGGTCAAGGCATCGACAAAATTGTTCTAAATCGATCGGGATGTATATAGTCTGGCAACCGGGGTATCCCCATTATCGCGTCCTAATTCCTGCCGGAGCGTCCGTATGGCCGATTTCGCACAAGCCCGCCAGAATATGGTGGATTGTCAGCTTCGTACCAACAAGCTTGTTCATCCCGCCCTTATCAGCCAGTTCGAGGAAGTTCCCCGCGAACGGTTTGTCGATGAGGCGGTCCAGTCGATCGCCTATGTGGACGAGGATGTCGCGGTGGGAAATGGCCGCTATCTGGTGGAGCCCATGGTGCTCGCCCGAATTCTGCAGGAACTGACCATTGAGCCGACGGACATTGTTTTGGATGTCGGATGCGGGACCGGTTATTCCAGCGCCATCCTCTCCGGCCTTGCCGCGACAGTCGTCGGGCTGGAGTCTGATCCTGATTTGGCGGCGCGTGCCAACGATTTGTTAACTGATCTTGCGGCTGATAATGCGGTAGTGGTCGAAGGTGTTCTGGCTGAGGGGTATGCGACACAGGGACCTTACGACGTTATTCTTGTCGGAGGGGCGGTTGCCGCGGTCCCACAGGCGCTGACGGATCAACTGGCGGAAGGCGGCCGGCTCGCTGCTGTCATCGATGATGGCAGCGGTCAGGGAAAGGCAATATTGATGATCAAGCGAAACGGCAATGTGTCGCAACGGGTCCTCTTCGATGCGTCTGTGCCGCGCCTTCCGGGGTTTGCGCCACAGGAAGGGTTTGTCTTTTGAGCGGGGGAGTTATGCGCGTGTCAAGATCAAGGTTTGGCGTCCTCACGGCTGCGGTCGCGTCATCGCTGTGCGTCGGGTTGTTCGGGGGGCTGGCGAATGCGGAAACCCTGTCGGAAGCACTAGCCAAGGCGTATCTAAGCAATCCCACGCTTCTCGCTGCCAGGGCGCGGCTGCGGGCGATTGATGAAGGTGTTCCGGAGGCTGTCAGCGGCTGGCGACCGACGGTTTCGCTGAATTACGACGTTGGAAAATCATATTCCGATACCTCGGGAGGGTCATCCAGCGGCAGCGGCGCACAGAACCGGTCACCCCGGACCGGCTCTCTGTCATTGGATCAGAACGTCTATCGCGGCGGGCGCACCCAGTCCGCCATTCGGCGCGCCGAGCAGGACGTGCTGGCTGAACGGGCTCGTCTGGCGACCACCGAGCAGCAAATTATGTTGGATGGCGGCACCGCGTTCGTCGACGTTCTACGTGACGAAGCCGTGCTTAAACTGAATCAGAATAATGAACGGGTTTTGCGCCGGCAGCTCGAAGCGACCCGTGACAGGTTTCAGGTGGGCGAAGTCACCCGGACCGACGTCGCGCAGGCCGAATCCAGGCTGGCCCGCGCGACAGCAGAGCGTATTCAGTCCGAGGGAACCCTGGCCCAGTCGCGTGCGGCCTATCAGGATGTCATGGGTGATTTCCCCGGAACGCTGGAACCCACAAAACCGCTGGGCGATGTTCCGACCTCTCAGAAGGATGCGGTAAATCAGGCGCGGGCGCGCAGCCCGGAAGTTATCACCGCTCGGTTCACGGAACGGGCCGCCGCCGCGGATATCGACGTGGTCAGGGGCGAACTTTATCCGACCCTCAATCTCGAGGGGGACCTTGCCCGCAATAATGATACGTCGTCCACCGATAGTCGCCGGGACGCGGCGTCGATTACCGCGCGGTTCAGCCTGCCGCTCTATCAGGCGGGCGGCGTGAGCGCCCGCATCCGGGCCGCCAAGCAAACCCATAGCCAGCGCCGCAAGGAACTCGACGCGGCGATCAGGACCGTGATCGCGTCCGCAACAAGCGCCTGGGAGAACTACCAGACGGCGGTTGCGCAGATTAAAGCGTTTAGCGCTGAAGTCCGGTCCGCGACCATCGCACTGGAAGGGGTTCGTCAGGAAGCACAGGTCGGTTCCCGCACCGTTCTCGATGTACTGGACGCGGAGCAGGAATTGCTGGATGCCCGGGTAAGCCTGGTGCGCGCCCAGCGTGACGAGGCCGTGTCGACCTTCAGCGTCAGGCAGCAGATCGGGACACTGGTGGCTGCCAGATTGGGCCTGAGCGTACCGACCTATGATTTTGAAGCTTATTACAAGAAGGTCCGGAACAAGTGGTTCGGGTGGGGAATAGGCGGAAAATAAAGCCCTGTGCGGGTTTTAAATTCTGAGTTACTGTTTCTTCATCATTACCTAACCATAATTCCGCTATCCGGGCCCTGAGTAGCGCTAGTTGATCCCATGAGCGACGCAAATCCGCAGCAAGAACCTTCGATGGAGGAAATCCTCGCCTCCATCCGGCGGATCATTTCCGAAGACGATCAGCCTGCCGAAGAGGCCGGCGCCGAGACCGAAGCCGAGGCGGAAGTAGCCGAGGAACCCGAAGCGGAGGCTTCGGAGGATGTGCTCGAACTGACCGAAATCGCCGAAGACGAGGGCGATGAGGAACCGGCCGCCGAAGAAGCGGCCGGCGAAGAGGAAGAACTATCCATCGACGATGTTCTGGACGAAGTCGATGTGCCGGACGATCTGGAATTGGTGGAAGAGGAAGAGGCGCCCGAGGCGCCCGAGCCGGTGGAGCCCGTCGCTGCTGCTGCCCCCGCGCCGGCGGAACCCGAAGAATCGAGCCTTCTTGCCAATGAAACCTCTGCCGCGGCTGGCGGCATACTCGGTAGCCTTGTAGCGGCGGTGGACCGGGCCCATGGCGGAAGCACGCTGGGCGACGGCAACCGGACCATCGAGGATCTCGTCAAAGAGGTCATGAAACCCATGGTCAAGGAATGGCTGGACGAAAACCTGCCAGATCTGACCGAACGGCTGGTACGGCGCGAAATCGAACGGCTGGCACGGCGGGCCGAAGAAGATTGACGGTTTTAGGTCGGCTGACCCGATTTGGGTTGACGCCGGCGCATTCTCCCGATTTAAACCCGACCCGTAATTAGCGCCGTTACCGCGCGCGCTTTTGGCATTGCTCAGGTTACGTCATGGCTCTGGAAAAAACCTATAAACCGGCGGAGGTGGAGGCGAAGCATTATGCGCGCTGGGAAAACTCCGGCGCCTTCGCCTGCGGCCTGTCCAGCGAACAGGGGCCGAAAGCCAACTCCAAGCCCTATACCATCGTCATACCGCCGCCCAACGTCACCGGCAGCCTCCATATGGGGCACGCGCTGAATAACACCCTGCAGGACATCCTGACCCGGTTCCACCGCATGCGCGGCCGCGACGCGCTGTGGCAGCCGGGTATGGATCATGCGGGCATCGCCACGCAGATGGTGGTCGAGCGCCAGCTCGCCGAGGACGGCCTCGAACTCGACCGGGGCCGGCGATCTTCGGAAGAGCCGACCGAAAACCGGACTCTCATAGGCCGTGATGCCTTCATCGACAAGGTCTGGGAGTGGAAGGCCGAGAGCGGCGGGACCATCACCGGCCAGCTGCGACGGCTGGGCGCGTCCTGCGACTGGTCGCGCGAGCGCTTCACCATGGATGACGGGCTGTCCCGCGCCGTGCGCAAGGTGTTCGTCGCGCTGCATAAAGAGGATCTGATCTATCGCGACCAGCGTCTGGTCAATTGGGATCCCAAATTTCACACCGCCATTTCCGATCTGGAAGTCGAGCAGCGGGAGACAGTGGGCAAGTTGTGGTACTTTAAGTACCCGGTGGAAGGCCTTGAAAACAAATACATAACGGTAGCAACAACCCGTCCTGAAACCATGCTGGGCGACACTGGTGTCGCGGTCCACCCCGAAGACGAACGGTATAGCGATCTGGTGGGCAGGAACGTTGTTTTGCCGCTGGTTGGCCGCGTCATTCCCATCGTTGCCGACGAATACAGTGATCCGGAAAAAGGTAGTGGCGCGGTCAAGATCACGCCCGGTCACGACTTCAACGATTTCGAGGTCGGAAGGCGTCATGACCTGGAATTGATCAATGTTTTCGATATGTCGGCCAATCTGACCGATGACGTTCCCGAACAGTTCCGCGGCCTCGACCGCTTCAAAGCCCGCGACAAGGTGGTTGCGGAGATGGAAGCGCTCGGTCTGCTGGACAGGATCGAGGATAATCCCATGACCGTGCCCTATGGCGACCGGTCGGGCGTTGTCATCGAGCCCAGGCTGACCGACCAATGGTATGTGGACGCCAAGACCATGGCGGCGCCTGCTATCCAGGCCGTCGAGCAGGGCACCACCCGGTTTGTTCCCAGGCATTGGGAGAACACCTACTACGAATGGATGCGGAACATTCAGCCCTGGTGTATTTCGCGCCAGATCTGGTGGGGGCATCAGATCCCGGCCTGGTATGGCCCGGACGATCATGTTTTTGTCGAGGAATCCGAAGAGGACGCCCTCGCGGCCGCCGAAGCGCATTATGGCCAGGTGACCGCGCTCAGACGCGACGAGGATGTACTCGATACCTGGTTCTCGTCGGCGCTGTGGCCGTTCTCCACCCTCGGCTGGCCGGACGAGACGCCGGAGGTGGACCGCTATTACCCCACCGATGTGCTGGTGACCGGGTTCGACATCATTTTCTTCTGGGTCGCCCGCATGATGATGATGGGGCTTCATTTCAAACAGGAAGTGCCCTTCCATACGGTCTATATCCACGCGCTGGTGCGCGACGAGCAGGGTCAGAAAATGTCCAAGAGCAAGGGCAATGTTCTGGACCCGCTGGATCTGATCGATCAGTACGGCGCCGACGCGCTGCGCTTTACCCTGACGGCCATGGCGGCGCAGGGGCGCGATATAAAACTGTCCACGGGGCGCATCGAGGGCTATCGCAACTTCATCACCAAGCTGTGGAACGCGGCGCGCTATACGGAAATCAACGATTGCGTGGTGGTGCCCGGCTTCGATCCGGCGGGCTGCAAGCTGACCGTGAACAAATGGATCGTAAGCGGTCTGGTGGAGGCCGAGCGCCAGATTACCCTTGCGGTCGACGACTACCGGTTCAACGATGCCGCCAATGCGGTCTATCAGTTCACCTGGCATATGTATTGCGACTGGTATCTGGAATTCACCAAACCCATCCTGATGGGCGGCGATGAGGCGGCGAAGGCCGAAACCCGCGCCACCACCGCGTGGGTGATGGATCAGGTGCTGCATGTCCTTCACCCGTTCGCCCCTTTTGTGACCGAGGAACTCTGGGAACAGCGCGCGCCCGACGGAGGCCGGGCCGGGCCGCTGATCACCGCCGACTGGCCGGTGTTGTCGCCGGGTCTCGAATCGCCGGACGCGGCGGCTGAAATGGGCTGGCTGGTGCGCCTGATCACCGACATCCGTGCCGTCCGGGCCGAGATGAACGTCCCCGCCAAGGCCAAGACACAGCTTCTTGTCCAGGGCGCCAGCGCGGAAACCGATGAGCGGCTTGCCCGGCACGGAGATCTGATCCGGATGCTGGCGCGGGTGGAAGAGATCGCCACTTCAGGCGATGCGCCGAAGGGCTCGGTTCAACTTGTCCTCGACGAAGCGACTTATTTCCTGCCGCTGGGCGGTGTCATCGATGTGGGGGAGGAGAACGCCCGCCTCGAAAAGGAAGTCGCCAAGAATGACAGCGAGATCATCAAGCTGCAGAAGAGGCTGGCCAACGAAAAGTTCATCTCCCGCGCGCCGCCCGAAGTGGTCGAAGAAAACCGCGAGCGGCTCACCGAATTCGAACAGACCCGCGACAAGCTGAAGGAAGCCCTGGCGCGTCTTGCCGCACTCTGACCGGGGGCATCATGTCCGCCGCCAACGCCTCTAAAAAAGTCATCTACGCGGCCCTTCTCGGCAATGCGCTGATTGCCGCGACGAAATTCGCGGCCTCGGTCTTTACCGGCTCGTCGGCCATGCTCAGCGAGGCCATCCATTCCCTCGTGGATACCGGCAATCAGTTGTTGCTGCTGTTCGGCATGGGCCGGGCGGCCAGGCCGGCGGATAAGGACCATCCGTTCGGTTATGGCATGGAGCTGTATTTCTGGTCGTTTGTCGTCGCCATTTTGCTTTTTTCGCTGGGGGCCGGGTTTTCCATTTACGAAGGCATCGACAAGCTGCGGTTTCCGCATCCGGTTTCAGACCCGCTGGTGAATTATATCGTCCTCGGCTTTGCGATGATTTTCGAGGGCGTCGCCTGGACAATTGCTTTTAAGGAGTTCAGCAAACGGAAGGGCGACCGGTCCTTCTTTTCCGCGATCCGACACAGTAAGGATCCGGCTGTCTTCGTCGTTCTGTTCGAGGATACCGCCGCCATGCTGGGGCTGATCGTCGCCCTGGTCGGTGTTTCATTGAGCGTCCAGCTCAATAACCCCCTGTTCGACGCCGGCGCCTCGGTGGTCATCGGTCTCATTCTCGGCGTAACAGCGATCCTGCTGGTGATCGAGTGTAAGGGGCTGTTGATCGGTGAGGGGGCCAGCCGCGCGGTGGTTGAAGGGATCGAAAAAATCGCCACGGATCAGCCCGGTATTCTTCAGGTCAATGAGCTTTTGACCATGCATATGGGGCCGGAGGATATCCTGCTCAATGTGAGCCTGGATTTTGCCGATACTCTATCCTCGGCCGATGTGGAACGGGCAATTTCCCATATGGAAAAAGAGATCAAGGCGGCTTATCCCGAAGTCAAACGGGTTTTCATCGAGGCGCAGAGCCGATTGGGTCATCAGTCCGCGCTCAAAGATTAGCAGGGTTTGATTTAGAGCCCTGGAATCCCCAGCCCGCTCACCAGTATCCAGCCGATGGCGATGGGCGCGATCCAGCGGCAGATGAAAATCCAGATCCGGGCGAGGGCGAACCGGTGCCGGCTGCCGCCCGTGGCCTCGTCCATCGCTCTGGGCATGATCACCCAACCGACGAACAGCGACACGGCTATCCCGCCCAGTGGCAGCAGCAAGTTGGAGCCGATGTAATCCATCAGGCTGAAAAATTCCTTGCCCGCGATGGTGAAGCCACTCCAGGCTCCCAGCGACAGGGACGACGGGATACCCAGCAGGAAAATGACGGTTCCGATGATCGTCGCCGCCCGGCGGCGCGGCCAGCCGCGCTCATCGACGAAATAGGCGACCACCACTTCGAGGAGGGAGACAGCCGATGTCAGTGCGGCGATGGTCAGCAGCACGAAAAACAGGATTGCGAAGATGACCCCGAACGGCATCTGGGCAAACACCGCGGGCAGGGTGATAAAGACCAGCCCCGGGCCGGCCGACGGGTCGAACGAGAAGGCGAACACGGCGGGCATGATGACCAGCCCGGCGAGAATGGCGACACTCGTGTCGCACAGGGTCACCATCAGGGTCGCGTGGGTAAGATTGACCTCCCGCGACAGGTAGGAGGCGTAGGTGATCATGGCCCCCATGCCCAGCGACAGGGAAAAGAAGGCCTGCGACAGCGCGCCGTTGAAGGTCGCTGCCGTCACCTTGGAAAAATCCGGTGCGAGAAAGAATATCAGACCTTCCATGGCGCCGGGCAGGGTGAGCGCCCGCATCGCGAGGATCACCAGCAACACAAACAGCAAGGGCAGCAGGATACGGCAGGTCCGTTCGATGCCGCCACTGATCCCTCCGATGATGACCAGCACGGTCAGGGCCATGAACATCCCATGATAGAATATGGGTTGCAGTGGATCGGCGGAGAATTTCCCGAATATCTCACCCAGCGCCGCCGGGTCCGATGTGGCAAGTAGCCCGCCCGCCGCCTTGAAGATATAGGCAATGGTCCAGCCCGCCACGACGCTGTAGAAGGACAGAATGATGAAACCGGCGGCGACACCGAGGAAGCCGGCAATCTTCCACTTGCCGCCCTTGAGGATCCCATAGGCGCCCACCGGGTTGCGCTGCGCCGCGCGGCCGATTACGAACTCGCAGAGCATCACGCTGAGCCCGATGGAAAACACCAGCGCCAGATAAATGATGAGGAAGGCCGCGCCGCCATTCTCGCCGGCCATGTAGGGAAATTTCCAGATATTGCCCAGTCCGGCGGCGGACCCGGCGGCGGCGAGAATAAACCCCAGCCGCGTGCCCCATTGGTCCCGATGAGTTGCCATCCCGTTTTCCCCGCTAGACGGACACCCTTTATCCGTATCGAGAATCGTTTGTCACTTCCAGTTTTCTGGTGCTGCTGTCCTGAGGGCTTCCCCCTTTGGCAAGCCACCATGCCCGGCGTATGCTGCCGTCGAAACAGGGCAACAGAAAAACCCGTGAATCTCAATACTGCGTAAGGGAGGCGTTGATGGCGAAAATCAGAATGGGGACCAGCGAAATTGGCGGGACGTTCAATATGCAGGGAGAGGCGGTCGCCGATTATCTGCGCGATTCCTATGAGATCGAGGTGCATCCCTTCGATGGCTCCAGTGTTGCCTGTGCCAACGGGTTGCATGCGGACGAGCTCGATATCGGTTTTTCCGCCTCCAACTGGGTCGGGCGCGCGTTGCGCGGTGAGGATCCGTTCGAGCAATCCATCGATATCCGCATGGTGGCGCCGGCCAATGTGGGCCCCATGTTCTTTGTGGTCCGGGCGGATTCCGATCTGCATACTATCGACCATATGCGCGGCCGGCGGGTCTCGGTAAATGTCCGTGAAAGCGGCATGTTCCAGCATATCTGCACCATCTTCGGGGTGCTCGGAATAACGTTCGACGATTTCGAACCGCATTATCTGGGCTTCGCCGACGGCGCCGAGGCGTTGCGCAAGGGTGACATAGATGCGCAATGGCAGTGCCCCATCCCCAACCCGATCATGACGGACCTGGCCAACGGGACAGAAATACGGGTGCTGGAATATGGCCCAGGTCAACTCGAGACGGTATTGGAGAGTGTCGAATTTTATCGCCGGGGAACCATGGAGACCGGCTGTTTCCCCGGTGTCGATCGCGACCTGGCCCAGGTGGGCGTGCTCAATGTCATCACCAGTCATGCAAGAACCGACGAAACGCTGGTCCATGACTGGGTCGCGGCCATGGTGCGGAACGCCGAAGCTCTCGGTGAGACTCTGCCGCTTTATAAAGGCCTCGCGGATTTGCTCGGGGAACTAAAGACCGAAGGGGCCTCGGTGTTCGAGCCCGGTGGCGTGAGGCTGCATCCCGGCGCGAAGCTGGCCTATGAGGAAGCAGGACTCCTGAGCTGACATAGAGAGGCGGAGGCGCATATGGCGATCAGGATCGGCACAAACATTGTGGGCAGCACGTTCTGGGAACAAGGTCATGCCCTCAAGAAAATGATCGAGGAGAAAAGCGACATTGGCCCGGCCGAGGTCTTTGCCACCGACGTCGCCAGCCCGGACGGTGCGCGTGAGCTGGAAGCGGGCGATCTGGATATCGCGCTTCACGCCTCCAACTGGATGGTCCGTGCGCTGGATGGCTCTCCGCCCTTCGGGGTGAAGGTCGATATCAGAATGGTCGCGCCGGTCAATGTCGGGGCGCCGTTTTTCATGGTGAAGGCGGAATCGCCGCTAAAGACGTTTGACGATCTGCGCGGCAGGCGCGTCGCGTTGGGGCCCGAGGGAAGGGGCCAGCACAACCACGTCATCAATATCACCAATTCGCTTGGTATGGGGATGGCGGGGTTCGAGCCGGTGTTTGCCGAGTTCGACGAGGCGTCGGAGGCCTGCTTGTCGGGTGATGTGGATGCCATATGGCAAATTCCGGTGCCCAACAAAATCGTCACCGATCTCACCGCGAAGCATCCCATGCGGATCCTCGATTATGGCCCCGGTCAGTTGGAGATTCTGCTGGCCGATCACCCGCTCTACCGTCGCACCATCATTCCGGCGGGCGCTTTTCCCGGTCAGGAACGGGATAGCGCCCAGATTGGCGTTCTCAATGTCTGTTTCACCCATGCCAGGGTATCGGAAGATTTGATCTATCAGTTCGTCTCCACCCTGGTGCGTGAGACCGAGATGTTGGGAACGCTGCATCATGTCTATGGCAAGCTCGGTGCGCTGATCGGAGAGATAAAGACGGAAGGCATCGGTGTTTTTGAGCCCGGTGGTGTTGCGATGCATCCCGGTGCGCTTCGCGCCTATAAGGATGCCGGGTACCTCGACTAACTTACAGCGGCATCTCGACGCATCTGTCGCTACTGGTCAGAATGGGACGCGCGGACTATGTTGCGCGCCAACGAACAAACACCATCAAGTGAGGATGAATTATGCCTGACGGATCTCGCGTGGCCGCCAAAGCGAAAAAGAAAACCACGGCCAGGAAAAAACGTTTCGACAAATCGAAACTGCCCAGCCGGCATGTGACCGAGGGGCCGGAACGGGCGCCGCATCGCAGCTATCTCTATGCCATGGGGCTGACCGAGGAACAGATTCACCAGCCGCTGGTCGGCGTGGCAACCTGCTGGAACGAGGCGGCTCCCTGTAACATTTCCCTGTCGCGTCAGGCGCAGGCGGCTAAGAAAGGTGTGGCCGAGGCTGGCGGCACGCCGCGCGAATTCACCACCATCACCGTCACCGACGGCATCGCCATGGGCCATGCCGGCATGAAATCGTCGCTGGTATCCCGGGAAGTCATCGCGGATTCCGTCGAACTGACCATGCGGGGCCATTGCTATGACGCGCTGGTCGGGCTGGCCGGCTGCGACAAATCCCTGCCCGGCATGATGATGGCCATGGTCCGGCTCAACGTGCCGAGCGTGTTTCTCTATGGTGGGACCATCCTGCCCGGACGCTTCGAAGGTCGCGATGTGACGGTGGTCGATGTGTTCGAGGGTGTCGGCATGCATGCGGCCGGCAAAATGAGCGACGAGTCCCTGCATACACTCGAGTCCGTTGCCTGTCCCTGCGCCGGGTCGTGCGGCGGGCAATTCACCGCCAACACCATGGCCTGTGTCTCCGAAGCCATCGGTCTGGCGGTCACCGGATCGGCCGGGGCGCCGGCGTCGTTTAAATCCCGTGATGCCGTGGTCAGAGATTCCGGCCGCGCGGTGATGAACTTGCTCGAGAAGGATATTCGCCCCCGTGACATCGTGACCCGCGAGTCCCTCGACAATGCCGCGACCGTGGTGGCGGCGACCGGCGGCTCGACCAACGCGGCGCTGCATCTGCCGGCCATCGCCCATGAGGCGGGAATCAAATACACGCTTCAGGACGTAGCCCGCATTTTCAAGCGGACACCGTACATTGCCGATTTGATGCCCGGCGGCAAATACACGGCGACGGATATGTACCGGGCCGGTGGTGTGCAAATCATCATCAAGGAGCTGCTGGATAATGGCTTGCTGACCGGTGATTGCCTGACGGCGACGGGCAAGACCCTGGCGCAGAACCATCGCAAGGTACGCTTTCCCAAGGACCAGGATGTGTTCTACCGGGTCAAAAAACCCATCACGCCGACCGGCGGTGTTGTCGGGCTGAAGGGAAATCTGGCACCGGATGGGGCCATCGTGAAGGTGGCGGGTATGCAGAATTTGACCTTCCGCGGGCCGGCCCGGGTATTCGATTGCGAGGAGGACGCCTTCGAGGCGGTCCAGACGGACAAGATCAAGGAAGGCGATGTCATCGTCATCCGCTATGAAGGCCCCCGTGGCGGTCCGGGGATGCGTGAAATGCTGTCGACCACCGCGGCCCTCTACGGTCACGGCATGGGAGAGAAAATCGCCCTGATCACCGACGGACGGTTCTCCGGCGGGACGCGGGGTTTCTGTATCGGACATGTGGGGCCGGAAGCCGCCATCGGCGGGCCCATCGGGCTGCTCAAGAATGGCGACATGATCGCCATCGATGCCAAGCGCGGCAAGCTGGAGGTGGAGCTCAGCAAAGCCGAGCTGGATCGCCGGCGCAAACGCTGGAAACCGCGCCAGCATGATTTTCAGTCCGGTGCGCTGTGGCGATATGCCCAGACCGTCGGTCCGGCATCGGCGGGCGCCGTGGTTCATCCCGGCGGCAAGGCGGA
>JABJKO010000080.1 GCA_018660305.1 Rhodospirillaceae bacterium
AACCGGCTGATAAAGAGTAAGAAATATGGCCTGTATATTGCTCGCAGAAGATGATGAGTCCCTCCGGCAATTCCTTGCCAAGGCGTTAACGCGCGCCGGGCACGAGGTTGTCCATTGCGGGGACGGCAAGGAAGCGCTGACGTGGGTCGAGGATCGGGGTGCCGATTTCGATTTGCTGCTGGCTGACATCGTCATGCCGGGTCTCGATGGCATCGAGCTTGCCCGGCGGGCGGCCGAGACCATTCCGGCGCTGAAAGTCCTGTTCATTACCGGTTTTGCCGCTGTTGCCCTGCATGCGCGACAGGCCGGTCCCGCCGCCGATACCAAGGTCCTGTCCAAGCCCTTTCACCTTCGCGACCTGGTGGGTGAAGTCGACAAAATCCTCGCCGCATAAAAGAATTTCCGCACGACCCCTCGGCCAGCTTGCCAAGAATGCCGCATATGGTGTAAATGGCGGCTGTTCCGACATGTCGGGCACGGGCGCGTAGCTCAGCGGGAGAGCACTACGGTGACATCGTAGGGGTCGTAGGTTCAAACCCTACCGCGCCCACCATTCTTTCTCTTTGTGTTCAAACGAATTTATTTCCCCGGAAAATACCCGGCGGTCTGGTCGCGGCCTGTTTACATTACCCGATCGATTACGCGCGATTTAGGCTGGTTGCTGACCGCTGTACGGTCTTTTACGAGCGTAGGTTTTTCATCCGTTACGTCCCATAATAGCGTCTGAGCAGGGAGGTTTCGGTTTTGGCCCATCCTTATTTTTCGACTCCTCTGGTTTCCCTCGACCCAGTCGTTCTTGATACGGAAACTACGGGGCTCGACGTGACGCGGGCACGCATTGTACAGATCGGCGCACTTCGTATTCGGTCCGGCCGGATCGATGAAGATAAATTTTTGGACATTCTCCTCTATCCCGAAGAACCCATCCCGGCGGCGACAACGGCTATTCACGGCATAAACGATCACATGGTTGCCGATGCGGACCGGTTCGGTGAAATTATCGGACCGTTCGCCGAATTCGTGGGTGATTCCGCCATGGTGGGTCACAATATCGGCTTCGACATTGCCATGTTGGACCGCGAATTTTTCCTGTGTGGAAAAGAATGGGCCGCTCCCGCATTCCTCGACACCATGGCGCTGGCCCGGATTGTAAACCCGGTGCTGCCTAATTTCTCGCTTGAGGTCGTTGCCCATTGGCTGGGTGTCAGCGTTAAAAACCGGCATTCGGCGCTCGGCGATGCGACGACGACGGCGCGTATATTCCTGGCGCTGCTGCCGCTGTTGCGAAAAGCCGGGATCCGCACGATCGCCGATGCGCGGCGCGCGAGCGCCGACTTGCCTCAGCACCCCTCCGCACAGTCTGCCTACGCCACCAAACTCGATTCCATGGGGAGGCAGGATGATATGGATAGGGGGGCCACTATCCGGCGTATCGATAGTTTTCCCTTTCAGTATCGTGTGGCGGACGTGATGTCGTCGCCGGCCTTGATTGTCGAGGCGGACATGAGTCCGGCGCGGCTTGCAACAATACTGGCGGAACAGAACAAGAGCGCGGCGTTCGTCACCTTGTCCGAGGCCGAGGGCTCGTTCGGGATTGTCACCGAGCGGGATCTGATGCGGCTTCTCTCCAGGGAAGGTGTCAGGAACGTCGGTGAGATGGCAAACGCGCCTCTGCTGACGGTGGACCAAGACGCCTTTATTTATCAGGCGTTGGGCCGAATGCACCGGGCATCCATTCGGCATCTGGGAGTGACGGATGCTTCCGGCGCCCTGGTCGGCGCCTTGTCCAGCGGCGACTTGCTGCGGCAACGCGCCGACGACGCCATCGAGATGAGCGGCAATTGGGACGGGGCCTCGGGCGCCGAGGCTTTGGCGGAGAATTGGGGCCGCCTGCCGCTCATCGCGCGAAGTCTGCTGGAGGAGGGCGTCCAAATTTCCCAAATCACCGCCGTACTGGGCGAGCAGCTTGCGGCGGTGACTAGGCGCGCCGCCGAATTGGCCGAAGCGCAGATGATCCAGAATGGAAAAGGCCCGCCGCCGGTGCCTTATGCGGTTCTGTTGCTCGGGTCGGGCAGCCGGGGAGAAACGCTCCTGGCACCCGACCAGGATAACGCCATCGTCTATGCCGATGGTTGCGCGGATGCCGACAATTGGTTCGCGAATTACGGAGAGATCCTGTCCGACCTATTGGACCAGGCCGGTGTGCCCTATTGCAAAGGCGGGGTGATGGCGAGCAACCTGGAATGGCGGCAAAGCCTCGCGGGCTGGAAGACGACCATTCAGCATTGGCTGAAGCGGGCGGTCTGGAAGGAACTCCTTAACGTCGATATTTTTTATGACTTCCAACCCGTCCATGGCGATGGTGCGCTGGCCCGTGAATTGCGCGATTACGCCTATGACCTTGCCGGAAAATCCCCGACATTTATCCGTCAGCTATCGGCAATGGCGACGTCATTCGAGGCGCCATTGGGTTATTTCGGCAATTTCAAAACGGTGAACGGCCGTGTCGACCTGAAGGCAGGAGGCACATTACCCATCGTCAGCGGTGCCCGTGTGCTGGCGCTGCGCCATGGAATTTCCGAGGGCAACACCCGGCGGAGAATTGCCTGCGTCAAAGAGCTCGACGTTGTAAACGGGGACGATCTGGACGATATCCTGAGCGCTCATGAAATCCTGGTGCGCCACATTCTCGAACAGCAGCTGGAGGATATGGCGGTGGGCATTGCCCCTTCCAGCAGGGTCGATATCAAACGCCTGTCAAAACGCACGCGGGGAAAATTAAAGCAGGCGTTGGAGACAGTCGCTGTCATACATATGGCTATCGGCGAACCTCTTGGCATGGGATAAGCCCGCCCGGCGACCGCCCCGTCACTCATTAAAGATCACTCATCGAAGACCTCTTCGAACTTTGTACACACGCGCTCATAGCCAGGTCTCATGGGTTGGCGTGTCCATTCGCGGCATATGAACTTTCGTGCCTTCGGTTCGAGCGGTAATGCGTAATCGAACGATTCATAACCGCCATGAGCCTCAAAGAAATTGTCCATCCTGTTGGCTTCAGCAATGGTAAGACCGGACCAGGTCAAGGTGAATTCCCCGCAGGGTCCATCGGTTTCGCGGTCTGCGGTTGTGTCGCCGAACAGCGCCCGCAAAAGCCGGATGCGGGTGATTTTTTCTACTTCATAGCTGGGATCTTTGGGGGGATTAAATTTTGCCATCAACATCTCACTTCCGGGTTGGCGAAGTTTGTCCGCGTTTCCGCCTGCACGAATGCGCCGTCCCTCCCCTGGCACAAAAAAACCAGCTCCCGCACATCGGCGCGGCTGCTGGTTTCGCCTGGAGGGGCGTTAGGGATGCAGGGAGTCGGCGGTCAGTGTGAAGGAAAGGGGTGCCGACACGATGGCGTGGCGCTGCCGCGACGCCTTCGTGCCGGCGCAAAAAAAATGCGCCCCGGGGGAAGCCCGGGCGCGCATATTTCAGGAATAGGATTTATTACCTATAACCGGTCCCGTTGTAAACCGAAATTTGCCGTGCGCCGATTCCGTCGACGGCAAAAACCGGTCCGGACGTCCTTGCCCTGGCCGCTGTGGTCCTTGACAGGCGGGCGATTCTCCCGATTCTGCCGGAGAAGAATATTTATGCCATCGCCACACATAGAACGGGCTGACGGATGGAAGCGAAGTTTACCGATATCGAAGGATATGGTGTCCGCTATTGGGAAGGGGGCAGCGGTTTCCCGCTCCTGATGGTGCATGGCGTCGGGCCGGGGACTTCAGTTGTCGGCAATTTCGGACCGGCGATGGAGGCGTTGGCGGAGCGCTACCACGTTTTCGGCATCGATTTGATCGGGTTTGGCGATTCCGAGCGTAAGAAGGACGCGCCGTTCTTCGATATGGATCTTTGGCTGCGTCAGGGGCTTGCCTTGATCGACCAACTCACGGGAGGCCAGCCCTGTGGGATCGCCGGGCATTCTCTCGGCGGCGCGCTGGCCCTGAAGATCGCCAGCCGGGCACCCAACGTCAGCCATGTCCTGACAAGCAGCGCCATCGGCACGGCCTATCCGCTCAACCAGTATCTCAACGGTTTTTGGGATTTGCCGGCGGATAAGGATGTTCTTCGGGACGTGATGGGCAATATGGTCTTTGACCAGGCTATGCTGTCCGACGACATGATCAATGGTCGTTGGGATCTCCTGACCCAGGAGGGGTATGGCGATTATTTTATCCAGATGTTCGCCGGAAACCGCCAGGATTTCATCGATGCGGCGATCCTCACCGACGAGGAAGCCGGCATGATTTCCGCTATTGTGACCATGATTCATGGCCGTAATGACAAGCCCTGCCCGGCCGAACAGACGACGCTTGTGCTCGCAGACCGACTCCCCGGTGCCGATGTCATCCTGTTGGGCGAATGCGGACACAATTTGCCCCGTGAACAGACCGAAAAATATCTCGCAGCCGCTTACGCTTTGTTCGGTTAGGGGCAAACGAAGACTGCGCTTCCTTGATTGGGGTCAGTTTCTCCGATAGCGTCAATGCAAGAGCCAAAGAGCTCGGATAGTCAATCAGATCAGGAGGCTGCCATGGTTGCGCATACGCCCAATCTCGAAGACGAAATGAGTCTGCCGCTCCTTGGATCGCGCTATGTGGATGTGGAGGCGCTGCCATGGGAGGAAGGACGCTGGGAAGGCATTCGCTCCAAGACGCTGGTGGAGGATCCTGAACGGGGTATCAAGACCGCCCTGATCGAATGGTCGCCGGGCGCCTCATTGCCATTCCATGAGCATGTGGATATCGAACAGACTTATGTGCTGTCGGGCAGCCTGTGCGACGAAGAGGGCGAGTGCAAAGCCGGCGAATTCGTCTGGCGCCCTATCGGCAACCGGCATCGTGCATGGTCCCCCAACGGGTGCCTGCTGCTGGCGGTTTTCCTCAAACCCAACAAAAATCTGGAAGGACCGCACGCCGATGAGTGAATCTGGAAATTTCCGCAAGGCGCTGGAAGACGCGGTCTTGTCGCGGCATTGCGCCAACCACCCTATGACCGAAAAATGGGCCGCCGGGGAGCTGAGCCGCAATTGTCTGATGGGCATCGCCGTCGAACACTGGCACTGGATCAAGAACGCCACCCGATGGAACTTCCCCATGTGCTCCAACGCGCCCAAGGACGTCATCAGGCTGCAGTTGGAGAACCATATGGAGGAAAACGACGACGAAAAACCGCATCTCTCCATCATCTTGAAATTCGCCCAGATCAACGGTGCCGATATCGATGCGGTCAAGGCAAGCCCCGGCCTGCCCACCACCCGGGCCTGGGCCGACTGGCTGGTCTATGTGGGGGAAAAGCAGCCGTGGTATTGCGGAATCGCGGCAAGCCGCGTGGGCACCGAATCCCAGTCGCCCATGCTGTACGGCAAAATCCTGCCGGCCCTGCGCGACATTTATAAATACGAAGAAGAGGATATCGAGCATTTCTGGCTCCATTCCGAAGTGGATGTGGAACATGGCGAGCGCGGCTTCGAGGCGCTGCTTCGCCATTGCACGACGCGGGAAATGCAGGACATGGCCATCAAATATGCCCGTGAGAGTGCTCACATGCGCTGGTTCTATTTCGACGGGATCTATCTGCATTACGAGCAGGGCTACGATCTCAAACTGCCACCTCTCTGACGCGTTGGCCGGCGCTCCGGCAAGGCGGCGACGCAGCAGGCGGGATCCTAAAGCAGCCCTGGCAGGAAAGTCACGAGCTGCGGGAAGGCGGCCAGCGCCACCATGCCCAGCAGGAACAATCCGACAAACGGCCAGGAAGCGCTAAAGACTTCGCCAATGGTCACCCGATCGGCAGCTCCCTGGAAAGCAAAGAGGACATAGCCAAAGGGCGGCGATATGCCGCCGACCGTCACGTTCAAGAGCATGATCAGCCAAAACCAGATGGGGTCGAATCCCAAGGTTCCCAGCAGCGGCTGGTATATGGGAATGACCACCAGCATGAGCGCGATCTGATCGATGAACATGCACAGAATAAACGGGATCAGCATCATCACGAAAAGCATCATCATGGGATGCCAGCCCAGCGCGACGATCAGGTTGGTCAGCTCGGTGGTGGCGCCGGTAAAGGCGAGCAGCTGGCTGAACATCCGCGAGCTTGCCATGATGAGCAGGATCATACTGGTGATGAAAGCCGAGGTGCCCAGCGAATCCATAATCAGGGACCAGTCCAGCCGTCGGTAATAGGCCGCCGTTATCAGTGCCGCCAGCACACCTGTCGCCGCCGCCTCGGACGGCGTCGCGATGCCGAACATGATGAAGCCCATGACCGAAAAGATGATCAGGGCGAAGGGAAAACAGCTTATCACCGCCCGGACTTTCTCGGCCGCCGTAACCCGCGGTGCGGCGTCATCGTTATCGTCCGGCGCCAGTTTTGGATTGAGCCTTACCCGGGTCATTGTGTAGATGAGGAAAAGCGTCGCGAGCACCAGCCCCGGTATGATCCCGCCGATCAGCAGCCCGGCAATGGATGTATTGGACAGGGTCCCGATGACGATGGCGAGGACGCTGGGCGGAATAATGGGAGCCAGGCTGGCGCCCGCCAGCATATTGCCGATGGCGAGTTTGGTGTCATAGCCGCGGTTGCGCATGGTGGGGAAAAGCGTGCGGGCCAGCATGGCCGCCACCGCCATCCCCGACCCGGATAAAGCGCCAAACACCGTGGACAGCGATATGGTCAGAACATATTGGCGGCCCTTCATGCGGCCCACGAGCTTGTCGACCGCATCAAAAAGGATATCGACCGATCCCGAGCGGAACAGGATCTCCGCCATCAGGACGAACAGCGGGATGGTGGCGAGATCCGTATAGTTGGCCGTATCGAAGATGGAATTGGCCACCATGCCAAAGCCGGCCTGGCCCAGAAAGACCGCCACTCCGGCAAGGTTGATGGCGAGAAAAGCGACAAACAACGGCGCGCCGGTCATGAAGGCCGCGAGCAAAAGCAGGATGGCCGTGATCAGAATCGCTTCCCAGCCCATGATTCAGCTTTCTCCAAAGCCGCCCAGGGCGCCGGCGGTGTCGGGATCAATGGCCCGCCAGTCCAGCAGCCGCATGAAATGGAGTGTCGAGCTGGCAAATCCGAACGGAATAAATACCGAGACCAGGTATTTGGGCACCGGCTTGACGGCCATGATATGGACGTCGTTGATCCATTGCCTCAGGGTTTCGTCAAACGTAATCCAGGTAGCGAACCCGCACGCCACGAATCCCATCAGGTAGGTAATCCAGACCGCCCAACGCACGGCCGGTTTTGGTAATATGTCGAAGATGAGCGCCACGGCCACATGACCCTTTTTCCAGGTCACATAAGGCATCATGAGAAAGGTGCCGGCGCACAGCGAGTAGGACACCGCCTCGCTCGCCCACCATTGCGGCGCATTAAAGAAATAGCGGCCAAACACCTCGATGATGTAAGAGCCGAAAATGATCGCCAGTGCCAGACAGCCGAGATAATAGCCGAGCTGTGTCAGGCCATCATGCCATCGCGTAAGTGTGGTGAGGATTTTCATGATGCCTTCACTGGTAACCCGACGAACAGCAGCAATTGAAACCGGCTGTGACGACTCCGCGTCGTCACAGCACAGCTTCAGACAGTTACAATCGGTTCACTCGGGTGAAAGGCCTGCTTTCACTGCCATAGCCCGCATTTGCTTGGCGGCCGCACCGCAGCATTTTTCACCCAACTCCCAGATGCCGACGGCAAAGGCCTTACGCATTTCCGCTACCTTGTCGGCCGGGATGTGCGTGATTTTGACCCCAAGCTTTGCGAGCTTGGCGTCTTCCTCGGCCTGCATCCGATCGCCGATCCAGGGCATCTCCAGTTCGGTCATCTTGCCGGCCATGAGCAGGATGTTTTGCTCCTCCTTGGTGAGCTTCTTGTAACTCGCCATGTTCATGAGGATGGGCAGGGTAGAGGTCCCGAAGGTCGGCCGGACTTTGTATTTGGCTACTTCAAAATGCTTCATGCTGAGCATGCCTGCAGCCGGCCAGGCAGCGCCATCGACGACACCTTTCTCAAGGGCGGAATAGACCTGCGAACCGGGCATGACCACCGGCTCGCCACCGAACAGCTTGATGACGCCATGGTAGGGCTGGGTACCGCGGATCTTGCGGCCCTTCCAGTTACCACCCTCGATCGGTTTCTTGAGGAAGATGTGATAGCCCTTGGTGCTGTTGGGCGAGATGGCAAGAAGCTTCAGCCCATGGGTGTTCTGATAAAACTTGTCGAGATGATCCCAGACGCCGGACGTCCGCTTGCCGACGGGATCGGAATTCATGGCATCGGCACTGGCCGCCAGCCCCTTGGATCCCATGTGGTAGACGCCATGGGTAAACAGGATATCGAACACGCCGGCTTTTACCGGTTGCAATTGCTGGAAGCCGGGAACGACTTCCGGGCCGCTTATGCGGACTTTGATTTTGTCGCCGCCGATTTTAGCGATGTTTTTGACGAAGGTGTCCAGCACCACGTAGGTCGGCCAGATATTTTTGTTCCAACTGGTCAGTATTTTCAATTCGGCCGCTGACGCAGCGGCTGTAGCGAAAAATGTGAAGCCCGCCACGCTGGCGAGTGTGATGCCTAATTTTCTCATGTCTCCCCCCAATTGTTTTGATGGAAAACCAAAACTCATTTGTTTTCCGATTGTCACATGGAAAACCCTATAGGACCGTTAGGCTCCCTACAACCATACGTCTAGCTGTGGATATCTTTCGCGTCACTTTGCCGAGACACCATTGTTCCTATTCCTCATTTGTGGGCACACTCGAATTTGGCGGAACATCATATTGACTGAGGCCAAATAATTAAAAGGGGAATTCAATGTCAAAAGCGAGATCCATTTTATCAGTTGTTGTTACGGCGATGTTTCTTTGGACCGTCGGCTCGGCGGTACCCACGGCTGCGAACGCGGCCGATTGCGCACGCAGCTTTCTCGATAAACGCTATTGTGACATCGACGGCAATCTGACAGCGGATTTGCCGCTGGATTCCAAGAAATGGAACAATCCAAGCACCATTATCTTTTCGTATACACCGGTTGAAGATCCCGCTGTGTACAAGAAAGTTTGGGATGGGTTCGTCAATCATATGGCCAAGGTCACCGGCAAGCGGGTGGTGTTCTTTCCTGTTCAGTCATACGCAGCGCAATACGAAGCCATGCGGTCGGGCCGTCTGCATATCGCCGGCGTGAATACCGGCGGTAACCCGGTCGCCGTCGCCTGCGCCGGGTTCGTTCCTTTCGCCATGATGGCCTCAAAAGACGGCTCGTTCGGCTATGAGATGGAGATTATCGTTCCGGCCGATAGCAGCATCAAATCGCCGGCCGATCTCAAGGGCAAGAAGCTTGCCTTCACGTCTCCCACGTCGAATTCGGGCTTCAAGGCGCCGTCCGCTATTCTGAAATCCGAATTCGGTCTGATCGCCAAGAAGGATTTTGGTACGGCGTTCTCGGGCAAGCATGACAATTCCATCCTCGGCGTTGCCAACAAGGATTATGAGGCCGCAGCCATCGCGAACTCGGTTCTCAAGCGTATACTCGACCGCAATGTGATCAAGAAGTCTCAGATCAGGACGATTTACCGGTCGCAGACCTTCCCAACCACCGGCTACGGCCATGCGCACAATCTGCATCCTGAATTGGTTGCAAAAATCAAGCAGGCGTTCTTTACGTTCAAATGGGCGGGCTCCGATCTTCAGAAGGAATTCAAGAAAGAAGGCCGCTTCGTTTCCATCAGTCACAAGCATGACTGGGACGTGATCCGCAAGATCGATGCCGCTAACGGCGTCAAATATAGCTGTAAGTAGTCCGGCATAGATTGTCGTTCGCTCACCCGGCCTCGTTTTAATGAGGGGTGAGCGGGCGGTAATCGCTGCATTCAGCCATAGGTCAGGTTCATGCTGAAGCTCGTCGATCTTGTTAAGCAATATACGACCGGCGACCGGGCGCTAAAGGGCGTGACACTGGACATTCCCGATGGCCAGGTCATGGCGCTCATCGGGCCGTCCGGGGCCGGTAAATCGACATTGATCCGCTGTGTGAACAGACTGGTCGAGCCGACCTCGGGAAGTGTCACGCTGAATGATCTGGAACTGACGACCCTTGGTTTCCGCCAGCTCCGTCTGGCGCGCCGGCGGATCGGGATGATCTTTCAGGAATATGCCTTGGTGGAACGGCTCACTGTAATGGAAAACGTTCTGTCCGGTCGATTGGGCTATGTGGGTTTCTGGCGCAGCTGGTTGAGAAAGTTTCCCGAAACCGATATCGCTGAAGCCTTCCGATTACTCGAACGTGTCGGTCTCGCGGACATGGTGGATAAGCGGGCCGACGAACTGTCCGGCGGCCAACGGCAACGGGTTGGTATTTGCCGCGCTCTTATCCAGAACCCCGAACTTTTGCTGGTCGATGAGCCAACGGCATCACTCGATCCCAAAACCTCCCGGCAAATAATGCGGCTGATCTGCGAACTCTGTCAGGAGCGCGGATTGTCGGCCATCATCAATATCCATGATGTCCTGCTTGCCCAGATGTTTGCCGAACGGATCGTCGGTCTGCAATTGGGTGAAATTGTCTATGACGGCCCGCCTGATGGTCTTACGTCGGATGTTTTGACCCAGATTTATGGGGAAGAGGATTGGGAAGCGACGGTCAGCGTGGTCGAAGACGAAGACGATGGTGAGGAGATAGTTGACGACGGCGTTGCTCCGGCGGAATCCCAGCCGCCAAATCCTGACCGTGACCGCCTCGCGGGATTGACCTAGGCCGGCATTTAATGTCCAGCGTAACCGCCCCCTCCCGCACTTGGCGAAAGCCACCTTTTATCGCCAATCCGCGGACGCGTTGGCTTCTTGGTATTGGTTTCGCGGTTTATCTGGCCCTTGCCTTCGGGACACTCGACGTCAATTGGGGCCGGGTACTGGATGGCCTGCCCCGTGGACAAAAGTTTATCGCCGCTTTCTTTCCCCCTGATTTCGTCTCCCGTTGGGACGCCATCGTCGAGGGGATTTATGAAAGCCTGTGGATGACCGTAACCTCGACGGTCGTGGGTATCGCGATTTCCATTCCGGTGGGGCTTGGCGCGGCGAAAAATCTGGCGCCGGCGCCGGTCTATTATTTTTGCCGCGGCATACTCGCCGTCTCCCGCAGTTTTCAGGAGATCATCCTCGCCATTTTCTTCGTCAAGCTGTTTGGTTTTGGACCGTTCGCCGGATTTGTGACGTTGTCGGTCGCGACGGTGGGGTTTTACGGCAAGCTTCTGGCCGAAGATATCGAGAACATGCAGCCGGGCCAGGCGGAAGCCGTCAAGGCGACCGGCGCCAACTGGTTCCAATGGCTCAACTATAGTGTCCAGCCGCAGGTCATGCCTCGAATGATCGGGCTGGGTCTCTATCGTTTCGATATCAATTTCCGTGAATCCGCCGTTGTCGGAATCGTTGGTGGCGGCGGGATAGGAGCGACGCTCACGACCGCCTTCGATCGGTACGAATTTGATTCGGCGGCCGCTATTTTGCTGGTGATCATCGCCATCGTGATGATGGTCGAATATTCCTCCGGCTACGTTCGAAGATGGGTCCAGTAACGATGCCAGTGACAACACAGGACGACACTAAAATCTGGCAGCGCCGTTCGACGCGGCTGAATCTTCTGGTCTGGGGTGGGTGGCTGGTTGCCGTCGCCCTCTTCGTTGCCTGCTGGCAGCTGATCTCCCAGGTGACCATGTGGGAATTCGTTTATGATTCCCCGACTCAGGCAGGCGATCTCGGAAGCCGCATGATTCCACCGGATTTGGGCTATTTTCCCGAAATCTGGCGCGCGGTATGGGATACGATCAATATCGCGACACTGGGGACGGTACTTGCTCTTATCCTGGCTGTGCCGACGGCTTATTGCGCGGCGATGAACACCACGCCAAGCCGGAAATTCGTGCGGCCGATCGCGCTCTTCATCATCGTTTCGTCGCGGTCGATCAATTCGCTGATCTGGGCCCTGATGCTGGTCACCGTGGTCGGGCCCGGTGTCTTTGCCGGCATCATTGCCATCGGACTGCGATCCATCGGTTTTTGCGCCAAGCTTCTCTATGAAGCGATCGAGGAAATCGATGAAAAGCAGGTGGAAGCGGTGACAGCGACGGGGGCCACCCAGACTCAGGCCGTGGCCTATGGTGTCGTGCCCCAGGTGCTGCCGGCTTTCGCGGGTATCTCGGTGTTTCGATGGGATATCAATATTCGGGAATCGACGGTCCTGGGTCTGGTGGGCGCCGGCGGCATTGGTCTTCAGCTCAACGGGTCCATCATGAACCTCGCCTGGACCCGCGTGTCGCTCATACTGATCGTGATCGTAGCGACTGTAATCGTCAGCGAATGGGTGTCGGCGAAGATTCGCCACGCCATCATCTGACGGCCAGAAGAGCCTCCGTCAGTTCGCAAAACCCGTCACCGCGGGTGTTGCTGGTAATCCATCGCGGCAACGCCGCGCATCGGTCGGTGAAATCGCGAAGATTGGCCACACCCACCGCGTCGGAAAAGAACGCGAACATGGGCGCATCGTTGGGTGAATCGCCGATAAAGACGAACCTTTGGCGCTCCTCATCGACATCGACCGAAAAAACCTCGGACATCAGCAATTTGGTCATCACCAGCTTGTCGTATTGGCCGAACCAGCCATTGACGTGAATTGAGCTGACTTTAGCCATGGCGCCGTGTTTTTCGAATATGCTGGCGATCCGGTCGATTTCACCCTCGCTCAGGGGGGCAACATCCTCGGCAAAATCGATGGCGAGATCGTTCTCCCGGTAGGCTTGATCCGCGGCGACGGCGGCCCCGGGAACCGCCGCCAGAACCTCATCGCGAATTGTATTCAGGCGGTGCTGGTTCTCGCTTCGCTTTTCAGGGGTTTCCATATAACGCCGAACCATCTGGCGATTGACCCCGTCATATTGGAAATAGAATGCGCCGTTCTCGCCGACCACCGCATCGACGGGCCAGGTACGGGCAATCATGTCACACCAGCCGGCGGGGCGTCCGGTGATGGGTATCACCAGCAGTCCCGCGCTTTGTAACCGCTCCATGGCATTGTAAACGCTGGCGGCAATGCGGCCGTTTTCCGTCAGGGTGTCGTCGATATCGGTGAAAATTCCCGCGATAGTTTTGCGGTCCTGTGCCGGCCAGTCAGCGAGCGGGATCATATTCGTCATAAAAGCGCGTCAATCGCCGAAACAGCGGCTTCTTTTTGGTCAGTGGTGAGGTTCACGCCTGCTTTTGTGCGGCGCCACAGGATATCGTCGGCGGTGCGCGCCCATTCGTGATCCTTCATATAGAGAATTTCCCGTTCATAGAGATTGGCTCCCACGGATGTCCCCAAATCCTGCACAATGTTGGCGTCTCCCAGCACGTCGGAAGTCAGGGTGCCATGACGCCGTGCAATGTGCGCCACGGTGACGGGATCGAGCCCTGGATATTGCCGCACCAAGGCGTCGAGCAACGCTTCAAACCCACCGCCCGGCAGGTCGCCCCCCGGCAGGGTCTGGTCGGCCGTCCAGGAACGCCCCATGGTCGGAAAGACCGGGCTGAGCTTGCCGAGTGCTTCTTCCGCCAGACACCGATAGGTCGTTATCTTGCCGCCAAAAACCGACAGGATCGGTGGGTGGTCGCTTCCGTTTGCGAGATCCAGATGATAGTCCCGCGTTACCTTGGAGGCCGATGCGCCGGAATCATCATCAAACAGAGAGCGGACGCCGCTATAGCTCCAGACGATTTCTTCCTTGCCGGGCACGTTGGCGAAAAAGGCTGCCGTTGTTCCCAAAAGATAATCGATTTCGTCGGAATCGATACAAACAGCGGCGGCATCGCCGTTAAACGGGATGTCGGTGGTCCCGACCAGTGAATACCGGTCTTCATAGGGCAACACGAAGACCACCCGGCCGTCCGAATGCTGAAGGATGTAGGCGTCGTCCGCGCCTTCGATACGGGGAATGACGAGATGGCTTCCTTTTACGAGCCGCGCTCTCTTGGTGTTACCAGGTCGGGTGTGGCCGCCGTTGGCTGATTGCAACACCTGATCGACCCATGGTCCTGCCGCGTTGACTATGGCGCGGGCAGCGACGTTACCGGTTTCGCCGGTGTCTTCATCGCGAAGGGTCAGTGTCCACCGGCCCGACTCGGCGCTGGCCGACAGGAAGCGGGTGCGGGTTCGGATGTCGGCGCCTTTATTAGCCGCTGCCCGGGCATTCAAAACCACCAGCCGCGCATCATCGACCCAGCAATCCCAGTAGGCGAAACCCTGGTTGAAGCTGTCCTTCAACGGTTGGCCGGACTTGTCGTTTGTCAGATTAAGCGATCGCGATGAGGGGATTGTGGTGCGGCTCGATAGATGGTCATAGAGAAACAGACCGGCCCGGATCATCCAGCGGGGCCGCAGCGAGGCCACATGGGGCAACACGAAACGGAGCGGCCAGATAATATGAGGCGCCTTGGCCAACAGAATTTCCCGCTCCGCCAGCGCTTCCCGGACCAGCCGGAACTCCCACTGTTCCAGATACCGCAACCCGCCATGAATCAGCTTGGAGCTGGCGGAGGAGGTCGCCCCGGCCAGATCGCCGGCCTCTACCAGGAGGACCTTTAAGCCGCGCCCCGCGGCATCACAGGCAATGCCGGCACCATTGATGCCGCCACCGATGATGGCGAGGTCGAAGTGATCGGGCCGTCCTGGCATGATGAAAAGGGCTTCCGTCTAGCTTGTTCTCTTCATCATGCCAGTGAACCGCTAAGAATCGGCAAAATTTACGTCACAATTTACATCACAATTTACGGTGACCGCCCGTCAGCTTGGTGCGTATTTCCCGGTCCGTTGCGGGGTCTGTACGCCGTCCGCGCCGCTGTCGGCATGCTGCAACCGCGTCACGCGGTCCCAGGTGCGTTTGAGATCGTCTTTGATATGGAGCGTCAGGGTGCCGCATCCTTCCACTTCCAGCTCGACCTTATCGCCGTCCATGAAGGGATTGAGGCCACGGTGGTTGGTGCCGGTCGCAAGAATGTCGCCTGGTTCCAGCGTATGGATGGAGCTCACGAATTCGATGCAGCGCGGGATCTTGTGGGCCATGTCATCGGTGTTGAAACTCTGCATCACCGTGCCGTTGTTCTTCAGTGTGACCTGCAGTTTCTGCGGATCGGCGATCTCGTCCTTGGTCACGATGTAGGGCCCGATGGGGGCAAAAGTTTCGCGCGCTTTCATCTGATAGAAAGTGTTGCCCGGCGGCAGCAATCCGCGGGCCGAGCCGTCGATGAAATTGGTGTAGCCGAACACGTAATCCATGGCGTCGGCGGCGCTGACGTTGGACGCCCGTTTGCCGATCACCAGGGCAATTTCCGCTTCCCCTTCGAAGATAGTGGCCGGAATATCGGGCAGCACCATGGTATCGCCATCGCCGATGACGGCATTGGGTGATTTGAAAAAGGCATTGATGGGCGCCGGCGCGTCGCGCGTGCCGTCTTCCATGTAATTTACCGCCATGCAGTCGATGTTGTAGGGCTTGGGCAGCGGTGGGCGGATGCGGACACTTGAAAGCGGTACGCCATCGGCGCCGGCGACGGCGTCTTCGATCGGTTTCCGGTAATCGTCGAATTTTTCGATCAGCCCGTTAATCAAATTATGCGGTCCGGTGTTCGGAATATCGCTTACCACCGCGGAGACATCGACCACGTTTTCGCCCTTCACGACCCCCAGCTTGAAGTCATCGAAATAAAGAATTTTCATATTGTTCCCCTCTGCCTGATCATTGAATTCACTGTATGAGATTGACGCCTAAGGTAAGTCGGGTCACCCTGTTCTGACAACGGCACAATGCGAGAAAATAGCGAATATTTAGCGGATCGCGCATGACTTCGGGAAATTCCACAGACGATCAATTGGCGTTTCATGAACGTCTTCGTACCGACAATCTGGCGGCTTTGTGGGTGGGCCGCCGGGGCGTTGATCTAACCAAACCGAAATCGCCAGCCGAGGCCGCGCTTTGGCATTATGATGGCTTGCGCGGCGATCTGGCGGAATCCGGCGACATCGTGACCGCCGAAGAAGCGTTTCGCCGCGTGCTGGTGCTGGAAAACCCGGCCTTCCACGGTGACATGAAGGTGACCAATACCCTTTATGCCGGATTGCAGCTGGTGCTTCCCGGCGAGATCGCACCCTGTCACCGCCATACCCAGACGGCCATCCGGTTCGTCATCGAAGGCACTGGCGCCTACACCTCGGTCGATGGCGAACGGACCTGGCTTCACCCGGGCGATTTCGTCATTACACCCAACTGGTGCTGGCACGATCACGCCAATGAGGGGGACGTGCCGGTGGTGTGGCTCGATGTGCTCGATACACCGCTTGTCGATCTCCTGGATACGGTCTTTCGGGAGAATTACCCGGCGCCTCAGCAGCAGATCAGCCGGCCGGATGGCGATGCCGCCGCGCGATTTGGCGCCGGCATGCTTCCGGTGGGCTTTAAGCCGGAGAATTTAAACTCGCCGGTCTTTAATTATCCCTATGCGCGAAGCCGGGAGGCGTTGGAGGCCATGCGAAAAGCCGAGCGCTGGGATCCCTGCGACGGCCTCAAGATGCAATATTCCAACCCCACCACCGGCGATCACGCCATTCCCACCATGGGCGCCTTTATGCAGCTGCTGCCCAAGGGGTTCGATGGTGCGCCTTTGCGGACCACCGAGAGCGCGATCTATTGCGTGGTTGAAGGTCGTGGGAAGACTGTTGTTGAAGACCAGACAATCGAGTGGGGTCCGCGCGATCTGTTTGTCATTCCCGGTTGGCGGTCGCATCGGCATCAGGCATCGGAGGATGCAATCCTGTTCAGCGTGTCCGACAGGCCCATGCAGACCAAGTTCGGTCTGTGGCGCGAGGAGCGGCCGGGTGAACAAGGTTGAACGTGTGTCGAGTTGATGTCTGCCATTACTATGAGAATTAACTGATGCCGGCCCTGACCCGCGATCAGCGAAATGTGGCCGTGTTGTCCACTTGTCAGATGTTGTTTGGTACCGGGCGGTCACTGATAGTCGCGACCTCTCCGCTGATTGGCTATTCCATCGCGGTCGATAAATCGCTGGCGACCCTGCCCCACGCGCTGGTGATCGTGGGCACGGCCCTTCTGACCTTGCCCGCCGCCCTCCTGATGCGGCGCATCGGTCGCAAGAACGGATTTGTCATCGGCGGAATCATTGGCGCGCTGGGCGGCGTGGTCTGTATGTATGGCGTGCTGGCGGCGGATTTCTGGTTGTTTGCGTTTGGGACGCTGTTATTTGGTGCCTCTGCCGGGTTTGCGCAGCATTACCGGTTTGCCGTGACCGATGTGGCCTCGGCGGCGTTTCGCAGCAAGGCCATCTCCTGGGTGCTGGCGGCGGGCGTGGTCGCGGGTTTTGCCGGGCCGGAAATTGCCAAACTCAGTAAGGATTTGTTCCTGCCCACCCTGTTTCTTGGCCCCTATCTGTTCCTGATATTGATCACGCTGCTGTCGTCCATCGTCGTGCTTTTTGTGGATATACCCAATTTGTCGCCGAAGGAGGCGGCACATACCGGTCGGCCCATGCGCGAGATCATGCGCCAGCCGGTGTTTATGGTCGCCGTTATGGCGGCGACCATCGGGCAGGGGGTAATGAATCTGTTGATGACCGCCACGCCGCTCGCCATGCATCACGCGAACCACCCGTTCGATGACACGGCTTTCGTCATTCAGTGGCACTCCATCTGTATGTTCGCGCCGGGGTTCTTTACCGGATCGCTGATCAAACGATGGGGTGAGATCAAGATCATCATGATGGGGCTGATCATGCTCGGCCTTTGCGTGCCCATAGCGTTGGCCGGAAACACGGTGTTTCTCTTTTGGTCGTCCATGGCGTTGCTGGGTGTCGGGTGGAATTTTGCCTTTACCGCCGGTACTTCCTTGCTGGCTGAGGCTCACACGCCGTCCGAACGGGCCAAGGTCCAGGGATGGGTGAACTTCATCATTTATGGTACGGCTGCGGTGGCGGCTCTTTCGGCCGGCCAGCTTTTGCATTATTTCAGTTGGGCAATGGTCAATTACGTGGCGTTGCCCATGATTGCCTTGGCAGTCGTCGTGACGCTGTATTTTGCTTGGATGCAAAAATCCGCCCAACCGGCACAGGGAGAATAGAATGGATAAGCTTACATCGATGGGAAGCAGCGTCGGCGCACTGCTGAAGGAACGGGGAGAAACCATTGCCATCGCGGAATCCTCCGCTGGCGGTCTTGTGTCGGCGTCGTTGTTGTCCATCCCCGGCGCGTCCAATTATTTTGTCGCCGGCGGCGTGGTCTATACCCGTGATGCGCGGCGCGGCCTGATGGATGTGCCGGAGGAAGTGGTGACCATGCGGGCGTCCACCGAGGAATACGCGCTTATCATGGCGCGCATCGTCCGCGAGCGGTTCGACACCACTTGGGGCATCTGCGAAACAGGGGCCACGGGCCCGACCGGAAATCGCTATGGCGATGATGCCGGCCACGCGTGCTTTGCCGTCGCCGGCCCGGTGGAACGGGCGACGACACTGGAAACCGGCAGCCCGGATCGGGAAGCTAATATGTGGCAGTTCGCCACCGGTGCGCTCGCGCTGATCGAAGCTGTGTTGCGGGAACAATAATCGATAGGTAAAGGGAGACTTTGGATGAGTAAGCGAGAATTTCCGAGCGATGTGCATGAGGAATCCTGGTGCCGTCTGCCATTGGTCAAACGCGAGAATCTGACCGAGGGGGCGAAAGAGTTATTCGATATGCATAACGACCCCGATGGAGACACCCATGCGGGTATGAGGGGTCCCGGTGGTGTAAGGCTGCACAGCTCAATTCTCGCCGAGCTTGCTCGGCCGGCGGCACGCTATCTTCGCCACGAAACCGGCCTTGAGCCCAAAATTCGGGAGATAGCCATCCTGACATCGGCGCGTGAACATGACAGCCAGTTCGAATGGCAACAGCATGAGCGGGTTGGATTACGGGTCGGCGTATCGCCGGAGACCATCGACGTGATCAAACACCGCAAGCCGGTGGACGGGCTGGATGAGACCGAAGCGCTGGTTATCGAAGTCGGCCGCCAGCTGTTCCGGGAGCATAAGCTGTCTTCCGAGCTGTTCGCCCGGGTGCGGGAGACTTTTGGCGAACAGAAGCTGATCGATCTGCTCGCCAATATGGGCAGTTACGCGGCGACCGCCATTCTGCTGGCCGCCGTCGATATGCAGGTCCCGCTGGACGAAGAGATACTCCTGCCACTGCCTTAAAACGAAGACGGGCCGGTCTAAGATCGGCCCCTACAATAAATATCCGGATGTAGGGGCGGGTCTAAGACCCGCCCGTTCTTGCCTACATCTTCAGCAGCTTCTTGGCATTGCCGTTGTAGATCTTGGCCTTGTCATCCGGGCTGAGCGAAATACCGTCCATCCACTCCGTGCCGGGCGTATTTTCCACATACGGCCAGTCGATTGAGAACAGGATGCGGTCGACACCCATCTCCATCACGCTGCACAGCATCGCCGGGTCGGAGAAATTGCCGCTGGTGGTGATGTAGAAATGCTTGCAGAACAGGTCGCGGAAGGCGACATCCTGTCCTTCCGGGCGCGACAATTTCCGGAAGGAATGATTGATCCGCCACAGCAGGAACGGCAGCCCTTCACCCATGTGGCCGAGAATGATTTTCACATCCGGATGCTTGTCCAGTACGCCGCTGAGAACCAGCCGAACACCGGCGGTGGCGGTCTCTACCGTGAAGCCCCAGCCGGCTGACAGGATGGAGCGGTATTTCTCGGCATATTCCTTGTAATAGGCCTCGATCACGGCAGGATGTGGCCGCCCGGGGTGAATATAGATAGGCACATCGAGTTCCTCCGCCTTGGCGAAGATGGGCCAGAATTCCGGAAGGTCGTGAAACTTTCCGTCAGTCAGCCCGTGGAGCATGGCGCCCTTGAAGCCAAGCTCCTTGACGCAGCGTTCCAGTTCGTCGGGACAGGCATCGGGGTTGCGGGTG
The DNA here is from genome assembly GCA_018660305.1 of Rhodospirillaceae bacterium. The sequence continues at coordinate 20,067 of JABJKO010000080.1, forward strand.
GGCAGGCTGGCGAAGGCGGCAAACCGGTCGGGTCTCCCTTGAACCACGTCATTGAGCCGGTTGTTGACGCCCCGGGCGCGTTCGATGGCTTCGTCGGGATCGAAGGCCTGCGCGCCGGGGGGGCAATGGGACAGCACCTGCATATCGATGCCGGCTTCATCCATTTCCCGAAGGCGCAGCTCGCCTAGATCGAGCAGCCGTTTGCGGGTGTCTTCGCCGCCGCCGGCCTGCTTGTTGACCTTGGCGTCTACATCCTGGTCGAGATAGTGCTCTTCGATGGCGATGACTTGTGGTCTGGTGCCGCTTCCCATTTCGTATTCTCCCCATATTTCCTGTTTGTTATTCCATGACCCACATGGCATAGCCCGGGTTCTTTTCCCAGACCGGTGGCTTCCAGTCCTCGGTCAACCGGTCCATGTCGGCGAAGTACTCGGTGCGCCCGCCGCATGGCGTGTGGAAATACCAGAACATGTTGGATCCCATGATGTGGCGTCCGGGCTTCGTCGCGGGTTCCCAGCCTTGTTTCTTCATGTGGTCGCCCCCCAGCATAATCTCATCGAAATCCTTGACCTCGAAGGCGATGTGATTGAAGGCGGCCTTGTTCATCCGATACGCGAGAAACAGATTGTGGTGATCCTGCGACCCTTCGCAGCGCATGAAATCGCCGGTGTCCTCGGCCCGCTCGGAGAGCCGGAACTTCAGCCGATTCTGGTAAAATGCGCTTATTTCTTTCCAGTTATCGGCTGTCACGTGAAAAACCACATGCCCGATACGGAGAGGGCGGGCCCGCCGATCATAATCAACCGGTAAATCCAGCCGGGTGTTCTGATCGTTCATGTTGATCAGCGGCGCGTTAACGCCCGCGGGTGTGCGGTTCCAGACCCGGAAACCGATGGCGAAGCCGGCATCGTCGCGGGAATGCAGCGTGCCGTCATTGTCGGTGGTGACGTCCCGGTCCTTCGACAGTTCCACCCGTATGGCATCGAGGTTTTCCTGTGTGTCCACGCCCCAGATGGTTTCCCTCAGTGTATTGGCGCCATCCGGTGCCGCCGGCAGGCTGCCATCATCGGCCTGCCGGATCACGATGGTCTGGTTTTCGGGCAGGGTAAAGACCGTTCCCGTGTCGTCGTGGGATGTCGCTTCGAGACCCCAATCGTCGAAATACCGGGTTGCGTCCGCAACGCTGTCGGCGCCGAAAACGAGCGACTCAATTCGTTGAATTCCCATTTTATTATCTCCCCAAACAGGTCGGGCAATTGTGCGTTAAAAATAAGCAATCGTCAGCGGCGATGTGATTACCCGTGCGGGTCGAGACGCTCGCCGTTGCGGATGGGCATTTTACTGTCGATCAGGATGAACGCCATCATGCAGGGCTCGGTGCCGTTATTGATCCAGTTGTGGATGGTGCCGCGCTGGACAACCACATCACCGGCTTTGAGTTTGACGGTTTCATCATCCAGCTCCATATCCATTTCGCCTGACAGCACGATGGCGTAATCAACCGACGAGGTGCGATGAACCCTTGGCGCGACGCCCGGGTCAAACCGGGAAATACGGCAGACTACGCCGTCCGGTATGGTGGTCGTCGTGATATCGGCGGAAATATCCTGGTCGGTGTCCATGTCCGGCGGGAAGCTATTGGTCGCCCACACGACCGTCGAATACTGGCCGGGGCGCTTGTTCACAACGTTCTTGGAAATTTCGTCGATTTCGACGATGGCTTTGCCGTTGTCATCATGCCCCGTCACGATACGGCGGACCTCTAGGCTCATTTCATTCTCCCTCATAAACAATGTTGTGCCGGGCTTCCCGGCTGAGACCGATGGGGTAGTATGAAGGCAATTGGCCAATTGAAGAAGGGGCTGACACATGCCCATAGCGACCGTACGCGGCATTTCCATGAACTACGATGTGCTGGGTAGTAGTGGCCCATGGGTGGCGTTGTCTCCCGGGGGGCGCAACGATATGGAAAGTGGGCGATCTCTGGCGCAGCGGATCGCCGCCGGGGGAAACCGGGTCGTCATCTTCGATCGCCGCAACTGCGGCAAGTCCGATGTGGTGATCGAAGGCGACCAGTCCGAATATGAAATCTGGGCCGACGATCTTTATGAGCTGCTGACCCAGCTGGATGCCCTGCCGGTCATCGCCGGCGGCAGTTCATCGGGATGCCGATTGTCGCTTTTGCTTGCTTTGCGTCATCCCGAGGCTGTCAGCGCCTTGTTGTTGTGGCGGGTCACTGGCGGTCGGTTTGCCGCCACGAGGCTTTCCGAAAAATACTATGGCCAGCACATCAGAACCGCCCGTGACGGCGGCATGGCGGCCATTTGCGAGAGCGAGGAGTTCGCCGAGCGCATCGCCGATAATCCGTCCAATCGCGATCGCCTGATGGCGATGGATTCCGATCACTTCATATCTGTCATGTCCCACTGGGATGCCTTTTTTGAAGCCGGGGCCGAGCTGCCGGTTTTGGGGGTTACCGAAGCGGAATTGCGGTCCATATCGGTACCCACCTGCATCGTGCGCGGCAATGACAACACCCATCCGCCGGCCGTCGCGGACACTGCCCAGGGTTTCATCGCTGGCAGTGAAATTCATACCCTGATGGATGAGATTCTCGACGTGGACACCACACCCTTTGAGGATTGGGATGCAAAGGAAGCCGATCTGGCGGGCATATTCCTGGGGTTCTTGAAAAAACTTTAGAAAAGCACCGGCACTGTCCGGGAACGGGGAGAGAAAGAATGACAGCAAAATGGATCACGCTGAAGGAATGGCCGGAACTGATTCTGGAACGTCTGGAAGATGATGGGGTGGCGCGGATTATTCTGAACCGTCCGGAGAAAAGAAACTGCCTGAACGAGCCCCTGGTCGAAGCGTTCTTCGAAGCCCTGGAAATCATCCGCGCCGATCGCGACCTCAAGGTCGTGATCACCAAGGGCGCCGGCAAGGTGTTTAGTTCCGGGCTTGATCTCAATTTTTTGCGCAGTGTCAGCGACGGGCCGCTGCTCGATTGGGATCGGCCGACGCCCACCATCCAGCTCGCCGAAGCCGTCCGGAATTTTCCGCGCATCATGATCGCGCAGATCCATGGCTATTGCCTCGGCGGCGCCTTTGGCATCGTGAATTGCCACGATCTCGTCTTTTCCGCCGATGATTGCCAGCTCGGCATGCCGGAAATATTGCGCGGCAGTTTTGGACAGCTGGTCACCTCGACGCTCATGAAGGGCGGATTGCCCCTCAAGAAGCTCGCTTATCTGCAGATCGTCGGCCGGAACATCAGCGGTGTTGAAGCCGACCAGCTCGGAATTGTCTCCATGGTATCGCCCGCGGCGGAGCTTGAAGACATGACCACCGGCATCGCCTGCGAGATCGCGTCGCGTCATCTGGTGCCTCTCGAACATGCGAAGATCACCGTCCAGCTGGGTCGCGATCTGACCATGTCCCAGGCGCTTCAGGTGGATCAGCTTGTGGGTCAGCGCATGCGCCGGGCGATGGATCCGCTGGGCGATATCGATTCCTATCTGAAATCTCAAAAGGGCGGTCCAAACCCGACCTATAAGAGACCGGACGTGTGATCGGCCGGGGGTCTTATGTCGGATACCAATTTACCGGTTTTGATTGCAGGTGGCGGTCCCGTGGGGTTGGCGCTGGCGGTGGAGCTTGGTCTGCGCGATATCCCCTGCACCCTGGTGGAGAAACGCGACGGCAAGCTGACGGTGCCCCGCATGAGCCAGGTCAGTACCCGCGGCATGGAATTCTGCCGCCGCTGGGGGATCGCGGAAGAAGTCCGCAATGCGGTCTGGACGAATACCCACACGCTCGATTTCGTTTATCTGACAAGCCTCACCGGCGATGAGATCGCGCGCCTGAAAGTCCCGTCCTATCAGGAACGGGGACCGCTTGATTACACCCCCGAAGGGCCGTGTCATTGCCCTCAAATCTACTTCGACCCGATCCTGGCGGAACTTGCCGGATCCTTTCCCAGCGTGACATTGCGATACAACACTGCGCTGGAAAGTTTCGAACAGGAGGGTGAGACAATTCACGCCCATCTGGTGGATAGCGTCACCGGCGCGACGGAAACCGTGACCGCCCGCTATCTCGTGGGCTGCGATGGGCCCGGCGGGGTGGTCCGTGAGGCGTTGGGTATCGAGCTGGGTGGTCTGGGCGGTATCGCCAACAGCATCAATATTTTCTTCCGCTCGCCGGATTTATCGGAGCTGCATGACAAGGGGTGGGCGCGGTTTTACCGATGTATCGACGAGAGTGGCAGCTGGGGTGAAATGATTGCCATCGACGGGCGCGAACTATGGCGTCTGACAATTTATGATCACAAGGAAGGCGAGATCGATGCCGATTCCTACCTCCGCCGCCTCGCCGGGCGCGATTTCCCCTACGAAATTCTATCCGTGCTGCCGTGGGAGAGACGGGATTACCTTGCCGAGCATCTGCGCCGGAGCAATGTGTTTATCGCCGGCGATACCGCGCATCAGGTCTCACCCACCGGCGGGCTTGGCATGCATACCGGTGTGTGCGAGGCGGTCAATCTGGGCTGGAAACTGGCCGCCATGATCGAGGGATGGGGCGGCCCGGCATTGCTTGATTCCTACGAAATCGAATGCCGTCCCATGGCGGCCTACAATGTGGAAATATCCACCCGGTCTTTTCACAACATCGTCGGCCTTCCCGGGAGCAGATCTGTCGAAGACGTCTTTCCAAAGGACGATCTGGAAGCCGCTAACGTGCAGCTTCGTAATCTGACCATTCCCGACTTCACCAAGGTCCAGTTCATTTTCGAAAATTCGCCGGTCTGTGTTTATGACGGCACTGAACCAGACGCCGCGGAAATGCGAAAGGGAATCCAATCGTCCCAGGCGGGATCCCGCGCCCCCCATGGCTGGGTGGCGGAGGACGAAACCATCTTCGACCGGTTTGGTCGGGATTTTACGCTACTGCGGTTCGGTAACGCGCCCGAAGATGCCGGGGAAATTGTGCAGGCGGCGGCCGATCGCGGTCTGCCGCTCGCGGTCCTTGATATCGCGGACGAAGACCTGACGGCTGTTTATGAAAAGCGTCTGGTACTGGTGCGGCCCGACGGGCATGTGGCGTGGCGCGGCGATGTCTGCCCTTCCGATGCCGGCACTGTCATTGACAGGGTACGCGGCGCCGCCTGACCTCATTTCAGGCCATACCCATCACGGCAGCATGATGGCCCCGCCATTGATGGCGACGCTTTGACCGGTCACGAAAGCGGCGTCGGGCGACAGGAGTATGGCCACCATGCCGGCGATGTCATCGGGATGACCGACCCGGCCCAGCGGTACTTTGCTGCCGCGCTCGCGGAGATTTTCCAGCGTCACGCCAGAGGCTTCGAGCGGTTGCCTTGTTTCCGAGACGCCGGGGATGATGGCGTTGACGCGGATGCCGAACGCGGCCCATTCGGTGGCCAGGGTCTTGGTCATGGCGATCAGCCCGGCCTTGGTGGCGGCATAGTGGATGCCGTTGACCGCGCCTTGAATGGCCCGTCCCGACGCGAAATTGATGATGACGCCCCGCTTGTTGTCCATCATCTGGCGGCCAAAGGCCTGACAGGCGAGGAACGAGCCGGTGAGGTTGACCGCCAGTGTGCGGTTCCACATCTCCAGCGGTACATCGATGGACGGCGCGCGGGGATGAATGCCCGCATTGTTGACCACGGCGTAGACCGTTCCGAACTGGTTGAGCACCGCCTTGGCGGCATCGGCGATGTTGTCCGCATCGCCCATGTCGCAATGGAAAAACGATGCCTCGGCGCCCGCCTCGCGGCACAGGGCGACGGTCTCCTCGCCGCCCTCATCGACGATGTCCCAGATCGCCAGCCTGGCACCATCCCGGGCGAGACGCCTTGCGATGGCGCGGCCGAACCCGTGCGCAGCCCCGGTGACGACCACAACGTCGCCGGGTTTAAGCCCGTCGCGCACGATGCCGGCACCCGCCTCCTCGATGGCCGCATCGAGGTTGTCGGAATTGATATCGGTCATATGGCCGGTTCCCTGATGAAATTCCTCAGCCGTTGAATTCGATCACATCGAAGCCGTGGGCCTTGTCGGTGACGTAGAGAAGCCCGCGATCATCCATGGAGACATCGTTGGTCTGCGGCGCATTGGTGCCCTTGCCGGGTTCCGGGATGAAATAGCCGATTTCTTCCGGGTTGGTGGGATCCTTGAAATCCAGGATACGCAGCCCGGCGGCGAACCAGGTGACGTAAGTCCGCGTGTCGTCGATCTTTTCGCGGAACTGATGAGCGCCAAACCGGCCGCCCACCTTGCTGGCCTCCGTGTAAGGCGATCCTTCCTCCGGCACGTGATAGGTGGACAGCAATTCAAGATTGGTCGGGTCGGTGACGTCGAACACATAGAACGGCCCGTGGGGCTGGCCGGCGTCATCGCCACGGCTGGAGCGTTCCTCGTCGGTGGCGATGGCGATATCACGGCCGGCCACCGGGAACGGCACGCGTAACAATGTGTGGCTGGGTTCCTTCGCTTCCGGATGCGGGTTGTAAGTCGAGAGTGTCTTGGGGTTGGACAGATCGCTCACATCGATCACCGCGAAGCCCGACATCCACAGCCCGGCATACATCTTGTCCTCATGGCGCATGGCGTGATGCAGCCGGTGTTCCGCCTTGAGAGGGTTGGGCTCTTCGCCGCCTGCCACGTTCTGGCCCGGCATCCACCAGCGCCCCACCTCCTCAAGCTTGCTCGGGTTCTTGAGGTCGTAGATCACCAGGATATTGCCGACGAATCCTTCCACCTCGGTGGAGATATAGGCGTAGTTCTCATCCATATCGAAGCGATGCACGCCCTTGCCGAAGGTCTTCTGGAAATTGATCAGCTTGGGGTTCGTCCGGTCCTTAATGTCGTAGAGCTTGAAACCACCTTCATCGAAACCGGGATCGAACCGAACGCCCTTCTGGGGCCGTTGCTCGCTATTGACGATCATGAGATCGCCCGCCACCCGCACCTTGTGCGAATGGGTCTGCGGGTTGTCCAGCATCAAGGTCGACAAATGCTCCGGCTTCTCGGGGTCCGAGATGTCCAGGATGGTGGTGCCTTCCGGCCCGTACATGTAGCCGAGATAGGCATAGTTGCCCTCGACAAAGACCTGCCCCGCGCCGCCCAAATCCAGCCGGCACAGATGCTTCACGTTATCCGACGAATAGGTGACCACGTCCGATTTGGTCTGCAGAATCTCGCCCATCTTGTCTCTCCCCAATGCTGATTTATGGCTGCCGCGTTGCGGCATTGCCACAAGCGTACTGCGTTTGCGGGCAGGCTGTCACCGGGGTCGGATATGATAGGCAATCGTAACGAAAAAACGTCCGGTATCGGGCTGAGAACGGACCTGAATCCGAATGGTCATTCAGGCCCGTTTGTCACCAGAGTCGGAAGTCGGCACTTGTTGCGAAGTAACCCTAATTCGTAATCGTCAGGTGTCGGAATTATTTACAACTTCGACTTTGGCCCAATCCTCTTAACCAGTGTCATCGGCCTAAGAGCCCGCGTTAACCCGATTGGCATGGGATTTGCATGATTGATACTGCACGCAAATTTCGATCAAAGGAGTTAGTAATGAAAATCAGAAAAGTCTTGGACATCGTCATTCTGACCACCGGCGCCTTGCTCGTGGCCGGACCTGCATCAGCGATTGTTATTCAGCCAATTCCGGAACCCGGCACCCTGAGCATTTTTGGAATTGGAGCCGGCGCGTTATATTTGATCGCGAGACATAAGCGCCGCAAATAATCGGCCAGATGGCTGTAGCTTGAAACGACTAGCTGCCGCTCAAAATATTACGACAAGCAATCAGAGTCGGTGGCTCTCCGGATCCGGAACCACCGGTCTCTGATGAGCGATTTCGGCAAATGAGATTGATGAAAATCATAACTGTGAACCTGGGTGTGACATTGCTGTTGCTCATAGGCATCAATGTGATAGCGGCGCTCCTTTACGATGCCAAAACCCTATTGAAACCCGGTTTCAATCCTGCCGAACAGATAAGCCAGAAAATTGACCAGCAATATGCATTGGCGCCTTACAAAGACAAAAAGGCCGGCTATCAGATTCTAAGTGAAGTCGAAAACATGGGAACCGACTATAAGTCGTTCGTTGGTTGGTCCCGCAAGCCGTATCGGGGAAAGACAACGACGGTTGATGAAGCAGGGGATCGTCAGCATTCAGGAGAAAGTAGCACCCCGACCGGCACCGTCCGCTTATTCGGTGGATCAGCAATGTGGGGTAGAGGCGCCGCGGATCAAGGAACGATTCCCGCTCTCCTAAACCGCGCCTTTCCCGACTATCAGGTTTTTAATCATGGGGAGGCAGGATTCACCAGTCGCCAGGCCCTTGCTCGCCTTATAAATATTGCTAATCAAGCCGAAGATCTCGGCACCGTCGTGTTTTATGACGGCGTCAACGATATTTACACCCATTGTTGGACGAAGGGGGGCATCAACACGCACGCGCGAGAGAGATATATACGAGGACGGCTTGATGGAGATGTTGAAAACGAAACCCTGCTCCAGAAACTTGAAAACACCAGTTTGGGTCCTGTCTTCTTAACCGAAACATACAAATTATTGCTCAGCGCCAAAGAATATTTGGCTCCTAGTAAGGGCCCCGTGAAACAAACAATCAAATCTCGTTCCAGATGCCAGAACGATCCCCGCTATGCGCGGCGCGTTGCGATGACATTGATTGAAAACTGGAAGCTGGCCAAATCCATCGTCGAAGCGCGTGGGGGGAGGTTTATCGCCGTACTGCAGCCTGTCATCTACATGGGCCGACCAGTGACAGAGCACGTAAAAAAACCAAAAGATTTGCCGCGCCTCGAAGGTGATTACAAATCCATTTACCCAATAATACAGTCTGAACTGCGTAAAATGTCCGCTAGTTGGGTTGCCGATTTCACCGATGTGTTTGACGTTGACGAACCGCTTTATATTGATTTCTGCCATGTTACGGAAATCGGAAATACGTTCGTGGTAAAGCGCCTGGCGGCATTAATGCGAAACTCGGTCAATATTTCCCTCAATGGTGTGCCCATCAGTGCGCCAACGCAGAATTAATGCGTGATTGTCGCTAAAAATACCCCGCGTCATGTTCCTGCACGAAAAGGAGCTGATGACCGAGGAGGATTTCCAGGACTTCGTCTTCACCAACCCGGTGACATTCGCGATCCGGATCAACCCGGATTATTTCAAGGGAACCGTCGTGGAAGGCGAGGTCGACAAGTTCTTGAGGGAGCGCGGAAAGGCCGCCTGACGGCACCTTTTAAGGACGGCGGCCCCTGCAATCGGCCCGCTTTTCTCATCTGCGGGATGTGTCGGTTCGGGAAAAAGCTGCTAAAAAATGCGTCGGCGGTGACTCCATAAATCAGACAAAACACAAAACCACCTTGGATCAGACTCTATACACCTTCTGTCAGGAAGGGACGTTCGTTTGTGGAAGAACGTCGATCACGCAACGGTGATATTTGGATGTCGGTAGATTTTACAGTTTTTCGGCCAAAACTCCGAAACCGGCTAAAAAGTGTCGGAATTATTTACAGTTGGGGTTAATGAGCAAATTACCATTATTCATAAGCCTTTGATATTCAACAAAAGTCGAAAGTTGGCATGATTCTTGCATGGTTAACGGGAATCGTCCGGTGTGGCGGTAACAATCTTGTAGGGAGATGCGACATGGGTTCCAAATTTCGAAAAGCTGCCGCACTGGCTGTGGCCTCGGTGCTGACCGTTCTAGCGGCAACACCCTCACACGCCATCATCGTGGAGAGAAATTTCTCGCTAGACCTGGATCCAAGCCAGTTATTCAACGGCGGGCTCGGGGCGAGTTGGTTCTCCGGCAGTGTAACCTTTGCCCCCCTGACACTTAATGTCGGAGACACTGCCCGAATTAACGTCGCGTTTGAGAATGGGGAACAATTACAAATTTCCGACGACGATAACCTGTTGGCGGCAATCGGAAACCTCAACGTCGTGGGCGGATCTGGGTCGATAAATGTAATATCAGACATGGAGGTTCTTTTCACTGGGACGACCGGAGATGTTTTAAACCCCCTTATGTCGGGAGTTGCGCCCTCAGGTTCGGGTCCCAACGCGTTGTCCTCGATAGAATCGGGAAATATCACCAACTCTGTTTTTTCGGCTCAGGGTCTTCGGATCGATTTCGAAGTGGTGTCAGCGACCGCCGGCATCCCTGAAGAATTTAATAATATGACCCTTTCGCTTTTTAGGGCGGCGACCATGCAAATCAATTCCGCAAATATCCCCGAACCCACCACGCTGGCCCTGTTCGGTCTCGGTCTTGTGGGTCTCGGTTTTGCTCGGCGTCGCAAGGCTACTTGACGCCCACTACCTGCAAGCAGAACGATATAGAGGCGGCGGTTCTTCGGAGCCGCCGTTTTCGTCCGCGCGTTTCGCAGTTTGTCAAAACCAGACGTAAACGTGACCTGCCAGTCATGTCCGCTATTTGGTTATGATCAGACCCTGCTAGGTTCCCACCATTAACCCAGCGCCGCCGCCCTGACGGCGTCCGGCGTGAACGGGATACGCCGCAGCCTCAGTCCTGTCGCGCGGTAGAGGGCGTTGGCGATGGCGCCGGCGGTTGGCCCGGCGGTAGCTTCGCCGGCGCCTCTATAGGGTTCGCCGGGGCGCTCCATAAGCACGGTGTCGATCTCCGGCACATTGTCGAAGCGCAGGATGGGGTAGGTGTCCCAGTCGCGGCTGGTGATGCCGTCGCGGTCCCAGGTGACTTGTTCGTACAGAGTCCAGCTGGCGGCCTGGAGAAAGCCGCCTTCCATTTGCGCGGTCAGCCCCGCCGGGTCCACCACGTGACCGGAATCCGCGGCCAGGGCGACACGATGCAGCCTGATTTCGGCGGCGTCGGTGACGTCGAGCTCCACCGCTACGGCGGCATAGCTCTGGATGTTCTTGTACTGGGCGAAGGCGATGCCCTGTCCGTGCCCGTCCGGCAGATCGGCGCGGCCCCAGCCGAGCTTGTCGGCGGCGGTCTGCAAGACGGCTTTGGCCCGCGCGTCGGTGAGGTGGTTGAGACGAAACGCCAGCGCATCCATACCGGCGGCTTCGGCCAGCTCATCCATGAAGGATTCGATGGCGAACACGTTGCCGAAGGCCCCCAGCGTACGGAGCGCCGATGTGCGCAGCGGCAGATCCCGCACCAGATTCTTGACCAGCCGTTTGTCGGGAAAATCATAAAGCGGGTCGAGATTACGGTGGATGCCCGCATGACGCCCCATGGTGGGTTGCGGATAAAATGGCTCCACCCCGTCTGCCACATAACGCATGGGCAGCAATCGCGCCGGCCCCGCGCCACCGGCCCCGCCGCGTGGCCGCATGCCGTAGGTATCGCTGTAGGATTCCTGTGACCAGGCCACCACCTTACCGGTGTCGTCGACGCTGCCCTGCATGTCCAGAGCCATGGCCGAGCCATAGGGCTCCCACGCATGTTCGTCCTCGCGGGTCCATTTGAGCAGCACCGGAATGTTGGGGATGGCGCGGGCCACCAGGGCGGCGTCCACGGCCACATCATCGGCACCGTTATGGCCATAGCAGCCCGAGCCCGGCACATGGATGATGTGCAGCGATTCGTCGTCCATGCCCAGCGCTTCCGACAACGCGCCGCGCAGCACATAGATCCCCTGGCTATGGGTCCAGATTGTCAGCTTGCCATCCTCAAACAGCGCGACGGCGGCCGACGGTCCGATGGAGCCGTGCATGATATAGGGCTTCTCATAAAGCGCAGACACCGTGTGGGCCGCATTGTCCGGTGGATCGCCAAGAGGCGGCACGGGCTCTTTCCGCGGCGTGCCGTCCACCACCGGCAGGCTCTCACGCTCGTTTGTGCGCAGTTTCTCAAAGATATCGCCGGCGGCCAGCCCGTCGCCTTTGTCCCAGTCGGCGGCGTTGTTCAGCCGCTCGATGGCCCGCATCGTCGCGTATTCGTCCGTACCGGCAATTGCGAGGAAACTGCCGTCGCGCACAACGGTTACGCCGTCATTACCAAGCCGCTCGGTGATGGAATCATCGAGACCGTTCAGTTTCGCCAGATAGTGCGGTGGCCGAACCACACGGGCATGCAGCATGCCGGGCAGCACCATGTCGTGGACGAAATGGGCCTTGCCGGTAACGATGTCGGCCATGCCCTTCGCCACAACCGGTGTGCCTACTATGGTGTAGCTGTCGGGTGATTTGGCGCCAATGTCCGGGTCCACCGGAATGCCGAATTTCTTGTCGCCCATCAGGTCGGCATAGCTGACCGACCGGTTGGTGCCCCGCGATGCGACAATTCCGTCCTCCACCTCCAGCGTGTCGGCGGCGACACCCAGCGCATGGGCGGCCAGGGACAGAAGATGCTGGCGGGCGGTAGCGGCGGCGACTCTTACGGCGTTGCCCGATTCCTCCATGGAATTGCTGCCCGACGTGATGCCCTCGTCGGGGGCGAGGCCGGTTTCGGTCCGAAGGATGTCGATCCTGCCGTAATCCACATCCAGCTCTTCCGCGGCAATCATGGCAAGCGCCGTGGAGATGCGCTGGCCGATATCCACCTTGCCGGACCGGATGGCGATCCGCCCATCGGCGCCGATGGCGACCCATTGGTCCAGATCGGGATGCTTGGTAATGCTGGAATAAGTCGCCATGTCACGCGCCTCCCTTGGCGGCGCGCTCGATGGCGGCG
>JABJKO010000081.1 GCA_018660305.1 Rhodospirillaceae bacterium
GCCTGCCCGAGGATCTGGTGGGGCTTTGCGTCTTCCTGTCATCCCCGCAGAGCGATTTCATGACGGGACAAACGGTGGTCGCCGATGGCGGCGGCACCATGTGGTGATCAGGGAGTAGTTTATGGGACGTCTGGATGGAAAAGTCGCGATCGTTACCGGTGGTGCACGAAGCATCGGTGCCGCCTTTGCCAAGGGGCTGGCGGAAGAAGGCGCCAGGGTAGTGATCGCCGATCTCGATGCCGCCGAGGAAACGCTGGGCATCATCAAGCAGGCCGGCGGCGAGGCCATGGCCGTAAAGACCGATGTCACCCAGGAAGCCGATTGCAACAACATGGTGGCGCAGGCGGTCGAGGCCTATGGGCGGCTGGATATATTGGTGGCCAATGCCGGTCTGTGGGTGCATCTCGAGCGCGAATCCGCCCTGGAGATCGATGTGGAGACCTGGCAGAAGGTGATGGCCGTCAATGTGCAGGGTGTGTGGCTGTCGGCCCGGGCGGCGATCCCGGCCATGCAGAAGAATGAGTATGGCAAGATCATCACCGTCGCCTCGACCCGCGCCATGAAGGGCGGCTCCGGGATGCTTCACTATGATGCCAGCAAAGGCGCGGTCATTGCCATCACAAGATCGTTGGCCCGCGAATGGGGCGAATCCGGTATCCGCGCCAATGTTATCGCGCCAGGTGCGACCGATACGGAGATCAGTCAGTCGCTTGCCGATGACACGCAACTGGAACGGCGTGTGGCCAGTGCCCAGGCGCGGGCCATCAAGCGTGCCGAGGAGCCTGACGACCTTGTCGGCACATGCCAGTTCCTGGCATCGCCTGATAGCGATTTCATGTCCGGCCAGACCATCGTCGTCGATGGTGGCGCGATCATGTGGTAGCGGGTGCTTTCCCTTTTTCCGTATCGGAGTAAAATAGATTCAAACATACCTCCCAAGCCCGTCGCTTCAGACGGCGGGCGCGGTGAGCACATAACAAACGGATGCGTTGTGCGCGTTGCGTGAGTGCGTGATTACCGAAACCGGCAGTGGCTTTAAGCCCCTGTCCACATGAGGGAGGATATCGATGAAAATTAGACAGTCTCTTTGCGCCCTGGGCGCGGCCGTCATGGCGGGATCGTTTTCGACGTCCGTCATTGCGGATCCGATCGCAGATTTCTACAAGAACAGGACCATCACCATCATCGTCGGGGTGAGGGCAGGCGGTGCCTATGATCTCTATGCGCGGTTTTTCGGCGATCACGCCAAGAAGCACATCGCCGGCCATCCGACGATTATTTATCAGTACATGCCGGGCGGCGGGGGCGTGAAATCCGCCAATTTTCTTTATAACGTCGCGCCCAAGGACGGCACGGTCATCGGCATGCTCGAACAGGGAACCGCCGTCGGCAAGTTGCTGCGCGACCACCCCAACATGAAGTTCGACATCACCAAGTTCAACTGGGTGGGCACGGTTGGCCGTTCCTATTATCTGTTTGGTGTCTGGCACAAGGCCCCGGCGACAACCATCGAGGGCGCCATGAAGAAAGAGGTGCTGATGGCGGCGAGCGGCAAAAGCTCGACCACCTATATTTATCCGAAGCTTGCCAACTATATCCTCGGTACCAAATACAAGCCGGTTCTCGGCTATCGCGGTGCCGGCGCCATGAATTTGTCCTTCATGCGCGGCGAAACCCATGGCCGTGGCGGGACGTGGTCTTCCTGGAAAACCAAGATGGGGCCTCACATTAAATCCGGTGAGCTGAAGTTCGCGCTGCAGATCGCACCCAGGAAAAACCCTGAATGGCCCAACGTGCCGCTTCTGATCGATCTGGCCAAATCCAAGGCGGATCGTGATATCGTTGATTTCATGACGGTGCCAACCGCCATCGGCCGGTCCCTGCTTTTGCCGCCCGGCGTGCCAAAGGCGCGGGTCAATGCCATCCGGCGGGCCTTCGATGCGACCATGAGGGATCCCAGAGTGGTGGCCAAGGCGAAGAGGCTTGGCGTCAGAACCACCGGTGAAACCGGCGAACAGCTACAGGCGCTGATGGTCAAGCTCGCCGCGACACCGCCATCGGTGGTCAAGAATGTCCGCGACGCCATCGGCATGAAATAATTTCGGATATTTTATACCTCGATCCCCTCACCCAAGTGGGTGAGGGGGCGGGACGAAAATATTTCGGTGGTGCTCTGGTTCAGGCCGCGATGATAAATTTTTCTATTGGAAAAGTGTTGTTGCGCACTTCCTGGCCGAGCAATTTGATCACCCGTTTGCGGAGCTGTTCCACGAGGGCGTAATCCGGCTGCAGACGGAGCGCTTGGTCGAGGCTGTTCAGTGCTTCCCGCAATCTTCCCGTTGTCGCCAGCACGATGCCGAGACCGGCATGGGCCCGTGCGAAATCAGGCTTGAGCTTTACTGCTTCCGCGTAGCTCGCGATGGCTTTGTCAAATTTTCCAAGGCGGCGAAACGCGTTGGCGCGGTTGAAGTGCGCGTTGGGGAAACCTGACTTCAGGGCGATGGCCTTATCGTAATCGGAGAGGGCCCGGTCATAATTGGCCTTTCCGCGATAGGCGATGCCCCGGTTGTTGTAAGCGCTGGCGTAATCGGGCTGTAATTCGATTGCCCTGTCATAATCCACGATGGCCCGGTCGTACTGGCGTTTCTTACCGTAGACGATGCCCCGGTTATTATAGGCCTTTGGATAGTCGGGATTCAGGTCGATCGCCTTATCGTAATCGGCGATGGCGCGGTCGAAATCGCCGACCCGGTGGTAGGCAAACCCGCGATTGTTGAAGGCGCCGGCATAGTCGGGATTGAGGATGATCGACTGGTTGAAATCGGAGATGGCACGGCGATAAAGGTGCTTCCGGACATAGGCCGTTCCCCGGTTGTAGTAGGTCTGGGCATGGTCTGGATCGAAGATGAGGGCATTGCTGTATTCGGCGATGGCCCGGTCGTAATCCCGTTTCTGGTGATGGAGAAATCCGAGGGCCCTATAAATGGGCGCCCTCGACAGTCCGGTGTCACCGGCTCTTTTCAGTGATGTATGGCAGGCGGCAATCTGTTCGGCGACGCTCAGCCTGTCATTGGCACAACTGGTCTGAACCGGTTGCAGGGTTACGGCCGCGCAATGAGCGGTTAGCAACCCCGCCGCAATAAGGGCGGGTATACGCACGAATGACTTCATCGAAACTCCCCCGGATCCCCACTTTATTCTGATTTTCTGCGACTATTATAGGCCCTGGATCTGAGTTGCCAATTCACCTTCTAGTCAATAAGCGCGGCGCCCCCCACCTTGCTGCGTCTCAGCCGCCGGTCGTCGCCGAGATCGAAATGGGTGCGCGCATGGGTGCAGGCGAGATTGTCCCATATGACGAAATCGCCCACTGACCAGGCATGTTCGTAGATGAACTGGCGCTGCTCCGCATGATCGAAAACCGCATTCAGGATCTTCAGGCCCTCGGCATCGTCCAGGCCATCAAGCTGGCAACTCATGAGCCGGTTGACGAACAGCGCGTCGCGCCCGGTAACAGGGTGGGTAACCACGGCGGGCTGCCAGGCATGTTCGACTTTGTCCAGATCGGACAGATCCGGCCGTTCGATGGTGGCATAATCATAAACGTTGAGGGCCTTGCGGCCCTTGAGGGCGGCCTTCAGGTCGTCCGGCAGAGTCTCCCAGGCCCGCACCATATTGGCCCACATGGTGTGGCCGCCGTTGTTCGGAACCGTCACGCCGTACAGCATGGTGAAACGATCCGGCTCGGGCTTGTAGCAAGTGTCGTGATGGAACCACATTTCACCATCGGGAATGACGCCGTCCACTTTGCCGTCGTCTGTCCTGATATTGCTCACGTAGACGATCCCCGGCACCTCGCGGGAAGAGTCCGGGATGTCATAATCCTCAGGCAGTTTGCGCCGCGCCACGGGGCCAAGATATTCGGCGAACCGAAGCTGTTCCTCCGGCGAAAAATCCTGATCGGGAAACACCACAACCAAATGCTCATGGATAATCGCGCGCAGTTCCTCCACGGTCTCCGGCGCCAGTTCCTGGCTTAGATCGATACCGGTAACGCGTGCCCCAAGGGCCGCGTCGGTTGATGTGATGGTTATGGTCATTATTCCGTTCCGAAACCCATCCCATGTCGTCATGCCGTGCATCACGATACAAGAGGTCCGGGTTGAATCCAACATGCTGAGCCGCCACTATGCGCCAACCAATTTGCAAAACGGTGGAGACAGGGAATGGGGAGAGTAGATGGCCGGGTAGCAATCGTCACCGGCGCGGCGCAGGGGCTTGGAGCCACCTATGCTCGGGCGCTGGCGGCCGAAGGCGCAAAGGTGGTGATTGCAGACCGCGATTCCGGCGGTGACGTGGTCGGGGAAATCAAAGCCGCCGGCGGCGAGGCCATCGATGTGCCCACCGATGTCTCCGACGAGGCGGCCACCCAGAACATGGTCGACAAGGCCGTCGAGGCGTACGGCAAGCTGGATATCCTGGTCAACAATGCGGCCATCTTTACCGCCGTGGAACGCAAACCGTTCGATGAAATTCCCATTGAGGAGTGGGACCGCATGCATGCGGTCAATGTCCGAGGCACCTGGCTGTGCTGCAAGGCGGCGGTGGCCGCCATGCGCAAACAGTCCTATGGCAAGATCATCAATATCTCCACCAGCAGGATCTTTCAGGGGGTGCCGTTCTTCCTGCATTACGATTCAACCAAGGGGGCCGTGCTGGCCATTACCCGGTCGCTGTGCCGCGAGGTGGGAGATGATGGTATCCGGGTGAACTGTATCGCGCCGGGCTCGACCATGAGCGAGAACGTGCGCAAGCGGACCAACTGGATGGGCAGCGGCGCCGCGGTGCAATACGCCAGCCGCATGATCAAGCGCGAGGAATTGCCCGAGGATTTGGTGGGCGCGGTGATTTACCTGTCATCGGCCGAAAGCGATTTCGTCACCGGCCAGACCCTGTTGATTGATGGTGGCGTGAGCACTCACTAAGGGTTTTAGTATCCTTCCTATTCCGTCATCCTCGGACTTGATCCGAGGATCTTCCGACAGCGGTGCCTCTCCGGGAGAAAGATCCTCGGATCAAGTCCGAGGATGACGAGAATTCTATGAACGCTGCGCTCCCCTTGGCCTCTAAGGGCGGCTGCGCTATAGATTTCGCAACTCAATTTCGAAAAGGATTTTACCGTGGCCAGTAAACGTACCCCGGCGCGCAGCTATCCCGATTTACACGATCATCTCAAGGCGCTGGACGAGGCCGGGCTTCTGGTGACCGTCGATCGGGAGATCAACAAGGATACCGAAATGCATCCGCTGGTGCGCTGGCAGTTCCGCGGTGGTATCGAGGAAAAGGACCGCAAGGCGTTCCTGTTCACCAATGTGGTGGATTCCAAGGGCAAGAAGTTCGACATGCCGGTGGCCGTCGGCGTGCTCGCCGCTAACCGTCAGGTCTATGCGCTGGGTATGGGCTGTGCTGTCGAGGACGTGGAGAAGCGCTGGACCGAGGCCATCGCCAACCCGATCCCGCCCAAGGAAATTTCCAGCGACGAGGCACCCTGCCATGAGATCATCATCGAGGGCGCGAACCTGGACAAGCCGGGCAATGCGCTGGATGCCATCCCCGTGCCCATCTCGACGCCGGGCTGGGACGTGGGACCGGTCGCGACGCTCACGCAATATGTAACCAAGGACCCTGACACCGGTCTTCAGAACATGGGCAATTACCGCGCCCAGATCAAAGGCCCGAAGCGTATGGGCATGAATCCGTCGCTGGAGCTGCGTCCGGGGATCTATATCCACTGGGAAAAAATGAAAGCCCGGGGCGAAAAGCTTCCGGCTGCCGTGGTTCTTGGCGCACCTTCGTGTGTTACCTTCACCGCTGCACAGAAACTCCCTGAAAATCTTGAAGAAATTACCGTTGCCGGTGGCCTCGTGGGGGCGCCGATCAATGTGGTTAAGGCGCGCACGGTGGATCTGTTCGTCCCGGCCGAGGCGGAGATCGTGGTCGAGGGCTATATCAATACGGAAATGCTGGAACCGGAAGCGCCGTTCGGTGAATCCCATGGCCATGTGAACCTGCAGGAATTCAACGCCTTTATGGATGTGACCTGCATCACCCGGCGCAGCGACCCGGTTATGACATCCATCATCAGCCAGGTGACGCCATCGGAATCGTCGTGCATCAAGCAGGTGGCCTACGAAACCATCTTCATGAACCACATGCGCGATGCGCTGGGCATCAAGGGCGTGCAGCGGGTGGCCCTGCATGAACCCCTGACCAATATCCGCAAGCTCGTCGTCGTGGTGTGCGACCGCGACATGCCGCGCACCGAGGTGTGGCGGGCGCTCTATGGCGCGGCGACGCTGCTGCGGGCCGGTGGCAAGTTCGTCATCGCGGTGAACGACGATATCGATCCCAGCAATGCCGACGCCCTGTTCTGGGCCATGGCCTATCGCTGTAATCCCATCCTCGACATGCAGGTGCTGCCGCATCGCGATCAGGGGCATGGACCGCGCTCCAAGCGTAATAATGGCGAGGACGCCTCGGTGCTCTATGACGCGACGCTGAAAGAGAATTTTCCGCCGATTTCTTTGCCTAAGCGTGAATTCATGGAAAATGCCAA
>JABJKO010000057.1 GCA_018660305.1 Rhodospirillaceae bacterium
AAAGTCGTGGTCGCCGGCGCTTCTGTCCGGCCGAGCGCCCGCGTAAAAATGCCGACCCCCGCATAGCAAAGCGCTGAACCGAGAACGAGCATTGCCGCCCAGCCGATGGGCACAGCACCCGGCCGCAAAATGATCAGGACACCGCCAAAGCCGAGTAGAGTGCAGAAAAGCCGCAGGGCGCCCGGTCGTTCCTTCAAAAACAGTATGGCGAGGGGGACGACCATCAGCGGAACGGTGAAGTGCAAGGCGACGGCCTTGGCCAGGGGCAGCATGGCAAGTCCGGCGAACCAGAGCCACATGCCGACAAAATTGAGCACATTGCGCTGAAGGTGGGCGCCGATGCGGGCGGTTCGCATAAAACCGAAACCGCCCCAGGAGACGATCGACAGGACGATGCTTAGCCCAATGATATTACGAAAGAATACCAGCTCGATCGTCGGTATTTGGGGTGACAGCATACGCACGGCGATGGGCACGAAGGCATGGCAGGCGGCCGCTCCCAATCCCCATGCAACGCCAATGACGATATCCCGGGCGGTCATGCGCGGAGGGGAATGAAGGGAGGGGGGTGGCATCCACCCAGCATATCCCCTGCAGACGATTCCGCGAACCGTCGGGCAGCGGGCTGGTTCCGTCTAAATGGAAAATGCTTTAGCCGGTGGCTTTCAGGGTGAAGACGGTGACCTCGCCGGGGCAATTGAACCGGACCGGCAGGCCGGAGACGCCGGCGCCCCGGCTGGTATAGCCTGTCATGTTTTCCAGCCGCCACTGGCCCGTGGCGAACATTTTATCCGCCAGGGAATGGGTGATGAGCGGGATGCCGCCCGGTAGACAGACCTGACCGCCATGGGTATGTCCGGTCAGATAAAGATCCACCCCGGCGACGGCTGCCGGTATGACCAGTTCAGGCGAATGTACCAGCGCCACGCGGAACCCGGGCGGGGCCTGGTCCAACGCGCTGCGCGCCTCGTCGGTGTAGTAATAATAGGCGTCATCGACACCGGTGACGTGAAGCATCGACTGGTCCCGGTTGACGCTTATAGTCTGGTTCACCAGAACGGTTACACCCAGCGCCTCGAACATGGGCACCATCTCGGCGGAATCGTGATTGCCGAGAATGGCGACGATTCCATCCTGCGCGGTGATCGCCGGTATCAACTCATCGAAGGCATCCGAAACGCCGGTGAAGTCGCCATGGACACGGAACCGGTAATCGCCCGTGAGCACGCAGAGATTGACGTCCGCGTTCCTGACCAGCTGGCCAATGCGTTCGGGGAGTTCCGGCATGGCGTCGATATGGGGATCGCTGATCTGAAGGATGCGGTATCCGTCGAACGCCTTTGGCAGGCTGTCGAACTCGAGGGTGACCTGACGCAATTGGATATCGAGGGCGTTTCGGACACCACGCTTGTAAAGCCCGGTTGCCTTGAGAAACACCTCGAACCCCGTGAGACCAATTTTGAACAGGCTCCAGTGACGGTTTCGGTGGCGGCCGTCGGGTGTGTGTTTTTCATCGCCCGACTCCATACGAGCCCGGGCATCGGCCCAGAGCTGGCGGGCTTCATCGGTATCGGAAAGTTTCATTGAAAGATTTTTGTTCTGGATATACGTCGGTCTATCTCCGCGATAACCCGCTTGTATTCGCGGCTGGTCACATCGCCATAACGGCGTCTGAAGGCGGCCTCGCTCATGCCCTCCGGCAAATCGGAAAAACGCGGGAAAAACACCTGTTCCGCGGTGGCGCCTGCCAGGATGTCCTGAACCTGCCGGGCCGAAGACCGGTTCTCCGTGGCGCGTTTGGCGAACTGCACGCCGGCGCGGTCGGCGCCAATATCGGTAAAGCTGAAACCGCTGCTTTTCTGGGAATCCTTGGCTTCTTTCAGCTCGCCGATGATGTTCGCGGCAAGATCGCCGCCGGTTATGGTGAGCCCCATGGAGATGGTGAAATGCTGGACAAAATCATAGCGTCCATCGAGACGGAATTTTCCGGCCGAGGATCGCCGTCCTGATCCGTCTTTGAAACGCACATCGCCTACAAACCGCTCGAACCGCGTGTCGCCGAAATAGATGGCGATGGCGAGGATCGCCGCTTCGTTCTCCGCGACCGGGTCGCCGGACCGCGATTGCTGTTTTGCCAGCTTAAACACCGGCTGCATGATCGAGACCAGCGAGTTTCTGCTGTAACCGCCGGATTGCGACAAAGCACGTTCGATGGCCTCGTAGTAGCGGCGGACCTGCTCCGGGCTGCTGACAGTGATGTGGCGCTTCGCGGCTGATTTGATATCGGCCATCAGATTGGGTGGCGGGCGAAAGGCCAAAGTGACCAGAGACCCGGTTACCTTGACCGATTTGACGCTGTCCAGGATCGGTTCGCCCTTGCCGTCACCGACCACACGGTTGAGGGCGAATTTCAGAACCGGTCTGATGATGAAGGCCGGAATTTCCAGCGCGCCGATGGCAAATCTGGATATCTCCAGGCCCGTCCGCGACGGCGCGATAACGGTTCTCACATTGACGTATTTTCCGACTGGATTCTTCGGTATGGGAATATTCACCGTGACCGCGGCGATGACCCCGAACCGGTTGACGTCCACCCGGCTCGCCAGAAACTTGATGGAACCAAGGGAGCCTTTGAGGAGGGTGTTGAGTTCCTGAGCCGTCGCCCGGACAGTTGTGACGCGCTCCGCGGGCATGCGTCTCGGGTCGTAGCGGCGGGCCAGCATTTCGGCGCGTTTCAAATCCTGAAAATTGATCTCACCGGCTCTCGAGACCAGCGGATCCCGCTCAATCGCCAGATAGGTCGCGCCAATTGGGAGCCCAATAAAAAGAGCCAGGAGAAGAAGACGAAACAGGAAACCCATGATGATCCGAGCCCTTGACGATAAACCTGATCGTCATGCCCCTGAAAATGGGGGCAGACGGTCTCTTGCGGGATAGTCAAACAGGGTTAATTTTTTCTCAATAATTGGGTAATCAGCCGGTCAATAACGGGTTGATGGCGGCCAGAATGGCGGCAAACAGGGCCGACGTCACAAAGACGTAGAGGATGTTCAGGGCGCTGATTCCCTGGTGAGGCTGCAGATCGAACATGGCCGCGCCGGTGGCGATGGACAGGCTTCCCACGGAAAGCGCGGTGCAGAGCCCCCATCCAACCAGAAGCGCCTCCAGAAGGATAAGATCCGCGACACCGGTGGGAATGCTGGTAAACAGCACCAGCAGAATCGTGCCGGATACGATGGAATGGATGCCCATCAGGCCGAACAAATTCATCGCCATGATGATGATAAAGATCACAAGGGTAGGGGACAGGGCAGCGGACTTTAACGTATCCAGCAGACCGATTGCCGGCAGGCAGGTCTCGAAGGTAATGCCCAGAACCATGGCCAAGGTCAGGATCGAGGTTTCATTTCCGATCCGGCTCAGGCCCATGGCGGTACGGCGCAACGCCAGCGGAACGTTGCCGCCCGGTGCGAAGGCCACCGCCAGCAGGCACGGTACCGGGATAATGATGACAAGGGATTGCAGCGTGGAATATCCGCTTATTGTCGTCATGCCGATCACCAGGAACGCCGCGACGGCGATGGCGGGAACGATGGGAGAGAGCGACTTCAAGGCGCGCCAGATGGTGGCGGGTCCGCCGGTGCGGTCGAACACCATCACTGACAGAAGAATCCCGAGCGCCCCCAGCGAAAGCCCCAACGCCATGATTTGCCACAGAGGCACCGACGGCAGATAGACGGTGACAACCGCCATGCCGACGACAAACGGCGACCACATGGGCATAAGGGCTATCCCGCGCATGGCCACCAGAAAGACACGGCGCCGTTCCTCCAGGGTTGCGTCCTGGCCAAGGATGGGCGCCAGAATAGCGAACATGCCGACCTGCAGGATCGATCCTACGAGAAACGAACCGATGACAAGGCCCCCGGCCTGCTGGCGCGGATCGATGGCGGCAAACAGGCGCCGGGCGGTGATGATCTCCGGCCTCTGGTCCGCGGTGGCGCGCAGCAGAACGATGGTTGCCAGGAAGGCCGGGAACACCGAACCCTTGGCGAGTCCGAGAAGAATTGCATCCCATCGGTCATATCCCGCCGCCAGACCGGCGGTCGCAAGGGCAAGGACACCCAGAAGAATCCGCGTGTGCCAGCCGGTACGCGGCAGGGCAAGAAGGACGAAACAGACCAGAAGAACCGATAAAATGTCGATGACCAGCGGGTCGGGCCGGAAAATGCGGATCACGCCGAAAAGCCACAGGGAGGCGCCCAGGCCGATCATGAGCTTTGTTGCGAGCCCGGAAGGAGGGGTGCCGCCGTTACCCATCCATCAAACACTTCTTACAAAGGGAAGAGGTCAAGTGAACTGTTTCCTGAAGATCCGCTGTCTTTGACGGGTATTATAGCGGGGCCGGGCAGGCGGCGCGCCCACCGAAGGGGATCTTTGCGGAAATAATCATGGCGTTGCCGCAAAAATTCCCTATTTGGGTTCTATCCATGCGATTGCGAACCAAAGATAATCGCGTGACACAGATAACGAGGAACTTTATGAGCCGGATCATTGCCGCATCGATTGCCATCATCCTGTTGACCGTCTCCTTTACCGCCAGGGCGGGCGATGATCCCAAGCGCATGGTTCTGGTGGAAGGAACGGGAACCGTCACGACTGTTCCCGATATCGCTGACATCATGACCGGTGTGACGAACAAGGCGGAATCCGCCCGCCAGGCGCTCGATGCCAATAATGCGGCCATGGCGCGCCTCATGAAGGCGCTTGCCAAGGCCGATATCGATGAGAAGGATATCCGGACCAGCGGGTTCACCGTCTCGCCCCGTTACGAATACATAAAAAGCACGCGGCAACGCCGGATCACGGGCTATCAGGCGACCAACCAGGTGACGGTCACGGTCCGCGAACTAAAACGGGTCGGGCGGGTGATCGACGATGTGGTCACCGCCGGCTCCAATCAGGTGCAGGGAATTCAGTTCCGGGTGTCGGAACCGGAACGACTGCTCGACGAGGCCCGCAAAAAGGCCTTCGCCGATGCAAAACGGCGGGCAGAGCTCTATGCCGATGCGGCGGATATCGATCTTGGCAAGGTTATCCAGATCCAGGAACGCAGCGCGCGTTCCCCGCAACCCCGCATGCTCGCGGCCAGTGCCCTGAAAGAATCGCGCGCTGTACCGGTGTCGCCGGGCAGCCAGCGGCTTAGCGTCAACGTCTCGGTCAAGTTCGAGCTGGATTAGAGCCCTAACCGGGTTTTGGCGCCGCCCGCAATCCGATCAGAATCAGTCCGCCCACGAGCGTAAGCCCGGCCATGGCGAAAAATGCCGCGCTGTCATAGCGGTTATACAGCCAGCCGGCGGCCAGCATGGCCATGGCCATGGAGATGCCCACCGCGAAGCTCGAATAAAGGCTTTGTGCGGTCGCGGTGAATTCGGCGGGGATTTCGCGGGCAATGAAGTGCATGGCGGCGACATGGGCGGCACCGAAGGTGAAGGCGTGGAAACCCTGCACGGCGATCAGGGCGGGTAACTCGGTGGTGCTGCCAAGGACCGACCAGCGAATGAGTCCGGTAATCGCGGCCAGCGCGAGAAACGCCACCGGTCCCATCCGTTGCACCAGCTTGCCCGAATAGATGAACAGGATGATCTCGGCGATCACTCCTTCCGCCCAGAGCGCGCCGATTATGGCCGCGTCCAATCCGGCGGCCTGCCAGTGAAGCGTGGCAAAGCCGTAATAAGCCGCGTGGCTCGCCTGAATGAGGGCGGCCGCAGTCATAAAGATCATCAGCTTCCGGTTCTTCACAATGGCGGCGAACGGCGCCGAAAACCGATGGGCACCTCCGGTTTGCGTTGCCGGCGTTAAATGGCAACTGACGACCAGTAACGCCAACGCGGCGATGATCATCCACAGGATCATCTGCTCGGGCTGATCTTTTAGCAGATAGCCGCCGCCGGTGGCCCCGACGATGAAGGTCAGCGATCCCCAGAGTCTCACCCGCCCGTAATCCAGCAGCCCCTCGCGAACCTTGAGCATGGTGATCGCGTCGCCGATGGGGATCACGGCGGTGAACATCATGGTGGATGGGACGCTCACCAGGAGCAGCATCCAGAATCCGCCGGGCAGAAAGAACAAAGCGTGTGTCGCCAGCGCTCCCCAGGAGAGGATGATCAGCATGGCCTTCAATTGCCCGCGCCGATCCGCCAACTGGGCAATGACCGGGTTGGTGAAGGCGCGAATCCACATGCCGGCGGATAGCAGCAGGCCGATTTCGGCTGCATCCAGCCCCCGCGATTTCAGCCATACCGGCCAAAAGGGAAGCATCACACCGACGGTGAGAAACACCGCCGCGTAAAACAGGGAAAGTCGAAACGCCATCAGGTTACCGGTTCGCGGAAATATCGGCCTATAGGGGTTTCCTGACCGCCAAGCAACCCGCATGATAGACGGCAACGGAATAAACCAGTTCAGGGTGACGAGAATGCCGAAACAAACCATCGAGGCCGATACCACTGCCGAAGCCTATCTTGCGCTGCTTGCTGACCGCGGGGTGGATTACCTGTTCGGCAATGCCGGCACCGATTTCGCATCCGTCATCGAGGCCCTGTCCAAGGCCCAGCTTGGCGAATCCAAGGCGCCCACACCGGTGACCGTGCCCCATGAGAACGTCGCGGTGGCCATGGCTCATGGCTATTATCTGGCGACCGGGCGGCCCCAGGCGGTGATGCTTCATGTGAGTGTCGGCACCGCCAATGGGGTTTGCGGCATCGTGAACGCCGCGCGCGAACGGATCCCCATGCTGTTTTCCGCCGGCCGCACCCCCATCAACGAAGACGGGCTGCCCGGCTCGCGCAGTATCTATATCCACTGGGCGCAGGAAATGTTCGACCAGGCCGGCATGGTCCGTGAACTGGTCAAATGGGACTATGAGCTGCGCAATCTCGAGCAGCTGGAGACCGTGGTCGACCGGGCGCTGACCATCTCCATGTCGGAACCGCGCGGCCCGGTCTATCTGACTCTGCCGCGGGAGGTCCTGGCGCAGAAACCCGGTGCCTTCACCTATGACTCACCCACCCGCCGCCACCCGGCCAAGGCCGGCGCGCCCAACGCCAACGTGGTCGACGAGGCCGCCGATCTGCTGGCCAAGGCGAAAAATCCCCTGATTATCACGTCGTCCTATGGGCAGCATCCGGACGATGTCGCGGCGCTGGCGGATCTCGCCGAACGGTTTGCCATCCCGGTGGTGTGCTACCGGCCGCGCTATGTCTGCCTGCCCACCGGTCATCCCATG
>JABJKO010000206.1 GCA_018660305.1 Rhodospirillaceae bacterium
CCACCCACAGGATACTCGCGATGGGTGGCCGGGAGGGGGAGAGGGCCGGTGCGGAACAACTAAAGAAGGAGAGAACAATGGCGAAAGCCGTATGGAACGGGGTGGTGTTGGCGGAAAGCGATGACATCGCCCATGTGGAAGGCAACGCCTATTTCCCCAAGGAACAGGTCAATTGGGGTTATCTGAAATTGAGCGGCGCACCGGACACCTTCTGCCACTGGAAGGGGTTCGCCAATTATTTCGACATCGTCGCCGGCGGTGAGGAAAGCGAGGGGGGGGCCTGGGAATACAGGGCGCCTTATGAGCAGTCCGATGCCATCCAGCACCGAATTGCGTTCTGGAAAGGCGTTGAGATCGAGGGCGCGCCGGAGGGACGTGGTCTGGTGGAACCCAGCCCCAGCCTGCGCGATGGCAAGACCGGCTGGGAGGCGCTGTGCTGGCTGCTGCGCCATCCGCCCAAGACAGAACTGACCGCCGACGACGTTCAGGCAAACACCGATCTCACCGAGGAGACCTTCGACGCGGCCTGGCAGCAGACCGATGTCAAACGCTATGCCAAACGCTACCGCTGGACTTTGGAGGGCGGGAACGGTGCGCCGATCCGGCTGACCCAGGCGCCGGGGGAACCGGTAGCGGTGCACACATAGGGAAATCGAATGTTGTGACAGCTTTGCTTGCCGTCAGGCGCCACAGCATTTCTTGAATTTTTTACCGGAGCCGCACGGGCAGGGCTGGTTGCGGCCTATTTTTCCGGTGGGCGGCGGGTTCTTCCGGGCGGCGATGCCACCATCCACATAGACCCATTGTCCGTCCTCACGGCGGAAATTCGACCGTTCGCGGTGGATCAGAATATTGCCATCGTTCCTGTAGCGCGCCGCGAATTCGACCATGCCGGTCTGGTCGTCCACACCACCGAGAGCGGTGCCGAGAATTTCCAGACCCACCCATTCCATCGACCGGGCTGTCTCTTTAGTCGCCGCCTGATCGAATTTTTCGCGGCGTTCCCGGACATAGGTGCGCTCGATGTGATCCAGATCGCCTTGAACAAACGCCGTGTAGCGGGACCGCATCAGAGCTTCCGCGGTTGGGGCCGCGATCTCGCCGCCAATGATCGGCCCGCAACATTCCGCTAACGGGACACCGGAGCCACAGGGACATCCATCGGTACGGGCGGCCACGATCTATAGGGCTCTAGCGAAGCGACACGCCGCGCAGATTCTCGGCGCGGTCGAGGGTGATCACCACCGCGAAGCCTTCCTCGGCGCCGTCATGGTTGATTTCGCGTTCCTGAAGGAGTGTCCGGATCCTGTCGCGGTAGTCGCCGCGCTCATGGATTTCCGCCGTGCCGAAAAAGCGGAAGATGCCGCCGGGATGGTCGATCTCGCCCCGTTCGGCGGCGGCCTTGTTGCTGTAGACGACGGCCACTCTGGGATTATCCCGCAGATTGTCCAGCGACCCGCGCTTGGCCCGTTCCCAATAGGCCAGATGGTCGTCGTCGAGTACGATCATGCTGCCCTTGGGGCTGATATTGGGCCCTAAGTCGCCAATGGTCGCCAGCATGCAGACGCAATCGTCCTTATGGGCGTTGAAAATAAGATCTTTGATCTGCTGACTGAATGCCATAGTCCGGCCTCCCTGTGATTGGTCGTCACAGTCTTAACCGAAAAGGGGCATAACCGAAACGGGGGGAGGTCAGGCTTATATTGAGCCGGCGTTCACATGGCACGCCGGCGAGCGGATACCGCCCCCAACAGAGGTTGGAGGCGGTGTCCTTAACCGCGAACGGTTGTTAGTCGACGATGGACAGATTCTCGGCGGAAGATTTGCCGTTCTGTCCGGCCTGAAGCTCGTAAGAGACCTTCTGACCTTCGTTGAGTGTGCTCAGTCCGGCGCGCTCGACGGCGGAGATGTGGACAAAGGCGTCACTTGAGCCGTCTTCCGGCTCGATGAAACCAAAACCCTTTGCCGGGTTGAACCATTTAACAGTACCAGTAGTCATAGAAATTTCCTCTAACAGGGAAGTGTAGTCCGTACCTCACACCATGTGATGGCACGGTCGGTTTAACGTTCACATTGTCGGGGGATAACTAAGCTACTCGGCGTACCGGCTGTTCAGGCAACACCTAACGATGCTTCACGTATGGGTCCTATATAATGGTTTCCCGGAATAAGTCAATGATCTGTGCTGATGCAAGTTGCGAGGGAAAAGGTGAGTGTGGCAGGCAGACGCCCTCTACCATTTGGCCTTCAAACCATCTTCCATGGCTTCGCGCCAGTCAGCATCGGCGGGGATGACCA
Organism: Rhodospirillaceae bacterium; assembly: GCA_018660305.1. The sequence continues at coordinate 2,299 of JABJKO010000206.1, forward strand.
TGTCATAGGGGCGCATGGCGCGGTAGCTGGCGGGGTCGATGCCGGGCGGCTCGTCGCCACGTTCCACGGCGCGGGTGGCGTCGAGTAGGATCTTGCGCATCTCGATTACCGCCTTGTCCGATGTGCCGAGATATTCCTTGGTGCGGTCGACGATGGTCTCCATACCCTCCTGGATACCGGCATCCTGGGTGCCGACGCCGGTGATGCCGGTGAAAGTTCGCGTCTTCTGCAGTTCGCGGTCGATCATGTGGTCGTTGCTTGGGTTGCGTTTGAGAACGAAGGTGTCCGGGATGAAATCGTCCTTGCCGCGCCCGGCGCGCTTCTCGTCCTTCTCGGCAAACTCGGGCGTGATGGGCACGCTTTCGTCGTCGCCATACATCCAGCTCCAGGTATAGATCTGGTTGTCGTCGATGGGCACCCAGAAATGGCCGTCGATCTTGGGCACGTCGCTGCGCCCGCCGCTATCGTCGGAAATGTCGCCCCGCATCTGCAGGAACGGCATCACGTACTGATAGACCCGCACATAGCGCTTGTCCTCCGGCAGCCTGCGGATGGACACATAGGAATAGCCGTAATCGGTGGGGTAGACATCAATGGACGGGCGCGTATCGCTGTTCCGCACCGTCGCGTTATTGCCCATGACGTTGTTGTGCAGAAACGACGAATGGCCGGTATCGAGACCGCCTTCCAGCGCCTGCAGATAGTTGCTCGCCTGATAGACTTTCGAGACATGGCGATGGGTCGCAGGGGCTCGCATCCATTCGAAATCCGGTGGAGGCGGTTTGTACTCCGCCGGTCCCAAATACGCCCAGATGACGCCGCCTGCCTCCAGGGTCGGGTATGCAAGAAGGTGCGCCTTGTCGCGCATGGGGTTGCCCGGTGGCTCATTTGGCAGATCCAGGCAATTGCCGTCCACGTCGAATTTCCAGCCATGATAGACGCAGCGGATGCCACATTCTTCATTGCGGCCATAAAACAAAGGCGCGCGGCGGTGCGGGCAATAGGCATCCACAAGCCCGATGCGGCCGTCCGTATCGCGGAACGCTACCAGATCTTCGCCCAACAACCGCACCCGGAGGGGAGCGCCGTCGCGCTCTTCCAGTTCCCCCGACAGCAGCGTTGGCTGCCAGTACCTCCGGAGCGTCTCGCCCATGGGGGTGCCTGGCCCGACCCGGCACAGTCTCTCATTGTCTTCATGGCTCAACATGTTATCGCTCCGCGGTCCGGTCTAGCTGTTCATCATAACCCAGTTCTTGAGCACGGCATTGAATTCCTCCGGGTGCTCGCGATAGGTGAAGTGGCCGGATTTGTTGAAGATGTGCATCTGGGACCGTGGTTCGGTCTCGGCAATCATGTCAAACAACATGTGGCCGCGATCGATGGTGGCGGTGGGATCGTTATGGCTCCAGATCAGCAGGGTCGGCTTCTGCATGCCGCGCGTCTTGATAATTTCATGCGTCTCCGCCTTCTGCTTTTTTAGATGCGCGGTGTAGGGAGAGTTAGGTACTTCGACGATGGCGAACGCCTCCTTGTATTTGTCGGTGGCGGCCACGGCGGTGACCGCGTCGAGCCATTCATCATCAATGTGGTCGTGCCCATAGGAATAACGTTTGAGCACCCATTCCTGTGACTCGCGCGACAGATGCGGGTCGGGCGCGTCGGCCATGATTTCTTCCATGGGGGTGGTGCCGGGCGACAGCGTGCCGCTGTCGATCAGGATGCAGGTCTTGATCACGTCGGGGTAATCCAGCGTCGTCCTGCAGGCGATATAGCCGCCCCGCGAATGGCCCACCAGATGCACGTCCTTGAGGCCCAGGGTCCGGATAAAGGCATGCACATGGTCGACCACGGCGGCCATGGTGTAATCCTCAACCCGCTTGGGGTTGTCGGTCATACCCTGGCCCAGCCGGTCGAGCGCGATGACATGGCCCCATTCGGCCAGTCCCTGGAAGTTACGGCTCCAATTGGCGGCATGGTCGGCGCTGAAATCGGCGCCGAAATAAGAACCGTGCAGCAGGATCACCGTCTCGCCCGCGCCTTTTTCGAAATAGCGGGTGCGGACGCCGTCCACATCGACCCATTTTTCGTTGCTTAGCCCCATACCGTGTCTCCCCGTTTCTTTTGTGTGTTTGCGGTTGCGCGCCGCCCTTATCACGAGGATCATTTCGCTCCCCGTTTTTGTCAAGGAGCCTACCATGGACGGCAATCATACACAGGCGCTGGCCGAATTCGCCGCAGAGCTGTGCTATGAGGATTTGCCCGCGCCGGTGGTTGAGACAGTCAAACACATCATCCTCGATTCACTGGGCTGTGCCCTGGCCGCGACCACGCTGGGCGATGGCTGCGCCGAATCCATCGCGGTGATGGAACGGCTGGGTGGCCCGGCCGACAGCACTATTCTCGGGACGGCTAAAAAAGTCGCGGCGCCCAACGCAGCCTTTGCCAACGGCGCGCTGGTGCATGCGCTGAATTATGATCCCATTGGAACAAATATCGGCCATGTGGGCGTGGTCAGCCTTGCTGCACCGTTGGCTGCCGCCGAGGCGGTGGGCGGCCAAACTGGCCGGGATCTCATCGTCGCCTGCGCGGTGGCCGCAGAAGTGACCGCGCGGGTTATCTCCGCCGTGTCGCGCACCGGCCGGCGGCCCAGTGAAACTTTCCTGTCCGGCCAGCTCCTGACTTACTTCGGCGCGGCCGCCGGGGCGGGTCGGGCGTTTGGACTGGACGCCAAGGACATGGAAAACGCCTTCGGGCTTGCCATGATGCAAATGGCGGGGTCGCGCCAGATCACCATGGGCGGCGATCCGCCGGCCAAGGCGATCTATGGCGCCTTTCCCAACCAGGCGGGGGTTCAGGCTGCTTTGCTGGCTCGGGCGGGTCTTACCGCTGACGTGGACGTGTTTGGTGAGCCTGCTGGGTTGTATCCGGCGATCTATGGCGGTGGCTGCGACACGGAGGCGCTGGTGGAAAACCTAGGGGACGAATTTTTTCTCACCCAGGTGGGCTTCAAGCCCTGGCCGACCAGCAATCAACTCCATCCCGCCATCGAAGCGGCGATCGAGATTGCAGCGGGCGGGCTCGATGTTGGTGACATAAAGGCAATCGAAATTACAGTGCCCACCAACCGGGAAAACTGGTGTGCGCCGCTGAAAGAACGGCAACGTCCCAAAAATGCCGCAGCGGCAGCCAACAGCATTCCGTTCTGTGTGGCCAAGGCGCTGGTCCATGGCGATGTGACGCTGAGCGACGTGACGGCGGTGGGCCTGACGGACGAAGCTGCTCTCGCCGCGGCTGCTCGAACTTCTTATGGATTGGACGATCAAATACGAGGCGCGAAGATCCGCGTGGTCATGAATAGCGGTGCATCACATAACGCGCATATTGAGGACGGGCTGGGCTCTTCCGAGCGGCCTATTTCGGTCGACAGACTCACCGAAAAATTTCGTGATTGTTGTCGTAACGGGGCGACCGGTCTGTCGGGAGAACGGATCGATGCTCTGGTGGCATTGGTTGGTACGTTCGAACGGCAGGACGATATCGATTATTTTGTCGCGCTAGCTGGCGGTGACGCCATTTGACCCGTCCTACGTGCCGTGTCAGAGTTTGGTCAATAACAAGATAAATATAGAAACTAATTAGGGAGCATATGAGGATGAATATCAAATTTTTGAGTTTGGCCGCCGCTATGGCCTTTGTTATGCCGCAGGCCGCTAGTGCCGATGCGGTCTCTGATTTTTATGACGGCAAGACCGTTAGGGTCGTCATCGGCGCCAGCATGGGCGGCTCCTATGGCATTTATGCCCAAATATTGTCGCGGCATGTAACCAAACACCTGCCAGGCGCCCCGACCGTTGTTGTGCAGTCGATGCCGGGAAGTGGCGGCAACAAGGCGATGAACTACACAACCAACGCCGGAGCACAGGATGGCAGCTCGGTCTCTATCGTGCAGATCAGCGTCGCGCTGGAATCGCTGTTCAACCCGAAGGCTCGCTTTAACGCCAAGAACTATAAATATATCGGTCGGTTCGCCGACGCGAACATCGTGGCGACTGCCCATAAGCGTTCCGGAATGAAAAGCTGGGCAGACGCAAAAACCAAAGTCTTCAATTACGGGTCGATCGGCCGTCGCAACGTCACCTATATCGGCGCCGCGGTGATGAATATGTTTGGCGGAGCCAAGTTCAAGATAATCAGCGGCTATCGCGGCACCAAGACGTCTTATCTGGCAATGGAACGGGGCGAACTCGACGCTGCCGCCACCAGTTGGACGACGCTGAATGTCAGGCATGCTAAAGAATTGAAGGATGGTACCTTTGTCCCGATTTTGCAGTTGACGAGAAAGCGTACGTCTTACTTGCCGAATACGCCGGCAATTACCGAATTCGGCACAAGCAAGGGCGAGAAGACCTTCGTGGAAATAGTTGGTGTCGGTGCCGAAATCGGCCGGACCCTGGCGGGACCGCCCGGCATGCCCAAGCATCTGGTGACGGCCTGGCGAAAGGCCTTTACCGCAACCATGAACGATCAGGCTTTTGTCACCGACATTACAAAACGCAAATCTCGACTTAATCCGCAGACCGGCGCGCAGATGACCGAGATTGTGAACAGCGTAATGAATTTGCCCAAGGCTGACATCGCTGCCGCGGACGTAGTTTACCAGAAGCTGCTCAAGGCTAAATAATCCCGGCTTTGGCTGGACTTTCAGACGTCCTGAGACCCGCCCCGCCTTAACTGGCGGGGCGGGTTTTTTACAGAATCGTGCTGAGCGTGCTGTTAGTAAGGACTGACTGGTCAAGATCGACCTGACGGTCTGCGATTTGAAAGCCGTCACCGTTCCGTCGCAGGACATCGCGCCGCTGCCCCACATAGACGCTGCCGTCGGGCACAGTGCCGCGGTTTATGTGAACCATCAAATTCATCTCGACCTGGTAGTCTCCGCCGTCATCTTGGCTCATTCTGAAATTGGATAGAAAACGCCGCGTCAGGGTCGGTGGATTTTCCGCATGGGTGAGAGCGGTGTCGGCAAGCTGTTCCACCCGTAGTCGGAGGCTGTCGGCGCGCTCGTCGATGATGGCGGTGCGTTGGGCGCCGTCCTCGCTGCGTCGCACGACCTGGGTGGTGACCCGATAGACGATATCGTCGGTCAGCAGATCCAACCAGGCCTCATAGTCCCGCGCATCCAGCAGCGCCGCTTCGTCATGCAGAAAACGCTGTATTCGAAGAAATTCCACGTCGCTCACTGGCCCGGTGGTCATCGATTGGATCTCATCACCGCGTCCCAGCGACGCATGAAGGCAAATTGCGCGACCTCGGTATCGGCGGGCCGGTGGGCGCGTCCGGGCCAGGGGTGATCCTCGGCCGGGTTATCCAGATAGCGCAGGCTGGTCTGAAAACTATAGGGGTATTGCCGGGCGATGGGATTGTCGCTGGCCGCCGTCGCCGAAGCCCAGAGCTCCATGTCGTCCTGCTCGAACACGCCGGCCGCGCCAAAATTGTGAAATCCGTTCCTGAGCGCGCGTTCCTTGTAGTCCGCTGGCGCTTCCACCTCGGCGAAGACCCAGCTCAGCACCTCCATTTCGGTGGCGCTGACCGGTTGCCATAGCCGTATGATCACGGCTTTTTCGCCCGCGCCCACCTGACTTTCGATAAAGGACAGATTGGGAAATACGGTTCCCACGCAGACCCTGAGATGACGCAGCATGTCCATCTGATCCGGACCCAATGCGTCCTGGTAAAGCGGTCTCATGATTTCCGGATGGGTCAGATAGTTCTTCGCCGGCATGCCGGGCGCCAGATAGGTCAGGGTGCAGCCATGCCCCTCATCGGTCAGCACATGAAAGCTGTCCTGACCCGCCTTGCGAAAGCCGTCACGGATTGAACGGGCCATGTCGAGGGTCGACGGTCCGATATGTGTGGTTGCAGTATGCTGACTGTCGCCGATGAAATTGAGCGAGCCAACCTTCCAGTTGGTCTTGGTGCGCCATCGATGAGGCGGCGCCAGTACTTCCATTCCCTTTGGAGTGCGCCCGAAAAAAGCATCCAGATACCAGCCAATATCGCCAAGATAATCGGCAAGGGGACTCACCCCGTCGTTCCAGCAGCCAAAGATCAGTCCCTTGTAGGACTCAACACGTGGTGCCGATACCAGACCAAGCTTGGAAAAATCGGCATTGTCGGGAAAATGATGATCGAAACCAGTGGTGATCAACGCCCCGTCACGGCCATAGCTCCAGCCGTGAAACGGGCAGACAAATCCGGCACTATTGCCGGAATCGGCGCGGCACAGCTTGGCGCCGCGGTGGCGGCAGCTATTGAGCAAGACCCGGAGCGTGCCGTCCTCAAGCCGGACAACGATCACCGGGGCGCTGCCCAGTTGGCGGACCACGTAATCTCCGGTCTCCGGAATCTCGGTCTCGTGCGCCAGATAGATCCAGCTCTTATCAAAAATTTGTTCCAGCTCGAGTTGATATATCTCCTGGCTCACGAAGACGTCGCGGCTAACCACACCCCGCTCGCTATCGACCCAGATTTCTGTGGGTTGGTCCGAGAATTCAGACGTCACGGCTCCGGACTCCGGGCGCTATTCGGGCGCCAGCACGGTCAGCACCACCCGCCGGTTGGCCCGCAGCCGAAGACCCTTTTGCGTGGAAACCGCCGGGGCGGTATATCCCACCCCCACCGCGACAATCTGCGCGGCGGGGATCCCCCGCTTCTGCAACGCCTGCTTCACCGCGTTGGCGCGTATCTGGGACAGGGCAATATTGTATTTCCTGCCGCCCGCCAGATCGGCATGGCCGACGATGTGAAAGACGGCGGAATTGTTCTTCCAGTTTTTAATCACCGTATCAAGGGTGCGCGCCATGGTTTGGTTGATCTTGGTTTTGTTGAACCCGAAGGTCATCGTGTACCGGACCGGTTTTATGGCGGTGCCCTCCACCGCGGCTTTCTTTACCGGCTTTTTCCCGACTGGGGCGGCCTTCGCGACGACCGGTTTTTTCAGGACGGGCTTTTTGGGGAGAGGTGTTTTCATGGCGGGAAGCTGTGTCACCGCGACCGGTGTCGTGGTCGCCGCCTTGGCCAATGACCGTTTACGGGGTCCCTTCGTCCGTTTTCCCAGCTTGAAGGTCGCTGATCCGAAATTCAGCCCGGCTCGCAGGCCGGTTTCCTTGGAGACCAGCTCGATACGGACGTTTTTATCATTGGTGAAAATGGCTTCGCCTTTGCCGTCGCGAAAGGCGGAAGACTGTCCGGTGGTGAAATATTCCCCGGCGAAATCGGCGGGGTTTTCCAGATTATAGATCTCGCCGGTTACGTCGGATCTGGAATAGCCGATACTGGGGAGGCTATAGGCATCCATGGTCACGTCATATTGCGAGCCGTCCTTGAGGGTCAGCGTTCCGGTGCCGTCGTGCCAGCCAACAAAGATTCCGGCACTTTCGCTCGACATTTTCAGGGTGGCGCTTGGTGCCGTTTGCGCGGAAAGTTCTGACTGGCCGGCGAACAGGCAGGCGGCCAGAAATACCAAACGGGTTAGGTGTCGATGAATATCAGCCATGGGGTCCCTCTCTATCTCCCTGTTGCGTCCATTTTCTGAAATTGTGCGGCTTATGGGCGGAATCGGCAATCTTGAAACGCCGCTAATATTCCCATGTTAAAAAGGCGGTGTCAGGTATCTCGCTGACGCCGCGAAACATTCGAACGCCGGAGACAGCCATGTCCGTATCGTGGAAGGATTTGCCAAAGGCGGAGTTGCATCTCCATATCGAAGGCTCGCTGGAGCCCGAGATGATGCTTCTGCTGGCGGAGCGCAACGCGCTGGAGCGTCCCTATGGCTCGGTGGATGATGCCCGGGCGGCCTATGATTTCCAATCTTTGCAGGAATTCCTCGATCTCTATTACCGGGGCATGGCGGTGCTGCGGACCGAAGACGATTTTCGTGATCTGACCCTGGCCTATTTGCGGCGCGCTGCCGCCGACGGCCTCACGCGGGTGGAGATTTTCTTTGATCCGCAGGGCCACACGGAACGGGGTGTGGCGTTTGAGACGGTGCTCGACGGAATCACCAACGGTCTCGCGGATGGCGAACGGGATCTTGGGTTGTCCACCGGCCTTATCCTTTGTTTTCTGCGCCATTTGTCCGAGGACGATGCGCTGCGGACGCTGGATCAGGCGTTGCCTCACAAGGACAAAATACTCGGTGTCGGGCTCGATTCATCGGAAACCGGTCACCCGCCGAGCAAATTCAAGCGCGCCTTCGCGCGGGCCCGCGACGAAGGATTCCATCTCATGGCCCATGCCGGCGAAGAAGGGCCGCCGGAATATATCTGGGAAGCGCTCGATATATTGGGCATCGAACGGATCGATCACGGTAACCGGGCGCTGGAGGATGAAGCGCTGGTTCGCCGAATTGTCGCGGACGGCCTGGCGCTGACGGTCTGTCCGCTCTCGAATTTAAGCCTTTGCGTGGTCGATGATCTGGCCAGCCATCCGCTAAAACGGATGCTCGACGCGGGTCTTAAAGCGACAATCAACGCCGATGATCCGGCCTATTTTGGTGGCTATTTCGGCGCCAATCTCGGCCGCGTCGCCGCCGCCCTGGATCTCAGCGATGACGAAATCCTGACCCTGCTGCGCAACAGCCTGGAGGCGAGTTTCGCGCCCGATGACTGGAAATCAGCGGCGCTGGCCGACTTCGACCGGAAGGCAGAAGAGGATTAAACGGGGTCCGACACCGTGTAGCGGCGCAGCAGCCGCGGCTCTTCGGCGGGGAAGTCGTTGCGGGCGTGATTGACCGAGCGGTTATCCCAGATCACCAGATCGCCCACTTCCCACGGGTGGGCATAGATGAATTCCGGCTTTTCGCAATGATCAAACAGCTCGAGCAGTAGCGCCTCGCTCTCGTCGTCATCCATGCCGATGATGTTGCGCGTCATCAGGCGGCTGATATAGAGCGACCGTCGTCCCGAGTCCGGGTGTATCTTCACCAGCGGATGTATGGCGTGCTGGGCGTCATCGTCGCGGCGCATTTCCGCCCGTGTGGTCTTGTTGTAATTGAAGACGTGACAGGCATTCAGCCCGGCAAGCCGTTCCTGCTGATCGGTGGGCAGGGCTTCGAAGGCGGCCGCCATGGCGGCGAATTTGGTCTCGCCACCACGGGACGGGACCTTCAGGGCATAAAGCGTGGTGGCGCGGTAGGGGGTGTCGCGGTGGGCCCCGTCTGAATGGAAATGCATCTCGCCATCGGGCAGCACGCCGATGGGCTTGCCGTTTTCGCGGATGTTGCTGACGAACATCACGCCCCGTTCGGACTGCATCTTGTTGGGGTCGGTGGATTGCCGGTTGCCGTCATCGACCATACCAAAAATGCCAGCGAACGCCGCCTGATGTTCGGGTTCAAGCTTCTGGTCCGGCAGACACAGAACCGCATGTTCGACAAACGCATCGCGCAGGCCCTGCGCCACAAGGGGATCCATTGGGCGTGCCAGATCCACCCCGGTGATCCGGGCGCCCACCGCCGGGGTGATGGGCTGGATGTGGAGCGTCTGGGTTTCGGTCACGCCGGTCTCTTCAGCCGCCTTATTCCGCCGCACCCCAGAATTCGCCTTGGCGCGGAATGATCTCGACCTCACCGCCGTTTTCCTTGAGATGACTGGGCAGGGGTTTGCCATAGATGTTGTAACGCGGATGGTCCGCGGTGGGATCCGTCTTGGCGCCGACACGCAGCAGGATCAGCGGCTCCTCGCCGACCGCTTCGAAGCGGTAAAAGCTTCCCGACGGCAGCATGATCCCCTCATAGGCGCCGCAGATTTTCTCTTCGCCGCGGGGCCCGTGAAAGCAGGCTTTGCCGCCCAGCACCAGATGGAAATGATCCTGGTCGGTGTGGTTGTGCAGCCCGTTCTCGCCGCCCGATGCGTAGACCTTGAGATTGACCCACATATTGCCGGTATCGGCGACACGCTGGTTGGTGCGGCCCTGCTCAAGAAGCTCGGCCCGCAGCTTGAAAAACTGGGCCGGCGGCGCGGTCTCGGTATTGGCTTCGCGCAGCTGGCGCATTTCGTCGGTTTCGGTGTCTATCTGACCCTTATCAATTCCATCCAATGGCATAGGGTTCTCCTATCTTTCGATGTCGAGTTTGTAGAGGTCGATCACGTTCTGGCTCAGCACCCGCTTTTGCCGTTCGGGCTCCAGATCGCCGATCTCCCTTGCGAGGAAAGCCCGCGAGTTGGGCCAGGTCATGTTGCCGTGCGGATAATCGCTCGACCACATGCAGTTCTTGTCGCCCCAGTACTTCAGTGCCTGGGCGCCGACAAAATCATCCATGAAGGTGGCGTAGAATTGCGCTTCGAAAATTTCGCTGGGCAGGCGGGAAATCTCGAAGCTCTCGTTGGGATGGCCCGGCTTGGTGTTGCGCCTGTAATAATAATCCCATTGCTGAAGATAGAACGGCATCCAGCCGATCTCGCTTTCCACCATCTCGACCTTCAGCGTGGGGTGACGTTCCAGCACGCCCGACCAGATCAAATCGTACATGGTGGTCGCCGCATCGGCGGTCTTGATATTGACCGAGCCGCGCACTTTCTCCATGCCCTTGCGGTCTTCGCGCCGGTAGTCGAAGCCGGTGAGGATATGGAAATTGAGCGGATAGCCGAGCTCGGCGGCGGCACCCCATAGCTTCTCGTAATGGTCTGATTTCAGGGGCAGCTTGGGATCCGGCACCTGCCAGACCAGCCCACCCATGAGCCCCATATCATGGCAGCGCTGCAATTCCGCGATGGCGTTGTCGATGTCATAGACGCAGATGCAGGGGATGGCGAACAGCCGCTTGGGCGACGTCGCGCAATATTCCGCGATCCAGTCGTTATAGATGCGGAATGCGGCTTCCTGGACGTCCTGCGGCAGATGGAAAAGACGCAGGCCCGCGGTCGGATACAAAATTTCCGCGGCAACGCCGTCGAGATCCATATGCTCGATGCGGATCTTGGGATCGGCGCCGCCCGCCGGGCGGGTGCCCTCGGGGAATGGTTTGCGAATGGGGATATGCTCAAGCAGGTTGGCCGGCATTCCTTCCCAAAGATCGATGGGTTCATCCACATGGGAATCGGCGGAAATGATCAGGGACGGAATCTTATGCGCCGCCGCCTTCATGTCGTCGTCAGCATAGCGCGCCGACATGTTTTCAAGTGTTGTCGCCATTTTTATTCTCCTTTTTTCGACTGCCCCCCAGTCGCGAACATTATAACAGATATGGACCGCCTACCCAATCATGCAGTGAGGGGCTGGTCCGGGGGATCGATATGCATCAAACCCCTGGTTTTCCCTACTCCGCCGCTATCACCCGGCGCATGAAATCGCTGAAGGCGCGGACAATTTCGGGCTCATGCTCAGCCCAGTCCGGAAAGGGAATGAGCGGCAGATCCTGGTCGGTGACGGGGAGCTGGTGGATCTCGCTGCCGGCGATCATCTCATGGGCCACCCGCGCGCTTTCGGACGAATGGGTATTGTCATTGCCCGGGATGATGATGGTCGGCACCTTTATGGACCTGAGCTCTTCTTCGGTGACCCCCATGACCGGCAGGCGGGCGCCGTCGACAAACAAATCGCGCAGCTTTGTCATCACGTGGATGAAGTGATCGGGATCGATGGCCATCAGCGCCTCTTCATTGGCGGGGTCGGCCTGGATGCGTTCCTGATACTCGTCGGTGGCGCAGATGGCGGCCATGCCGCCTTCCCCGGCGATGCGGATAAACTGCTCGTAATACATTTCCGGCAGCCGGTTGGCGGCGAATTCCCCGCCGGTGACCCGCAGCAGCAGCAGCCCCCGCGTCACTTCCGGGTGGCGCAGGTAAAACAGCATGGATGTCCGGGCACCGGACGACGACCCGCTGATAAAGGCCGGTGAGGCACCGAGCTGGTCGAGCAG
>JABJKO010000055.1 GCA_018660305.1 Rhodospirillaceae bacterium
AGGCAGGCATCGGTCAGATCTTCGATGAGCGCTTCGCCGCTCTCCTGTCCGGTGACGTCCTTCATCTGGTGATGGAGTACGTCATTGGCCCAGCCGCTATGCATGAGTTGAATGGTGAAATCCACCGCCCGTTCGGGGCCAGGGTGGGAGATTTCATGCTTGCGGGACAACAGGGACGGCCGCAGGCGCTTGCGGACCTCACCCCAGGTCCGTGCATAGCGGGCATGGAACACCGTATCCATGCCGCTTCGCTGGATAAAGACCCGGGTCAGCGAGCGACGCTGTCCGGCAAACAGGAACAAGGCCCGCACACTTTGACGGACCATGACTTCCAGGGATGCATTTTCCGAGCGAAACAGATCGCACAGAAAATCGATCCGCTGGATCAGCATGTCGCACTGGCGGTCATGGATATGGAGAAAGAGGCTCTCCTTATCCTTGAACCGGGCATAGAAGCTGCCGACGGAACAGCGCGCCATTGTGACGATATCGCTGACCGATGCTCCGTCATATCCCTTTTCCGCGAACAGCTTCTCGGCGGCATCGGTCAGGCGGGTCAGTGTCTCCCGGCTGCGCGTCTGTTGCGGTGCGCGGCCCAAATCGCCATCGAATTCGATGCTGTCCATGCTATTCCGCCGCGGCGGCGTCCTGAGTGCCGATATGGCGCAGCTTTGGCATTACTTCTTCGGCGAACATCTGCATGCTCTGCTTGACCTGTTCGTGGCCCAGCGTACCGAACTGACCCATGATGACCAGATTGCCATAGCCCATATCCGCCTGATTGGCTTCCAGACGCTCGGCCACCGTCGAGGGGCTGCCACAGATGAACATGCCGTTTTCCATGAGCATTTCGATGGATAGATATTGCTCCCGGAACTTCATCTTGTTTGCCATGATCATCTTGTAGGAATTAATGGATGAGTAGCCTGGCGGCATGCGGTATTCGGTCGGCGCAAGAATAAATTTGTTGAAGAAATTTTCCACATGCGGGCGCGCCTCGTTAATTGCCTTCTCGTCGGTTTCCGCGACATAAATCGGCAACGCCCAGCCAAGCTGCTCCGGTTGGCATTTGTAGCCATATTCTTCGCACTTTTCGGCGTAGGCGTTCATGTTTCTGATGACGTTCTGGACAGGGCTGAAGGTCATCAGCATGGTGTATTTACGGTCGGGATGAGATGCCCAGTCCTTGGTTTCGGTCGATCCCTGAGACGGGATCCAGATTGGCGGATGCGGTTGCTGATAGGGACGCGGCCAAAGATTGACGTACTGGAAGCTGTAATACTTGCCCTCGAACGCCGTCGGTCCCGGCTGTGTCCAGGCCTGCAGGATCAGATCGTGCGCTTCGTGAAACCGTGCCAGAGACTCGCTCGGGTTGACCATATAGGAATGGTATTCGCAGCCAATGCCGCGGACGAAACCAGCGATCAGACGACCGCCGGTGACGTTGTCGATCATGGAATATTCTTCGGCGATCGACAGCGGGTTTTCGGTAAGCGGCAAGGCGCGGCCGAGAACACAGATCTTGGCATTTTCGGTGCGTCGCGACAGGGCGCCGGCCAGCACACTCGGCTGCGGCATGATGCCATAGGCTGTCTGGTGATGCTCGTTGACGCAGATCCCGTCGAAGCCAAGCTGATCGGCATATTCAAGCTCATCGAGATAACGGTTATAGAGCTTGTGGCCCTCTTTGGGATCGTAGTTGCTGTTGGAAAATTTAATCCAGGCAGTGTCCTTGATGGCGTCGAGGTCGACCGCGGCATAAGGCATCAAATGGAAAAATGAAAATCTCATCATGCCGCTCCTTTTGCTATGGCGTATACGCCGTCCAGGAACTCGGAGAGCTTTTCCTGGTGAGGCAGGTGACCGCATTCGGGGATAATGCGCAGTTCGGACCCTGCGATGGCGGCTTGGTAGGCTTCGCCATAGGCAGGCGGGAAGATCTTATCCGAGTCTCCCCAGAGTATCATGGTGGGCAGTTTGATCCGGTGCAGCCACTTGATGAGATCGGGGTTGTGAAAGCGGGGGTTCCAGGAAAGCTTGCCGGTGGTGAAAAAGTTCTGGAGGGCGATGTCCTTTTCCTCTTCGGACATATTCACGCCAAGCCGTTGTTCGGCCAGGGCCTGATCGAAGAACGTGTTGCGTGCGCGTTCTTCTTCACTCCACATGAAGATATCGCCCATGGGCACGCCTTTGACGCGCAGTCCGGCGGCGGCCACCAGCGTAAGCGATTTCAGCCGCCATGAATTGCGGACCGCGATCTCGCTGGCCAGCCAGCCGCCAAGGGAATTTCCCACCAGATGCACGTCACGCAGATCGAGCTCATCCATCACGTCCAGATAGAAATAGACCAAATCAGACATGCTATCGAGCCAGTCCGGATTATCGGATTCGCCGAAGCCCGGATGGCTTGGTGCCAGCACATCGAATTTCTCCGCCAGCCCGTCGAGGTAGGGTGACCAGGTACGGATACCGCCGGCGCCATGAAGAAACAAAAGCGTCTCGCCCGAGCCGCCCCGTAGCATTTCGATGCTGCAGCCATTTACGGAAACCCGTTCAGCCGTATGATCCGCCATGGACCCTGCCTCCCAATTTTGTTTTACGTCCCGGTTTCGGCCTTAAAACCGAACCATGGTTCTATTTTAGGCATTGGCCGGCTCTGTGTTCAAGCCGCATTATTTTTTATGTCTTTTCAATGACTTGTTGAGCCAGTCCGGCCATTGCGCGGGGAATTCATCGGTGACGGCGCGGCGGTTCGTCCGTGACTTGACAGGGAGACGCCGGGAACCCCTACATTGGCGCGAATTCACCTGCTGCGGTGGCCCCCGATAGTCAGGCGGAAACCTGCGGCAGACCGTTTATTTTTCAATTTTTGAAGCTGGGAGATAATTCATGGCGACCATATTGGACGAAGTCAGGACGACCGAAGGCGATAAGCCCTTCCTGTCCGATCCGTTCCTTGACTGGGCCGAAGGCGAAGGCGTTCCCATCACCGAGGATTTCGGCATTCATCTGCCGGACATGGAAGTCAAACCATGGGCCCGCTATGGTTGCAACGGTGGTTTTGCCCATTTGAAGGGCCGTGGCGATTGGCTGTCGGTCTTCGTCCTGGAACTGGCGCCGGGTGGCAACACCGAGCCGCAGCAGCATATGTTCGAAGAGGTGGTCTATTGCCTGTCGGGTAATGGCAGCACCCAGATCGAGCTGCTCGACGGCACCAAGCACAGCTTCGAATGGGGCAGGGGCAGCCTGTTCGCCCTGCCGCTGAATGCCAAGTACCAGCATTTCAACGGATCCGGTCAGGAGCCGGCGCGTCTGTCATCGACCAACAACATGCCGATGATCATGAACGTGTTCCATGATTATGATTTCGTGTTCAACAACCAGACCCGTTTCCCGAGCCGCGAAGGCACCGCCGATTACTATGCCGGCGAAGGGCTGTTTATTCCCAAGCGTCCCGGCCGTCATATGTGGGAAACCAATTTCGTGCCCGATTTGGCCACCTTCGAGCTTCAGAAATGGGAAGCCCGTGGCGCCGGTGGCTCGAACATTATGTTCGCTCTCGCCGATGGAGCCATGCATGCCCATATGTCGGAGATGCCGGTTGGGACCTATAAGAAGGGCCATCGCCATGGTGCCGACTTCCATGTCATGTGCGCCACCGGATACGGTTATTCGCTGTTGTGGTACGACGGTGACGATGACTTTACCCGGGTGGACTGGAAGCACGGCACGGTCTTTGCCCCGCCCGACATGATGTTCCACCAGCATTTCAATGCCGCCCCCGATCCGTCGCGGTATCTCGCCATCGCCTGTGGCGGTCTGCGCTATCCGCTGATGGAAGAAAAACGCCGCATCTTCCTCGGCATGGACGTGGATGTGAACAAGGGGGGGGCGCAAATCGAATACGAAAACCAGCACCCCAGGATCCACGAAATCTTCCTCGAAGCCATGAAAAAAGCCGGTGCCGATTCCGGCATGGGCAAGTTCATGGACGAGTCACAATACAACGTCTAGGCCACCGGCCCGGACCAGGGAAACGGCGGGGGC
>JABJKO010000054.1 GCA_018660305.1 Rhodospirillaceae bacterium
AATCGAATTTCCGGAAGGACTCAAGAAAAACCAGAAACTGCCGGAAACCATCCTGACGCCAACCACCAAGGCCGCGCAGGGCGATCACGATGCGCCCATCACCCCGGCGGAAATCGTTGCCCAGGGGCTGTTGAGCCAGGCGCAATGGGATGAGCTGGCCCGTCTCAGCCTCGCCATCTTCGCCCGTGGCAGTGAAATCGCCGCCAAGAACGGCCTGATCCTGGTCGATACGAAATACGAATTCGGTCTCGACACGGACGGCCGCATTACCCTCGCCGACGAGGTCCACACACCCGATTCAAGCCGTTACTGGGTTGCCGGCAGCTATGAGGCAAGGCTGGCCGAGGGTAAGGAACCGGAAAGCCTGGATAAGGAATTTTTGCGGCTCTGGATCGCCGGACAGTGCGACCCTTATAAGGATCCCATCCCCGACATCCCGGCGGAAACGCTGGCCACTTTCAGCGACAAATACATCGCGCTGTATGAGACGGTGACCGGGCATCCGTTTGAACGTGTCCCGCTCGACCAGCCGGTTCGCGAGCGGGTCCGGCGGAATTTGGCGGCGTCTTTCCCCGAGTATTTTTAGGTCCGACCGGCAATTATCGGTTTGCGCGCCACGATGTGAAAGATGTGCCAGTGTTTTTGCTGGCCGCGCGGGGTCACGCTGTCGTCTTCCTCTTCCTGAAAATACTCCAGATCCAGTGGCTCCAGGAGCGCTTCCACACCGCCTTTCGTAAAGAATGTCATGCCGGGCCGTCCGACCCAGCTGTCGCGATCTCCGTAGAGTTGGCAGGAGATGCGGCCACCGCCGCGCACCGCGCCCAGCAGGCGGTCCCACAAATCGGGGAAATCAAGGGGGGCCACCAGTGGTAGCGCGAAGCTCGAATTGACCAGATCCGCCGCCGGGAATTCCATCGCCTCAAAGCGTCCCTCATGGGTGTCCAGTAGCGCTCCATCCGGCAGGTCTTCCCGCGCTCTCAGCCCATCGGTCGCCGATTTTTCCGCATCCACCGCCAGCACATGCCAGGACCGGCGCAATAGCTCAATGGTATCGCGGCCATTGCCGCAGCCCAGATCAATGGCAAAACGCCGGTCATCGGCGCCCAGTTCCCGGTCGAACCGGTCCAGGGCGAAAATCAGGGTTTTCCGGGGAGGCCGGGTACCGGTCTTCTCATAATATGATTCCCAGTCTTCGATGGGCTCGTCTTTTTCCGGCTTGTCGCTCATTAGGTAAATCCAATCACAGAATTGCGTCCTGACGATAATTCCTCTTTAAATTCCGCGCAAAGAGGCCAAATAGAGGCTTAGGGCGTTCTTAACAATGCGCAATCGAAAGTTCGTGTAATGCCGAACTTGTTGGGTCGCGGACTGTTGGGTATTGTGCCGCAACAAAATCGCCGCCGGTCAATTTTCTGCCTTGAATGAGGCGCTTGGCAGAATCACATTTGCTGAAGAGGGTGTTCCGGTGGCCCATAGAAAAACCCTGGTACGTCCTATGACTGCCGCTTACTTAGTTTGGTCGATTTAACCTTGGACTTCATGCAATCCGAACTCTGGGCGATGTGCCAGGTCATATTTATTGACCTGGTTCTCGCTGGTGACAACGCCATCGTGGTCGGCATGGTGGCGGCCGGTGTCGCTCCGGAGCTCCGCCGTAAAGTCATCATCGGCGGGATCGCCATGGCGGTCATTCTCCGCATTTGCTTCGCCGGGGTCACCATGCAGCTCCTCAGTATTGTCGGGCTGACGCTCGCCGGTGGGCTACTCCTGTTGTGGGTGTGCTGGAAGCTCTACCGCGAGCTTCAGCAACTGGCGGCGGAAAAAGCCGGTGTCGATGCCCTCGGGGACGGCGCTGATCACAATTCCATGCCGCGCAAGACAATTGGCTCCGCCATCTGGCAGGTCGCCGTCGCCGATGTTTCCATGTCTCTGGACAATGTGCTGGCCGTCGCCGGCGCCGCCGATGACCATCCGCGGGCAATGGTGTTCGGTCTGTTGTTGTCGGTTGTCCTGATGGGGATCGGCGCGGCCTTTATCGCCGGGCTGCTACAGCGTCATGCCTGGATCGCCTATCTCGGTCTTGCGGTGATCGGCTATGTTTCGGTCTCCATGATCTGGCGCGGCAGTCTCGAAGTGGCTCAGGTGGCCGGTCTGTAGCCGCGCGCCGCCGTCACGCCTTTTTTTGTCACCGATAAAAACCCCCGCCAACCGTTGCTTTTCCGCCATTTCGGCAGTAGCGTCTGGTTATTAGTTATTTGGGTCTTGGGGAAGACATGATGGAAAGCGGCAAAACACCGGTGTATTTTCCGGTTGATCATAAAGCCAATCTTTCGGGTTATCAGGTCGTCGAACAAGATTTGGAGGCTGGGTTGGCACCATGGCCTATTCGTAGGCGCACGGGTGTCTTCATTGCTCTTGCTCTCGCGGCATGGGTGGTTGTGCTCTCTCCGTTCTTTCTGATCGGCTAGCATTCCACCACCGAAAAGACGCCCGTGGCCGGTCCGCGAAGCGCGGTTCTGCACGCCCGGCCTTTGCGCAATCGCCTCAATTTTCCGAACAATAATCGGTCTCGCCGCCCGCAACTGTCGGGATTCTTTACAGTCGCGTTAAAGTTCGTTAACGGCGCCTTCCTAACCCCTTGAAAACAAACGAAACAGCTCGGTTGGCATGGTTCTTGCATAAGTTAACGTGTCAGTAGGAGCCCTCCCCGGCGCCACAGTTCAGTAGAGACAACGGCGACTGCTTCGGCAGGTTGTCGTTTCCGGGGGGGAACCGGGAGATGGGGTGAATGTTCGCATTCACCCCATCTTTTTATCTACAACAGACCTTCATCGGCGAAGCTTACCGTGCCGCTTTTGGCGACGATAATGTGGTCGTGCAGCGTGATGTTCACGCCGCGGGCGGCGTCCCTGATGGTCCGGGTCATGTCGATGTCGGCCTGCGACGGCGTGGCGGTGCCGGACGGGTGGTTGTGGACCAGAATGATGGCGCTGGCACTAAGTTCGAGCGCGCGCTTGACCACTTCGCGGGGATAGACCGGCGTGTGATTGACCGTGCCGCGCTGCTGTTCCTCGTCAGCGATCAGGGTATTGCGCACATCGAGAAACAGGATGCGGAAGCGCTCGGTGTCCTGGTCGGCCATGCCGATGCGCAGATAATCCAGCAGCTTTTCCCACGATGAGAGCACCGGCTGAAACAAGATTTCTTCACGGGCGAGGCGCTCGGCGGCATCGGCGACCGCCTTGAACAGCACGGCGCCGCCCTGGCCCATGCCCTTGATCGTCATCAGCGCGTCGGGATCGGCGCGCAGGACAGCCTTGTAGGATCCGAACCGGTCGATCAGTTCCTTGGCGATGGGTTTGGTGTCGCGCCGCGGGATGGCCTGGAACAGCAGCAGCTCCAGCATTTCGTAATCGGCCAGCGCGCCGGGGCCGGCTTCAAGAAATTTATTTCGCAGGCGCTGGCGATGGCCGGAAACGTCGTCCTTGGGTTTCTGGGGCTTGTCTGCCATCTGGAGACGGGGGCCCGGAGGACTCCCGGCCTGACGTCAGGTCTCGTAGGGCGGGCAGTGGAGCCCGGCCGGCGACTCGGTGAAAATCTCGTACCCGTCCGCGGTAACGGCGATGGAATGTTCAAACTGGGCGGAGAGCGAGCGGTCCTTGGTGACCGCCGTCCAGCCGTCGGCGAGAATCTTGGTCTCCTGACGGCCGGCGTTGATCATGGGCTCGATGGTGAAGAACATGCCTTCGCGCAGCGCCTGGCCTTCGCTGGGATTGCCGTAGTGAAGCACGCTGGGCGGGGCGTGAAATATCTTCCCCAGACCATGGCCGCAGAAATCACGGACCACGGAGAAGCGGTTCTCCTCGGCGAAACTCTGTATGGCATGGCCGATATCGCCCAGTGTCGCGCCGGGGCGCACCACCGATATGCCGCGCATGAGGGATTCGTAGGTGATCTCGATCAGCCGCTTCGCCTTCACTCCGATTTTTCCCACCGCGAACATGCGGCTGGTATCGCCATGCCAGCCATCCAGGATGGGAGTGACATCGATGTTGATAATGTCACCGTCCCGCAGGACCTTGTCGCTGGGGATGCCGTGGCAGACCACGTGATTGATGGAGGTGCAGATGGATTTGGGAAAACCGCGGTAATTCAACGGCGCCGGAACGGCATCGCGCTCCAGGGTGAAGTCGTGACACAGCTTGTCGAGCTCGTCGGTGGTGACACCCGGTTTCACAAAGGGCGTGATGTAGTCGAGGAGCTCGGCGGCCAGCTGTCCGGCCCGGCGCATGCCGTCGAAATCTTCCGGTTTATGAATCGTAATCAAGGATGGTTCCGCGGTTTCTGCTGCAAGGGCGTAATCGTTCATGGTCTCTTATCCACCGCTCAAAAAGCGGAATTCAAATTGCTGAATGGCATGAATTGACGCCCCCGGCAAGGATTCAAGCAGTGCGCGTTTTCTGTACCAGCCAATTCTTAATATTAGATCGTTTCCCCAGAGGGCAACTTCTTATTCCGTCCCGGCATAGCGGTCCTCCAGTTCATCCAGGAAGCCGATGCCCACCAGCGCGTTCAGATCCTTGAACGGGACCAGCAGGTCGGGCCGTTCCACGGGTTCGTCGCCCGCGATCATATCGGTCAGCGCATCCATGGCGTTCATCATGCCGCGCACCGCGCCCGTCGACATAAGGCGGGGATAGCTGATCATGGCGACGCCCATCTCCTGAAGGCGTTTCGGATGAATGAGCGGCGTGGTGCCTCGGGTCAGCAGGCCGAGCCCCATATTGACCGATAGTGGTTTGGGCACGGATCCGGCGACGGCGGCGATATCCTCTTCCGACATCAGCGCATCGGCGAACAGCACGTCGGCGCCGGCCTCGGCATAGAGATTCAGCCGGTCGATGGCTTCGGTCAGCCCGATGGGCCCGGCGGCGTCGGTCCGCGCCTTTATGACAAACTGATCGTCGCGCCGTGCATCGACCGCGGCCTTGACCTTATCCACCATTTCGCCCGCCGGAATGACCGATTTACCCACCAGATGCCCGCAGCGTTTGGGCCAGACCTGGTCCTCGATCATCACCGCCGCCATGCCCGCCGCTTCGAAGCCGCGTACCACGAAATGAACGTTGACCGCGTTGCCATAGCCGGTATCCGCGTCGGCCTGGAGAAGCAGATCGTCGCTGCACTCGGCCAGAGCGCGGCAGACGCGGACATTTTCCTCATAGCCCATGATGCCCTTGTCGGCCCAGCCCAGATGGCATTCCGAAACACCGGCGCCGGAGATCACCGCCGTGCGATACCCGTACTTGGCGGCCATCCGCGCGCTGTAGCCGTCATAAATGCCGGGGCAGATCAATATTTCCGGCGCCTCTATCAGGGCTCTCAGCTTCGCTCCCTTGCTTTCCATGGTTTCTCTCTTTTGTTGGGATTTAAGATCAGTGCTCGATGGGTATGGTGTGCTCGACGGTGATTTTTTCCGGGGTCAGGCGGCAGACATAGCAGATCGCCTCCACGCCCTTGCTCAGGGCCTTGGTGAGATTGGCGGCATAGGTGGGGTCGATATCGTCTGCGATGGAAAATGCCGCGCAATCCTCACGCTGCACCAGATACACCATCACGGCGCGGGCGCCGCCCGCCACCATGTCGGTCATTTCCACCAGATGCTTGGCGCCGCGCGCGGTGACAGCATCGGGGAATTCCGCCTCGCTGTCCCGCCGCAGGGTGACGCTCTTGATCTCCACATAGCAATCGGGCCGGGATTCGCTGGTGAGAAGAATATCGATCCGCGAATTCTTGCCGTATTTCACCTCGCGCCGCAGCCCGTCATAACCCGATAGCTCGGTGATCGTGCCGTCTTCGATGGCCTCGGCCACCAGCTTGTTGGGGTGCATGGTGTTTATCCCCACCAGCCCGTCGCCATGGCGCACCAGTTCCCAGCTGTATTTCAGTTTCCGCTTGGGATTGTCGGACAGGGACAGCCATACCTCCATACCTGGTTCCTTCAGCCCCAGCATGGAGCCCGAATTGGCCACATGGGCGGTGATCTCGTCGCCATTTTCCAAAGTGACGTCGGCCAGAAACCGTTTGTAGCGCTTCACAAGGGTGCCGCGGAGGAGGGGGGTGGGGAATTGCATGTGCACGACTCTATGCGCCGCGCTATGTTGGCGCAACGCGCTGGCAGCGGAAGCGTCACTCCGCTATACAAGGCGCAAAGTTCGGCCAAAGAGTCAGGGGGTTCTTCGATGTCTGATACCAAAGCTGTTACCGCATGCCTTATCCTGATCGGCAATGAAATCCTGTCCGGCCGGACCCAGGACAAGAATCTCGCCTTCATCGCCAAGGGGCTGAACGATCTCGGCGTTCAGATGCATGAAGTCCGGGTCATCCCCGATATCCGCAAGACCATCGTCGATACCCTCAACGAGTGCCGCGCGGCCTTCGATTATATTTTCACCACCGGCGGTATCGGGCCGACCCATGATGACATCACGTCGGAATGTGTCGCCGAGGCGTTCGGCGTGGGCATGTATCGCGATCCCGACACCGTCGATTTGCTGACCAGGCGCACCGAAGAGCGCGGTCAGACCATGAATGAAGCGCGCCTTCGCATGGCGACCTTTCCCGAGGGATCGGTTTTGCTGAAAAACGAGATCAGCGCCGCGCCCGGCTACCGCATTGAGAATGTGTTCGTGATGGCCGGGGTTCCGCGGATCATGCAGGCCATGTTCGAGGAAGCGAAGGCGCACATTACCGGCGGCAATCGCATGCTGGGGCGCGGCCTTGCGGTGGATCTTGGCGAAGGGACCATCGCCGAAGGGCTTGCCCTGGTTCAGGCGCGCTACCGCGATATCGATATCGGATCCTATCCGCAGATGCGCCAGCAGGTGGGTTTCCGGGTTTCCGTGGTTCTGCGGGGACCCGATGCCGATGTGCTGGATCGCGCCCATATTGAGATCATGCAGATCATGCGGGATCTCGGCGGCAATCCGGTGGAGGAAGATCCGGATAAGGCGCAGGCGTCGGCCGAGCCCGAAAACTGAGATCATGAGCTGGTTCCCCCTGGTGCTCGGTTTCGCCCTGGGCGGCGGCGCCCTGCTGAGCTATCGGGGTTTTCGCAAACTGACCAACAAGGAACTCGACGATGCGGCGCGCCGGCAGGGCTTCTGGTCGCTCAATGGCGGTCTCGTCCTCATGGCGGTCTCGATGGTCCTGATGGTGCAGGCCAAATCTCAGTAACCGGTCCGGGAAATAACGCCCCCAGTGCTGGAATGCGGCGCCGGGCAGGAGTATAGCTAGGGCTTCGCGGCTTTTCGCGACCTTATCTATCTCTATTTCATGGTTAGACCAGCAGGATTCCAGCCGGATGGCACGTTTCGGCAATCTCGACAGCATCACGGCGGCGCTCAAACAGCGTAATTTCGCCTGGTACATCAGTGGCGGGTCCATCGCCCTGTTCGGTATCTGGGCCCAGCGGCTGGCCATCGGACAACTGACCTGGGATCTGACGCACGATCCCGCCTGGATCGGCCTGATGGCCTTTGCCGATCTATTTCCGACGGTGATCCTGACGCCTCTCGCCGGTGTGGTTGCCGACCGGGTCGACCGGCGTGTCATGTCCATCATCACCCAGACCCTGGGTATGCTGCAGGCCTTTGCCCTGGCCGCGCTCATGTTTCTCGGATGGGTGAACGTTTGGGTCCTGCTCGGGCTGACTTTCTTTATCGGTGTGGTCTGGGCTTTCAATACGGCGGCCAGATTGTCCATGGTCCCCAATTTGATGGAACCGGAGCACGTCTCCTCGGCCATCGCGCTGGATTCTGCCGTCTTCAACCTGGCGCGTTTCATCGGCCCGCCCATCGCGGCGTTTCTCTATGTTGCTATCGGCCCCCAATGGCTGTTTTTTTTCAATGGCATGACATTTGCCATCTTTGTGTTCACTCTCTTCAAATGCCGACTGCTACGGGATGAACGCGGTTTGGCCGGTTCCGGCAGTGTCCTCGCCCAGGCCGTGGAGGGCATACGGTATGCCGCGAGACATCCCGGCATCGGGCCCATCCTGATCGTGGTTATCGCCATCGCGCTCGGCGTAAAACCCGTGCTGGAGCTGTTTCCGGCGGTGAACGGCGCGGTCTACAAGATGGACGCAACCGGGCTGGGCTGGATGATGTCGGTGTCCGCCGTCGGCGCGGTTCTGGGCTCCATCTGGCTTGCCCAACGGGGCACGTCCGTCGGTTTGACCCGTTATCTCATGGGAAATCTGATCTTCGCCGCCCTGAGTCTTTTCGGCTTTTGCGCCACCGAGAACTATGTCCTCGGGCTGATCGGCGTTTTCTTTATTGGTATTGCGGTGGTCATCGGCGGCACCGGTACCCAGGCCCTGATGCAGAATGCGGTGGACGGCGCCATGCGCGGCCGAGTCATGAGTCTCTATGGCATGATCTACCGGGGCGTGCCCGCGCTGGGTGCCCTTGCCATTGGATGGAGCGCTGCATGGGTCGGCTTGCAGGTGGCGATCGCCTTTGGCGGTGTCGTCTGTATCGGTACTTTCATCTGGATGCTTAGCCGGCGGCAAACGGTGACGCGGGCCCTCGAAGGCGAATAGAGAGTCTGCTTACGCCTTACGGCGGGCAGCCGGGTATGAGATAACTAACCGGCTTCCAGCCTTTTCGATCCAGGACCCCGCCCCTTATGGCCAAATACAGCGAGTCCTCCGGCACATATGCGGTGCTGTTTCAATATCATTACGGCTGGTACACGCTGGGCAGCACGATCTCGTTGTTTGGCATGTGGGCCCACAAGCTCGCCATTGCCTGGCTTGCCTGGCAACTGACCGGATCCAGTTTTTGGGTTGGTGCGGTTACTTTCTTCGAGCTGGTACCATCGATTTTTATGGCCCCCTATGCCGGGGTCATCGCCGACCGCTACGACCGCCGCCTGATCGCCCTCGTGAGCCAAATTTTTGGCATGTTGCAGGCGTTTTTCATGGGCTGGCTGATGCTCACGGGCAAGCTCACCGAGCATGCCGACATCTGGTGGGTCCTGTGGCTGTCGTTTTTTCTCGGCATCGTCTGGTCGTTTAACACGGCGGCGCGGCTCTCCATGGTGCCCAATCTGGTGGAGCCCAAATACATCCCGCCGGCCATCGCCTTCAATTCCGCTATCTACAATCTGGCCCGCGTCGTTGGTCCCGCCATGGCGGGTTTCATCATGGCGCGCTGGGGGGTGGGCGAGGCGTTCATCTTCAACGGTATTACGTTCCTCGGTTTCATCGTGACGCTGATAATGATCCGCCAGATCCGCACCGAAGAGGCCAGCCGTGGCAAAGGCGGCGCCCTTGCACAATCCCTTGAGGGGCTGACCTATGCACGTCGTCATAAGGGTATCGGCCCCATGCTGATCCTGCTTGCGGCCTTTGCGGTGGGTGGCAAGGCGCTGTTCGAGCTGTTACCTGAATTTGCCGATCACATCTTCGGAAGGGGCACCGAGGGGCTTGCCGAACTGACCGCCACCGGTGGCGCGGGGGCCCTGATTGCTTCTGTGTGGCTTGCCGGACGGGGGACGGTGACCGGCCTGACGCGGTTGGTGATCACGGCCCTTCTGGTAGCAGCCCTGGCCATATTCGGATTTGTCGTCACGGACTGGTTTCCGCTGGCGCTGGCGAGCATCGCGCTGCTGGGTGCCGCCGGCGTGATCGGGGGAACAGGCACTCAGACATTGATGCAGCATGCCGTCGAGGGCGGTCTGCGGGGGCGGGTCATGAGTCTTTACGGCCTGATCCATCGCGGCGGTCCGGCACTGGGGGCCGTCACCATGGGCGCCATGGCGGAACTGATGGGAATCCAGCTGGCGGTGGCGACCGGCGGTATTCTATGCATCGTGATCTGGGTATGGATGATGCGCCGTCACGCCACCACCGCCGCCGCCCTCGAGGCAACCGGGGACTAAAAGAACAATCGTAATTCTTGCCGCCCGGCACCGTTGCGCCTAGGATTCCCGTGACCACCGGCGAGACAGACAGACAGACAGACAGACAGACAGAGGAGCGCGCCCATGTGTCATGTCCATACCAACGAGGAACTGGCCAATATCCTCGATACCCTGGCCGAGCTGTTTACCTGGAAACGGCGTCGCGGACTGACCGAGGCCGCCGCGGTCCTGCGGTCCCCGACAAAACAATGGCGCCACCCGTCCATGCCCAACGTGCCATTTGAGAACGGCTATATCCATCCCGATTATTTATCGGTTCCGAAGAATTCATCCACAGCCTGACCCAATTGATTCTGGTACCATGTGGCCGGTTTCCGGTACACAGGGCTAAATCAGCGGACGTGGTGGAATTGGTATACACGACAGACTTAAAATCTGTTGCCTATATAGGCTTGCGGGTTCGAGTCCCGCCGTCCGCACCATTCCAGACTCACCCCTTTTTATGTGGCTAAAAGCGAGAAAGGGAGTGAGGTTTGGGCGGTTCTATAAGTGTTGTCGAAGCCCTGCAACGGACGGCTACAATTTTCCATCTTTTCGCTCATAAGGGGCTTGCGTTTTTCCAGCGCCCTGATCCGGTTTTCATAGGCGGGGACCTTGATGAAATCCAACAGGAAAAGCGGGTTGCGGGGGCACGCAATCCACTTTACCTGCTGTTTAGTACGACCGACATTGTACCGCGAAATCCGCTTTATTAAACAGCGCCAAATTGGCGATGAACAGCGCTCTTCTATATTCAGCGCCACTACAGAAATCATAAATCATAAATCATTCACTTGGCCGGCCTGCTTAGAAATGACTTCGCTAATTGTCGCCACGCAAACGGCTCAGCCAGTGCTCCATCTGACGTCCAGCAGCTTCACGCCCACCTAGACCGAAGGCAAGAGCCACAGCAACAGCAACCGCGCCTAGAACAAGGCCGAAGGCGAGGTCGACGATTTCATTGGCCAGTCCCATTGCCCGCAAACCCATGGCTAGAATAATGCCGAGAATGGCATATCGAATGATGTTGGCAACCACAGCAGAGCTCTGGCCGCTAACATTAAGCACCGCACGATTGGCAAGATTTGATAACCAGTACCCAACCATAATTATGATTAGACCGAGGACAACCTGGGCACCAAAGCTGATCAGCGTTGAAACCATGTCGGAGACTTGCGTAAACCCAAGTACTTGCGCAGCTTCCACAAATGCGAACAGCATGATGAAAAAGACCAACACCCGTCCAACAATTTTTGAAACTGACGCGCCCGCAGGAATGGCCTGAGCGAGCCCAAGCCGCTCTGGGACTTTGTCAAACCCGACACCGTTGAGAAGACTAGAAACGATGCTGGAGATGAACTTCGACATTATTAAAGCAACACCGAGAATGATCGCCGCTGCAATGATGTCGGGGACAGCGGACATCAAGCTTTCGAGCATTTTTGTGGCAGGGTCGGAAATCGTCTCTATACCCAGGGTTTCGAATGCAGCTATAAGGGCGGGAACTAACACGAAAATATAGATCACCAGCCCCACCAGACCCGACAGTTTCATTTTACCGCCGACACCGGCATTCTCACCAATTTCGTCTATTCCTGTAGCTGCGAGCAAGCTCGCAACAATTATTCTTAGAGTTCGCGCGACGAACCAGCCCACAAATCCGATTGCTGCGGCCCCCATAATATTGGGCAAGAGCGCAAGCATCTTATCTATCATTGCTTGAACGGGTTCCAACAAGCCCGTCATCCCCACTGTCCTCAGCACCGCAGGCAAGAACAGCAGAATAATTAGCCAGTACACAACTGTCGCAAGGCTTTCGTTAACGGGACTAGTGCCGGCTTCCTTACTCAATAGATTGCCAAGAGATTTTGCCGACAACGCCCGCGATGCAAGCGTTCTGGCTATCGTCGCAAGGCCCCAAGCCAATACAAGGATTACGGCGCCAGCTATGATTTTTGGTAAAAATGCTACGACTGGATCGATGAGTGTTTGCAACGAGCTTGACACTTGCTCCAGCTGAAGCGAATTAAAGAATGCAATAAGTGAAACCAAAAGGGTAAAGTAGTATAGCCCGGTGGATATACCACTCTCCAAATTTATTTCCGAATGGAACCTCTGATTGACGCTGAATTTACCGAGGATGCGCCGCGAACCTGCGCGAATTAGGAGGGCTACAAACCAACCGATGACCAAAATACCGACAGCAATTAATATGCTGGGCAGGAGCTGGTCCATGGTAGCCCAAAGCGTTTCCAATATCGAACCGGTATCGAATGAACTGAAATCCATTTGCCCCCCCCCCGTTATCAGACAACGAACGTCTCACACTTGTGTCTGCAAGTTCCGTTCTGGTTTCACCTAGCCGCAAAAATTTTAGAGATTCGCGGCTGGCCTACTTTATTTCGTCGCTACCATGGTGTTTTACGGACACCGCGTACGCGGTTTGTTCTATTTATCGAAAATTAATACCAAATTACGAAATTTCACAAATTAATTTAATGCGCCCTAAGGGAATCCGCGAGGAAACCGTCCGGTCGGCGGCTCTATAGTTTCCCCTACGACTCTCACCATAAACACAAATTAGTAACCGTTCGCATCATCAATGCAGCTATAGAGAACTTGTTGCATTTTGACCAAGCAGACTTACATCAATACGAAAAAATAGAAATGGTTCGTAGCATTGACTGTTAGCGTACCGTCTTAAGACCTAGATCGCTAGTAAGCACATTAACAGGTGGAGTTGCTCGCCACTACCAAATGGTAGAGAATATCTCAATCATTGGTACGGCGTTCACAAGGAAAAGCAACCACAGGGAGGGTGGGTTCATGTATGGAAAAACTATTTCCTTCGTTGCAATAACATTTCTCTGGAAAGCAATAGCAATTTCCTGCGTACACGCTCAAGAAATGCCAGACGGCAATCCGCAACTGTTGTTGTCTAAAGGACTAACAATACACAAGATCGATAACCCAGAAAAATTACCTAGGACATTCCGCGAAATTAGGAGCGACAAAAATTTACTGCCGGTCGCGGCTGGCCGATTTATGATGCGGTTCCCAATGCATAAACTCCGCGCCGGTCGGGGAATGCGACATTTAGTTTTGACGGAAAGCGGAAGTTGGGGTTACCTAAAGTTAGACGAAGGGCAGCGGACCTACGCTGGTGAAGATCGCCTTCGGCACTTTGCAGATTCAAGATCTTTTTATGGAATACTTCTTCACAATCATAACTACCTTTTGCCCATTTCCGATAAAAAAATACCTATAACGTTGGGTCGCGGCGAAATTTATGAAATCATTGGATTTCCCGACAATGTGAACAGCGACAGTAACAATTATGTAATTCGCCTATCTGACGACAAATCGGCTGACATTAAAGCACAAGCCAAAACGCTCAAATTAGAAAAAGAAACGCTTCCAAAAACGCTAATAGTGCCTGAAAAGAAAATTCAGTTTATTGATATTGTACAACTATTGCCCGAAGGGGTGAAATTCAGCAAGAAGTCCAAAAATAAACGCAGTGAATACAAAAAAATTTACTTTGCATGGAATAAATACCGAATTCAACCAAGAGCCAAGTTTGCTAAAAATTGCGGTGAAAATGTAGCGTGGCAAGTAAAAAAGGGAAAGAAAAAGGGTGTGGTGTTTGCGTTAGACATAGGCTTGAAAAAGACTATCAACATAATAAAAACGAAGTTAGATACTAAAGGGAACTATTCCAATGAAATCGCCCAGGAGGTGATTAAGATTTTGAAATTGGACAAAAATTTGGGAATAAGGGCCAATACTTGGCTATTCGATATGGGAGGTACAGAAAAGCCGTACTTTGTTCGCCTCGTTGGTAGTTGTGGGAAATTTAGTAATTGGCACGAAATCGATATGCCCGCCAACCGCAGTGGAAACTGAAACAAGATTTGATAACGAAATTATTTCCAAAAGCGACGGGTATTTCTTTCCAGCCAACCGGCGGCCACATAACCATCACCTGTTATGTAAAAGACTTTCTCGCAGGGTTAGCTTCGTTGAAGAAACGATTCAATATAAAGGAACACGAAGCAAATTTCATTATGGCTCGTATCGCGAGAATCGATGATTATAGAAAATTCTTTAGGTGCTAAAATCGGTTTAAATTATGCCGATTATCCTTCTGGATTTGCCAAGCAGTCGGGTTGTTGACTCTCTTCTGTCCATTAGTCCACACCTAACCTGACTGCACTAATTCCGACTGATTTGATGGAAAATCCGTCGGAGACATCTTATATGAAAGCTCGAAAACCCCCCTGTGGGTTCAAGTAATTTAGTCTGCTTTACACCCAACAGCGGACTCAAATCCGAACCGTCATTCAGGTCCGTTTTTAGCCAAGAATGGACTCCTCTGTCCGTAACAAAAAGGTCTGCTTTCCGACCAAGGCGACATATGAACGCTCAAACCGAGACGAGCTATTCGCAGCACAGGTGTGTAGCTCGATTATAGCTTCCGGGATAATTCAGTTAGAACGCAGCTGTGCTATTTCAGAGCTCACCCCGCGTGCGCGAGCCGGTTGAGTGTCTCGTCAGCATTTCCATACAGCCCCTCAAAAATACCGCAAAGTGTGTCGATTTTGTTGCGGGATTTCCAACGAGCGATAAAACCTTCTACGGACGGCTTGGCGCAACGAATTGCCAATCGCGTACCGCTTCCAATTGGCTGCATTTCTATTGTTTGGTCCACCATGAGACCAAGTGGCGTTTCGATCTGATAGCTGATGTAATCGAAAGGACGCCAATCCGTCACAGTGACTGGAACGACCATACCGTCCCCATGATCACAATACTGGACCGTCCCAATGCCGGCACGACCGTGGTCCGATCCTTCCGTTGAAATATCCTTAACGCCGCTGATCCACTGGGTGCGGTATTGTGGTTCGGTACATAATTCCCAAGCTCGGCACGGTGGTACGGCCAGATCGATATTCAGTTCTTCTATGAGCAATGGTTCCGATTTTTCCACAAAACGGCGAATTCCGCGCCGCAACCGTTCCCACACCGGCGCTAGTGGATAGACATAGGTATCTATTTCGCCGAGATGTTCGATTTCCTCTTTCCTTGTTTCCAGCTCCTCGAAAAACGCCTTCAGCTGCATATGATCGACCGCGAGTGACGTCAGCATGGCATAACCGGAATGTCCGGTATCCTGGGTAACCGTGTTTTTTGCGAGGCGGTGCAGCGCCACAACGGCGGAACCTGACAGTTCCTCCCGATCCCCGATGCGATTGATCGCGTATTCCCCGTAATGGACCACGACTTTCAGATCGAGCGCGCCTGCCAGTAGCGCGGGATCATCAGGACAATTCGCCCCAAATCGCAACGCACATACCCGATCCGCAAAAGCGCAATAAAGCGAATCAACCGCCTCAAGCACAGTTTGACCGCTGGCATTCCCGTCGTCCGGTGCATAAACAAATACTGCATCCCCGGCGATGTTGCCCACTTTGAACGGTGGATTGATCGTCTCGATAAGCCCGTCAAGAAGATCAGCTGTTATTCGGCCCCCAACATCGGTGGGTGTATTGGCCAGAAAATTCGTATAGCCCGTAATGTCGGCTATCAGTAGGAAGCCATTATGTGTGGTCATGCATTCCTAACTCAGAATGAATTGGCGGAATTCGAAATTTCCATGGGATGGTCTAATCATAGTGCCGATGATAGCGAGCGAGCAACACCCACACGACTACCACTTTGGCCTAATAGCAGACCTTCGTTTCTGAGGCGCTGAGGTCCGTTTTGGGTCAAAGGCGGACTCTGAATTTCGTCGGCTGCATGTCCGCTTGTACCTCGATTCCGGTCGTAAAGTGATCGAAAGCGGACATCGGATTCTGATGTCTGCTTATGGAGATAAAGCGGAAGTCATTTTTCGCCGCTCCGACGTCGGCTAATAGCCAAAAGGCGACATTCGAGGGATCGACGACAATAATGTGATTGGTTGATCACCTTCTTGGTTATGACGTCAGCACCGGTTCCACACCGGCCAGGCCGGTCGCAAGGATTATCCGTTGGAGCTGTCCTGACATTCTGGCGTTTAGGACGAACTGGTTTACTGCGGAGAACCAGTCATCTCGCCCCTTCGCCACGGCAAGGGCCAGCACGTTCTCGCCATAGCGGCCATTCAATACCCGCGAGCCTGGCATTAAATCGGCATACCGGAGCAATCCCGGACGAATTCCAGCCAGAATGTCTGCGTGTCCCGCCTGTACCATATTGAAGCCTTCATCCGGGGTCCTCGCGAACACCCTATCGGCCCGAAGCAGTTTTCCCCTCAGCGCGAATTCCATGGCATGATTGCGCACGACGGCAACCCGTTGACCCGGTTGATCGACATCGGAAATCTGATCGATCCGGGAGCCGGCTTGCACCAGGAATGTAAAATCGGCCCTCAGGTACGGGGGAGAAAAGTCGACGTCCGTGCCGCGCGCGGGGTCGAGGCCCATGAGGGCAACATCGCAATCACCGTCCGTCAGCGCGCGCACAACATCCGGCGGCGCGCCGTACTCCCTCAGGAGAAGCGTTCGTCCCTGAGACTCTGCAAAGCTCCGTGCCAGTTCGATTCCGAAGCCGGCAAACGAGCCGGTAGCGCTGTCCTTTGTGTAAAAGAACGACGGAAAAAGACCGAAACGGACGGCTCCCCCCGGCTCGCTCATGGGCCCGCGTCGCCCCTATTCTGCAGCGACTTCGCCTGCGGAGGAATATATGCTCTCAGGCACCGGCAGACCCAGCAGGTCGCGCAGCGTGTTGCCTTCGTAGCCCTTGCGGTAAAGACCGCGGCGTTGCAACTCCGGCACCACCAGATCGACGAACGCCTCAAATTCGTCCGGGAACATCGACGGTATAATGTTGAAGCCGTCGCAGGCGCCGTTTTCAAACCACTCCTGCATGGTGTCGACCACTGTCGACGGCGTGCCGATCAGAACCATATGTCCACGAGACGCCGCGAAATGCTGGTAGAGCTGGCGCAGCGTCCACTTCTCGCGCTTCGCAAGCTCCAGCATCTGCCCGGAACGGGTACCCACGTCGTCGACGGCCTCCAGATCCGGCAACGGCAAGTCGGGATCCATTGCCGTCACGTCGTGACCAAGCCGGCGCGACAGATAGGCCCGCCCCACGTCGGGGTGGATCAGATCCTGCAACGCGTCGTATTTCGCCTGCGCCTCTTCTTTGGTCGGCGCGACGGTCACCGTAAGGCCGGGCAGGACCTTGAGATCGCCCGGCTGACGGCCGTACCGCTCGAGCCGGCCCTTCACATCGGCGTAAAAGGCCTGCGCCATGTCAAAATTCTGGCTGGCGCCGAAGATCACGTCGGCCGACTTCGCTGCAAGCTCGCGGCCTTGCTCGGACGCGCCCGCCTGCACGATCACCGGCCGGCCCTGCGGCGAGCGTGCGACGTTGAGCGGGCCTTCCACCTGGAAATATTTTCCCTTGTGGTTGAGCACGTGCATCCTGTCAAACTCGAAGTACGTGGCCCTCTCGCGGTCGCACACGAACGCATCCGCGTCCCAGCTGTCCCACAGCCCCTTGAGGACGTCGACGAATTCGTCCGCAATCTGATAGCGCTCGGGTTTCGGCTTATGCGCTTCCTGGCTGTAATTAAGGGCCGCCCGTGGGTTGCCTGTCGTCACGATGTTCACGCCGGCGCGGCCGCCACTGATCAGGTCGAGCGTGGCGAACATTCGGGCGACGGTGTAGGGCTCATCGAAGCTGGTGCTCCGCGTGCATACGAGCCCGATGTGCTTGGTGTGCGCGGCAAGCGCGGTCAGCAGCGTATAGGGCTCAAGCCAGGCAACGTAATGCATGCGATTGAGTTCTGAATCCTCGGCGGTCCAGGCCGTGTTCGTGTCGGCGGAGAACAGCATGTCGAACAGCCCGCGCTCGGCCGTCTGGGCCATATGGATGAAGCGGTCGAAATTTACGACGGCGTCATCATGCGCATTGGGGTGCCGCCAGGATGCGATGTGATGGCCGGTGGGCCGGATGAATAGGCCAAGCTTCATTTCAGGCATCGGAGACCTCCTTGGCGAATGTGGCTATATGATAAACGGTAGGGCGCGATTATGGGCGCTGGCAAGGTGGCAAAAGGTCTCAGGCGTATCGGTCAAATTGGTCGCGTTTGTGCGCCCAAACTTACACATTTTTCGACGAAAAATCAAAATAATTACGTGAAAACAATAGGTTATCACTACGTGCAAAGCACTTAAAATCTGTTGGCCCAACGGCCATGCGGGTTCGAGTTCCGCCGTCCGCGCCATTTTTTCGGAACCGTCGCGCCGGGTCCGTGGACAAGATTTCCGCCGCCTCATAGAGTAAGGCTTCGCGCGGTGGGCAAACCGGAATAGGTGCCAACCCGCATGAAGAAGGTCAAGTCCGACCGATTCCACCGGAGGTACGAAAGTTGGCAAACGCGAACGGCGTTGGCGCCAGTGTTCTGAGAAAAGAAGACGACCGCTTTTTGCGCGGGAGGGGACACTATATCGGGGACATCTCCCTTGATCGAATGCGTGAGATCGCCTTTGTCCGCTCTCCCGTCGCCCATGCCCGCCTGCTCGGCGTTCAAATTCCAGATTCTGTCCGCTCTTCGGTCTTCACCGCGGAAGACCTGACCGGCGTAAAGCCCATCAGGGCGGTCTCGCCGCTTCCCGGTTTCAAACCGTCGGAGCAACCGCCCCTGGTCACCGACAAAATCCGCCATGTGGGTGAACTGATCGCCATGTGCGTGGCCGACACGCGGGCCGAGGCCGAGGATATCGCCTCCCAGGTCACGGTGGAGTTCGATTTGCTGCCGGCCGTGGTCGATATGCTGGACGCTCAATTACCCGACGCGCCGCGCGTTCACGATTCCTGGACCGATAATATCTATCTGGAAGTCGGCTTTGATGGCGATATCGATTCCGGGGCCCGCGACGCGCCCATAAAGGTCACCCGCCAGGTGCGGACGTCACGACAGGTCATGTCGCCCATCGAGAACCGCGGGTTTATTGCCCATTGGGATAGCCGGTTGAGTCAGCTGGTGGTTCACGGCGCTTCGCAATTTCCCCACGTGGTGCGAACCGGTCTCGCCCAGTTCCTGCAAATCCCCGAGATTCAAATTCGGGTTATTTCCACCGATATCGGGGGCGGCTTCGGATATAAGGCGATCGTCACCGGGGAAGAAATCTGCCTGTGCTGGCTCGCCATGCGGTGCGGCCATCCCGTGCGCTGGCTGGAAGACCGCCGCGAACAGTTGACCGCCAATGCCAATTGCCGGGAACATTTTTACGACATGACCGCCTATGCCGATGAGAAAGGCAAGATCCTGGCCTTTGATGCCATGGCGGCGGTGGATTCCGGCGCCTACTCGGCCTTTCCCTTCACCGCCGCCATCGAGGCCTCTCAGGTCAGCGCGATTTTGCCGGGGCCCTATGACCTCCCGGCTTATCGCTGCAGCACGGTTGCGGTTGCCACAAACAAGACACCGCAATTGCCCTATCGCGGCGTCGCCCGGCCCGGCTGTTGCTACGCCATGGAAGTGATGATCGATGCCATCGCCCGCGAGACCGGCAGGGAGCCCTATGAAGTGCGCCTCGCCAATCTGGTGGGGCCCGAGCAGATGCCCTACGACAACGTGACGGACAAGCATTTCGACAGCGGCGACTATCCCGAGCTTTTGCGCAGGGCGGTCGACGCCATCGATCTTGAGTCGGTTCGCGACCGGCAAAAGAAGGGCGAGACGGATGGACGGTTGATCGGGCTGGGCATTTCGGTTTTCTCGGAACAGACCGCCCATGGCACCACGGCTGACGGCAAAAGGCGGGCCATGCATGAACAGGCCTTTGCCCGGCTTACCCCCGACGGCCGGCTCGATATCCGGGTGGGTATTCAGTCCATCGGCCAGGGTCTTGAAACGACGCTGGCGCAGGTTGCCGCTGAGCGCCTTGGCATCGATCTTCCCGACATATATGTGCGTCTTGGCGACACTGAATTCTCGCCCTATTCCAGTGGCGCCTGGGGATCACGGGGCATGGTCTGGGCCGGTGGCGCGGTGGCGCGCGCCTGCGACGATATTGCCGCGCGACTGGCCCGCATTGGCGCCGCTCTTCTGCAGACCGATATTGAGTCTGTCGAGGTCAGGGACGGCGGCGTATACGGGCCGGACGGCAGCATAACCATCGGCGATATTGCCAAAGCCTATTATCTCTCGCCTTCCGATCTTCCCGGAGACACGGATTCGCGGGGTCTGGAGACCACCGAGGGCTATGCGCCCGATTGCCTCACCGGTATCCACACCGGCTCCGTGCATGCCACGGTCGTCGCGGTGGATCCAACCACCGGCGGCGTTGAATTACTCGATTATGTCATCGCCGAAGACGCCGGTACGCTGGTCAATCCGATGATCGTTGACGGCCAGCTACGGGGGGGCGCCGCCCAGGGAATCGGCTCGGCGCTGTACGAGGAAATGCCGTACGACAGCGACGGTCAGCCGCTGGCGGCGACCCTGGCGGAATATCTCCTGCCCGGCGCGACCGACGTTCCCAATATCCGCCTGTTGCATATGGAAACCCCGTCGCCCTACACGAATTTCGGTCAAAAAGGCGTTGGCGAAGGCGGTGCGATCGGGCCCGCCGGAGCTATTGCCAATGCCATCAACGACGCCCTGGCGCCGCTTGGTGTCGAGATTTGCCGGATCCCCATCTCGCCGCGCCGGATCATCGAGGCCATAGAGTCGCAGCGTAAATAATGGCGGGCCGGGACCGAAATATTCGCCATCTTGAAACCGATGTCCTGGTTGCCGGGGGCGGTGCCGCCGGCATGTTCGCGGCGTTCTCGGCGGCGCAGAACGGCGCCCGGGTCCTGCTGATGGACAAGAACGTCGTCGGCCGCGGTGGCGCGACCATCATGGCGCAAATGACCTGCGCATCGGCTCTGGGCGAGGAGGAGCCGGACGGTCCCGATCAGCATCTGATCGACACGCTGGAGGCGGGAAGGGGCCTGTGCAATGAAAACCTCTCCTCTCTCCTGTGCGAAAACAGCCCGAAGCGCATCCGGCAACTGGAGGAATGGAAGGTCCAGTGGGCCCGCCAGGATAATGGCAAGATTCGCCAGGTCATGGCGCCCGGCCATAGCCGCAAGCGCTGTGTCTATGTTGATTTCCTGAAGACCGGCGCCGCGATTTCGGCCGCCCTTCGCAACAAGATAAGCCGTGACGGCGCGATCCAGAGACTGAGCAATGTCACCCTCACGGATCTGGTGACCCATGAGGGTGACATCATCGGCGCCACCGGGTTCGATATTTCAACCGCAACGCCGGTGACCATAGAGGCATCGGCCGTCATCCTGTGTCTCGGCGGCATGACCAAGATGTTCCGGCGCACCACCGCGCCCAACAACATCGCCGGCGAAGGGCTGGGGCTGGCGCTGCGCGCCGGCGCGAAGATTATCGATCTGGAATTCCTGCAATTTTATCCCAACGGCCATATGGCGCCCCGAATGGTGGGGCTCGACCCGACCACCTGGGAGCCGACCCGGGTAAAGCTCGGCGGCCGTCTGCTGAATGGCAATGGCGAGGAGTTCCTGCAGAATTACGGCGAAGGCAGCGGCGAACAATACAACACCACGCGCGATACGCTGACCCACGCCATGTACAAGGAAGTCGAACTGGGCCGGGGCAGCCCCCATGGCGGCGTCTTTCTGTCGTTTCAGCATATCGACCACAATGAACTTGAAAAAGCGCTGGGTCCGTTTCTCGAACTCTTCCATCGCAACAATATCGATCTGACCAAACAACCGGTCGAAGTGTACCCCATCGCGCACTATCAGATGGGCGGCGTCGAAGTGAATACAGACATGGAAACCGGCGTTCCGGGTCTTTACGCGGCCGGTGAAATCGCCGGCGGCGCCAACGGCGCCAACCGTCTATCGGGGAATGCGCTGCCCGAAGCCATGGTGTTCGGTGAAAGGGCGGGGGAAGCCGCCGCGCGCTACGTGGCCGGCTTGTCGAAAGGTGCCTGGAACAAGGCAAGCGCTGCGCCGCATATGGAACTGATCGAGAGTGTCATCGGTCAGAATGCGGGCGATGGGCCGTCGCCGGCCGGCATGATCGGTGATCTGAAGGAATTGATGTGGACCAAGGTCGGGATGTTCCGCAACGGCAGCGATCTGAACGATGCGCTGGCTTCTATCCGGACCCTGCGCCAGACCGATTTACAGAATTTGGCGGTCTCCGCGGATACCATCCACAATACCAGCGTCGTCGAGTGGTTTGAATTGCGCAACGGCCTGCTGGCCATGGAGGCGCTGGCGGTTGCGGCGCTCAACCGGCGGGAAAGCCGCGGCGCCCATCAGCGCGATGACTTCCCCGAAACCCTCGATAGCTACCACCGGAGCCAGCGTTTGTGGCTCGAAAACGACGCACTAGTGTCGAGCTTCGCGGAATAGGGAGGAAAATGGTGAGCGCTACCGACACTGATCTGTCACACACATCCCGTTCCGCGCGGCTGAAAATATGGCGCGGCACATCCCACGAGGAGGGCGGCTATCGGACCTACGATATCGTGTTCGATGAAGGCGAGTCGGTGCTGGATGCGCTGGTGGCGCTCCGCCGCGACCGCGTGCCGGATCTGGCGGTGCGGTTTTCCTGCTTCAATGCCAATGTGTGCAAGGAATGCACAATGCTGATCGATGGCGAGGTGCAGTATGCCTGCATCGCCAAACTAAAACCCGGTGATACGCAGATCGATCCGCTCCCCAACCGGAAACTCCTCCGCGACCTGATTACCGATACCCTACCGAACGCGGAAAAACTCTGAATTTCCGATAATTGTCACGACATGCGTCGCCCCGGTTGCTCTCTTCAGGAGAGTTACCGGGGCGTGGACGCTAAGCGGTCTGGTCGATATTTTCCTCTGTCAGCAGTTCGATGAGGTCGCTGTCCGATACGGATGGGGCGCTGGCGACCGTAAGGGGTGTCTCCAGCAATAGCTCATCGGACGAGGGGAGTGGCTCGATGATGTTCGTAACCGGCGTCTCGGTGGGTTCGGGTGTGTCTGTCTGATCCGGGGATGCCGTACTGGTTTCTTCGCTGATACTGGGGGCCAGGATAACGCCGCCGGTGCTGTCCGCGAGCGGGATCTCACCGCCATCGCCAACTGCGGGGTCGATTGCGGGGTCGTCGCCCGGTTCTTCATCCGGTGTGACATCGGCCAGCGATAGAACGCCACGGGCCACCTGGGAGACGATCTGGCCGAACGGCTGCTCCGCCAGGGACGGGTCGGCCTCGATGATGGCGCGGGCCTGGGCAGCGGTGGAATGGGCCGCCTTTTCATGGCCGGGGGGCGCGAACGTCCCGCGATTCTGGGGGCCGCGCGATTTATCGCCGGATTCCAGAAAGCGCACGGCCTCGGGGCTCAGCTCAATCTGGTCGGAGAGGGCGCGCGAAGCGGTTTCCGTATCATTTGTCGGTACGGGCTGGACCGTTTCGACGGTGGTTGTCTGGGTGACGGTTTGGTTCTGCTGTTTCTGGGGCGGGATAAAATTAGCGTGTACTGGGTGCATGGTCCGGTCTCACTACCTGCGGTTTCCTGAGGCTCATTTGCCTGCGCGATCGCGGTTGGACACGATTGCGGTGAAGGCCCAAAGTCGCAGCGGCGCGCTAAGGCTTTCATAAAATTTGATGTTAATTTTTCTTGAATGCGGGGTATTTGGGGGTAGGCGTTTTGTTATTCGTTTCGACGGCGTTATCTCGTGAGTTTTCTTTTCAGGCGGATCATGGCCGTTAAAATCCGCACCCCATCGGTGAAGGCGTTGACTTTGGAGACGCCGCCTAACCGCGGCCGCTCGAAGGACGGAATTTCCGCGTATTTATAGCCCTTCATATGGATTTTGGCGGGGACCTCCACGCACAGGGAAAAATCCTGACACTCCAGATCGAGGGACAGAAGCACATCCTTCCGGATCAACGCATAGAAGAACAGGATATCGGTAAGCTGCACGCCATACATCCGGCGCGCCAGGCGGGTAAAGAGCCAGTTTCCCAATGAGCGTATGAGGGTGTCGTCGTCGCTCCCCGATTCCGGCAAATATCGGGAACAGAAAACCGCATCATAGCCCTCGTCGATCAGCGCGGTCATGCGCGACAGCGCTTCGGGATCGTAGGATCCGTCCGCATCGACACAGGTGACGACGTCGCCGGTCGCGGCTTCAATACCGCTGATGACGCCCATGCCGTAGCCCCGTCCGCGCTGAGTGATGACCTTATGACCCAGCTTGCGCACCATATCCGGTGTGCCATCGCCGGAGTGGCCGTCACTGACCAGAATTTCATGGGCCGCCAGCCCGGAGAGTTCCTCCAGAACGGCGGGCAGCGACTCGATTTCGTTGCGGGCTGGAATCACGATGGAGACGCGGTGCTTACTGTTCATGAGGGACTGCTTTGGATGTTCTCGGCGGTGGGGGTCAATTTTTCTCGGCCTCGACATTAAGGCTGATGAGGCGCCCGTTTTCCTTGTCCATGTGCGGAATATAGGCCTGTGAGTGATCGTCGTGGTCCAGGTGCAGGGTTTGCCGCCAATCGTAACGGCGGACATTGGCGAAACCGGACTCTTCCAGCAGCGCCTTGAGGCTGGTGAAATCATAGGCCGTCCGGTGATAGAGCACTTGCCGGCCGTCGGGACCCGCGATTTCGACGCGCCCGTAAAGGGGACCGAGAACAAGATCGAGCTGACCGGTCTCCCGGTATATCTCGGCCAACGCCTCGAAATCGGGTACCGCGAGGCGGAGCATGCCACCCGGTTCAAGCACCCTGCGCCATTCCGCCAAAACCGATCTGGCGTCAATTCGGTCGAAATATTCAA
This sequence comes from Rhodospirillaceae bacterium, assembly GCA_018660305.1. The sequence goes on from JABJKO010000054.1 coordinate 24,822, forward strand.
AACAGTGGGAAGTGTAGATCAGCGCCGCGCTGTCATCGTCGAACATGGGCAGCCGGTCGATAGGATGGCGGTGGTCGATATGGGGATGATCGTCGAGATCCACATGAATGAAGCCGGGGAGAAACCGTTTACCGCAACCAAGATGGAGTTTCACGAGGACCTCATAGGGGCTTACCCATTGCAAAAGGACCGGATGGTCGCCGCGATGTGGTCGATTTCAGAATTCTGCAGTTTGCTGGACGACGGCAGCCACAGGCCCCGCGCCGCGAATTGTTCGGTTACGGGAAAGGATAATTCATCCCGCCCATAGGCCTTCTGGCTGTGCAGAGGCGGATATATGGGGCGGCTGCCGATGTGGTTTTCTTTCAGGTGCTGGGCCAGATTGTCGCGGTCTTCAACGAAAATGTCGATGAACCAGGGCGCAACGAAATCCGTATCGGTGTCAATCCACGAAATGTCGTCGATACCGGACAATTGTTCCCTGAAACGCTGCCAGATTTCCTTTTTTCGATCGAGCCGCCAGGACAGTTTTTTCATCTGCTCGAGGCCGATGACAGCCTGGAAATCGGTGAATTTGAAATTGAAACCGATGGTGTCGTGAATATCGTTGCCGCCACTGGCGCGTCCGAAGTCCTTGAGGGTCCTCACTTTGGCCGCAAGGGCGTCGTCGTTGACCATTACGGCGCCGCCCTGTCCCGTCGAGATGATTTTTGGCGTGCTGAAGGACAGGCAGCCGATATCGCCGATGGTGCCGAGATGGGCGCTGCCATGATAAGAGCCCAGTGACTGGGCGGCATCCTCCACCAGCGCCACGCGGGCTTTCCGGCAAAGGGCGCGCAGGGCCGGAAGATCGTTGCTGCGCCCGTTGAGGGACACATGCACCACGGCGCGGGTCCGGGGCGTGATGGCGGCTTCCACCAGCGACAGATCCACATTGAGCGTTTGCGGCTCTACATCGACAAAAACCGGAACCGCCCCGATGAGCTTCGCGGCGTTGGCGGTGGCGATCATGGTCAGATCGGGAACAATGACTTCGTCGCCCGCATTGATGCCGAGGGCCAGAAAGGCCAGGGTCAGGCTGACCGTGCCGCTGGTTGTCATGATGCAGTGGCGCGCCCCGGTAAAGTCCTGAAGGGCTGCTTCCAACTCGGCGGTCTTTTTGAACTCGGTACCCCAACCCTGGGACTCAATATAGGCCTTCAGGGCATTCGCTTCGTTCTCGTCAAACCAGGGTTCTGATTGCGGAATAAAGGACATGATTCTTTCCGTGCCTAAATCATTTCCTTGTCTGTTTCGACATCGACAAAGGGTCCGTTTTTGATCTCCAGTATCTGCGTGTCGTCCTGCAGAATTTCGTAGCCGTGACCGCAATCGGCCAGAACGGCGAAATCGCCCTGTTCCAGATCGAATTGCCGGAGCAGTTTGTTGCTTTCATCGTATAGATCGACCCGCATTTTGCCCCGCTTCACGTACACGGATTCCTGGGTCTGCTGGACATCGCGCGAATATTTTTTGTGGCGGTGGGGCGCCAGCGATTTGCCGGCGGGATATTGCCAGCAGCCAGCCTGAATAAAGAGATCGTCAGGGGTCGGAAAATTGAGTCCGGGTGTCCAGTCGGAATCCCGCCAGATGATTGCCAGGAGCCGGCCGTTATTTTCTATCTTTTCCATGTCAGCTTTATGTGTCCGATGCGGGGCATCAGATGGGTCGGAGAGCGGAATCAGGTGTGTAGTAGCGGTAAAGCTTCACCAGCTCCGCGATCCCGTCCTCGATGGAGATACTGCATTCATAACCAAGGGCTTCGGCTTTTTCATAGGAAATCAGAAAATCGCGGATGTCCTTGTCGGACAGGGAGGATTCGATCACTTCGAATTCGACATGCCGGTTGATGATTTCAGCCAGGTCCATTTTGGAATAGTTGAACCGCTTGTCCCCCATATTGAAGATCTGGCCTTTCATCTGTTCGGCATGTTTAAGCGCGAACAGATATCCGGTGACGGAATCCCGGACATGCATGAATGTCCGTTTGGATTTTGGCGAGTACAGCACCAGCGTCCGTTCCTTCACGGCCCTCTCGACGAAATCGTTCAGCAGGAGACCGCTGCGCATGCGGGGGCTCACACCAAAGACGGTCGCCCATCTGAGACTGATGGAATTCTCCCGTTCCATGACGCTCATTTCGCCCTGGTACTTTGTCGCGGAGTAGAGATTGTTGCCAACATCGACCGGACTGTCTTCGTAGCAGAGCGTGCCGGCGGCGCCATAGAGCGACGTGGTCGACGCGTAGATCAGAAGCTGATCCGGTGACAGTTTTCTGGCGATATCCTCGGTTGCCTGAACGTTGATCCGGTAGGCCGAATTCGGATTGGCTTCGCAAGCGGGATAACCGCTGATGCCAGCGAGGTGAAACACCACCTCGGCGTCCTGGAGATAGGGGCGGCTTTCGTCCCGGATGTCCTGCTTGATCACCTGTAAATTCGGGTTAGTGAGGAAATGCAGGATCGAATCGTAGCCGAAAAGGAAATTATCGAGGATCGTGACCTGATGGCCCTCGTTCAACAGGGCTTCGGTCAGAAGGTTCCCCACATACCCGGCACCTCCCGTAACAAGTATTTTCACTCTCGTCTCCTCGATCTATCCAGACGGCATTCCCCTCAATGCCGCTTTTTCCGCCTAACCCCGGGTCTTTCATAAACTAAAACGGCGGCCTCTGCACGCCCTTGCGCCTGACGCCGGCCCCCCGGGCTTATGGGACCGGAGCCGCGTTATTTACCGGTCGCGGGGCGAAAACCGTCTTTAGGAAAACGATACCTGACTCGTCCGACAAAACCGGATCCTGGCGCCGTATCATGGGCAGAAATATGCGGTCGCCCTTTCCCGCCATGAGTTGGGGGATGGAAAAGCGAAGTTTCGCGAAGGTTCCGCTGGTGCTGCTCCGGTCGAGAATGGCCAGGAGCGCCCTATCCGTCCATGGCCAGCGGAGGTTCCGTCTGGGTGGCCCCAGGGAAACGCCCTCGATCCAGCCTTTGCCATGGGGCAGGGTGATCAATAGCTGCGTGAGCGGTGTCTGACTGTCCGGTTTCAGCCATTTATCCAGCCTCATCCATCCGCTGTAGCCACCTGGCACGGTAATCCTTCGGCCGGTATTTTCTGGCGGGGCCGCTGACGGAGGGTTTCCATGCACAATTAACTCGATGTTCGCGTCGGACCCGTTGGTGACCCAGCCATGAACCTCCGTCAATGGGCGGTTGGCTTGTTCGCGGGCAACCAGAAGCTTATCCACCAACGCGAACGGAATACCGTAGCGGCGTTCACCCAGCGCGCCGGACCTCTTGGCAGCGTGCATATTCAGCCAGTCCGGCAGTGTAATGGCGACAAGGGCGGGACGGCGTTCCAGAATCAGCGCCTTCCCGCTCTTGGTATTGGCGAGGATAGGGCCGATCAGCGCGCCGAAGCGGGCGCCGCCGGCAAGAAGGACGGCATTGGTCGTGATGTCGGCGTTGAGATAGATAATGTTCGTCCTGTCGGGAAGCTGAGCGATTTGTGTGGCGACGGATTTTTCATCGATGATCTGCTGCCGGTCGTTGAGGTTTTGGATCACCAGCTGGTAGTTGGGAATCGCCGTAAGCGCGACGAAGATCACCGCCGCGACGCCAGCAATGGAACGGACTGCCCATCTGCGCTCGGTTGAGACATATTCCGTGAGGAGGGCGCCCGAGGCGCCAGCCAGGAGGATAACGAACGGCACCAGAAGCCGGCCGAAGATTTCTCCAGGGTAGCCAGGATAGAAATAAAATATTGAGGCGACCAGTGGCAGTGATATCGCCACGGTGGCGGCGATAACCGGCCGCCGCAACACCTTGTCTCTCGCCAACGCGAAACCTAAAAGGCCGACAAGGACGACGACGATGCCGCCTTCATGGACCATCAGCGTCAGGAAATCGTATATCTCGGTCAGGTTCTTAACCAGCCCTTCGCTGAAATTCAGCCCACGCTCGCTAAAGGCGTTCTCCATTCCCAGGAAGGGCAATGCCGCCGTCAGCAATTGGACTCCGGCGGCAAGCGCTATGAGCGATCCGGCGATGATCAGAAGACGGTAGCGGGTCCATGCCCGTGGCCCGCCTTCGGCGAGGAATAGCATCGCAAGGCCTACACACAGGTAAACAAGCCCGATCGGATGGATTGCCAGCGCCGTGAACCACCCCCCTAGCAGGAGCGGGAGCCGACTTTGCGCGCCATGGCGGAGCATATAGCCCCAAAGAACCAGAGACAGCGACAAGGCGAGTTCGTTGGCGGCAAAATAATGCAGGCCGCGCAGGGGAAGGATGACAAACGACAGTAAAATCAGTCCTGCCGCGGCCGCTGGATTGCCAAATAGCTGACGCAGAAAGACCGCAATGCCTGCCGCCATGACCATGGCGATGAAAATTTCCAGTATCGCGTAGCTCCATTTCAACGACAGACCCGTCGTAAAAATGGTGGCAATCAACAGGTCCACAGCCGGGCTATGGGTGCCCACCGAGCGAAACAGGGCCCGACTGCGATACCATTCCTGAAATTCCGTGACTTTATCCTGGAGGACGGCCTGCATCTGGATGTCGGCAAGGGCCTGTACGGTCAGGTCGTAGCCTTGCTGAATTTGCTGGCCGCCCCAAAGCATATAGAGGGAATCGTCGCTGTTACGGGGAACGCCAAGCGCCTCCATGGGGAGGAGAATTATCAGCAACTTAGCGACAATAAATATGCCGAGCCCCGCAACAAGTAGGCGCTCTCCGTGTTTCAATCGCTGATTTTCCATTAAATGTGGTCGCGTAGGATTTTCTGGGTGACAGGTTCTCGGCGTTGGTGTCGGGAACACACCTCTAAAAACTTACCATTCAAATTTTTAGCAAGCCATACAGGTTTACGGCAGCGGATCGGCTGGGTCAGAACTGGATGCTGAAGATGCAAACGAGGTGCCTGGGCGGCCAATATCGGAAATCAGCCAAAGAACACCGCCGACAAGGCCAACACCAAGTTCACCGAGGCCAAAAGCGATCGACAATATCAGGGCGTCGATGCTGGGCAGACCGAGTAGGGCAAAACCAGCCACCATGCCGCCTTCGCGAATGCCCCACCCCGCAATTGAAATGGGGATTCCCGCAACAAAGAGAAGCGCGGGCAGCACTGCGATAGCCACAATGAAGGGAAGCGGGACCTGAAGCGCCCGCGCCAGCAGCATGAATGCCAGAATCGAACTCATATGGACGGCAAGTCCGATGGCGCATTGCACACAACTTTCACGGGGATCAAGCAGCAGATTGCGGAAAACGCCGATGGCCTCGATCAGCTGGCGCACTGCTTTGTGCTGTTCCAGCCGCTTCGGTACGTCCTTTATCATCAGCAGTAAGGCGACCGCCAGAACACTGGCGCCGATGACGAGCACGATCCCCAAAATTACATCCGACGCCATGGATTGGCTGATGAGGAAGGGCAGGCTTATCACCGTCAGGAGAAGCAGTGTCACAAACCCGATGCCGCGGTCGATAATGACGCTGTTAATCGCGATGCCAACAGAGCCGCAGGCGCGACCCAGTTGCCAGCCGCGAACAACGTCGCCGCCTATTGTGGTTGGCAGAGCCTGACCAAAAAACAGACTGATGAGGAATTGCTTGATGTGCCAGGCAAGAGAAAGATCGATTTCCAACCGGCGGTTAACCCGTTGCCATCGCCATGCGGCCAGGCCGCTCTGGAGAAGGAGGATGCAAAAGGCCAGAACAATCAGCCACGGATCGGCATCCTTTAGACGCGTCCCCATGTTCGAAAGATCGATCCGCGAAACCAGCCATAAAATAATGCCGCCGGAAACCGATAGCCGCAAAATAGTAGAAAGCCAGTATGGCATGCGAACCTGGTCGTTAATTTGGTTCCTGGAACCTGTTAGGAGGCTGGCTCCGGCAGGCACAGGAAGTCGGCGTAATCATCGGTACTGGTCAGGCGCGACAGCGCGTCCTCCACCGTCATCGCCAGCGAGATGCCGCCCTTTTCCAGCAGATGAAGGCGATAATCCATAGCCGCCAATCGTCGCAGGATCTGGTCCGCGCTGGACCCGAAATCTCTGAGCGCCACATCATGAACCTCGACGAACAGTGCGGGACGGGTGCGTGCCAGAGTGGCCTCCGCACCATCAAGGACTTTCTCCTCGGCGCCCTGGACGTCGATCTTGATGAGCGCGATTTGGGGCTCGCCCAAATCGGCGATCAGCGTATCCAACCTATAGGCGGCGACCGGAATTCCCTCCTCGCCGAGGCGGTGGTCCCCGGGATGGTTGGGATTGATTTTCAGGATAGCCGTTCCGTCGGCATCGCTTACCACGCCTTTAATGATTTTCACCTTTTCGGCGAGCCCGGCCTTGGCGACGGCGTTGGTCAGGCGCCGATGATTCAAATCCTCGGGCTCGATGGCCAGCACATGGGCGCCATTGGGGGTCCAGCGCCCGAAGCGGGTCGTGAAAAACCCCACATTGGCGCCGATATCCACCACCCAGGCGCCGTCACCCACGAAAGGCCGCAACTGCTCCACCGGACCCGCCTCAAGGAAGGTCTTGTATGCGTTGTAGGCGCGTTCGAAGACATATCGTCCGGGACCGGTCGCCAGCAGGCCGGTGGCCTTGACCAGCCGGAAGATCGCGAGAAGCAGAGCTTGCAAATTCCTATTCATATTCCTCTGCCTACGGGCTTTTGCTTGTATTTCGTAACGAGCGTCAGGCAACCCATACCGGCAACGCGCGGTTCTGTAAATCCACGGTGTCTCGGGTTTGTATCCGGCCCCACAATCCGCTACCTATCCCTGCACGGCCCGCCCAGAATGAGTTGAAGAGAAACTCCGGTACAGCCAATGACCGAGCAACCGAGAAAATGGGACTATCTTAGCTATAACCGCTATGACGTGCTGCGGCTTAACTGGCTCTACTGGACGATTATTCTTTTTCTGTCGCGCCACATCCTTGTGCTGATGTTTATCGGATTTTCCAAGGGCAGAAGCGGAAGCGGTCCGTCGGATCCGGCTCTGGCGGCGTTAATCGATCCCTTGTTTTTCATTTCCGATGTGCCCGCACTGGCCCTTCTGGCCTTCACCGGCTCCAGGCTACCCAATGGTGGCAACGGCGCCCGCGCTGTGTGGCGCAACGGTCGCTACTTCCTGAGCGCGTCCTGCCTGCTCTATCTTGCTTTATTGTTCTGGCAGCAGGGGGCGCAAATTCTTCAGTCGCACCCGCTTACGTGGGCGCTGATTGCGGTCAATTTAATTGCCCTGGTGGCAATCTGGTGGTCGAATTATCTCGGGGATCTGTTCGGCGAATTTCCCGATCCCGACCCCGATTCCAAAAAATAATAGTGCCGGTCAGTCGAGATACCTGGCCATGCGCTGTGCCATCACGGCGCCACTGGTGTCATGGGGGAAAAGCGTCCGGAACTTGCCGTCGGGACCGATCAGCAGGGTCAGGCTGGAATGATCCACCAGATAATCCTCGGGCGCAGTCTTGTCGGGGATCACCTTGCGCCGATGAACCCGGTAGGCTTTGGCGGCGGCGCGGATCTGTTTCTCTGTTCCGGTCAGCCCGATGAACCGGTCGCCGAAATTCGCCATATAGGCTTTGATTTCCGCGGGCGTGTCCCGTGCCGGATCGATGGTGATGAACAGGGGTTGAACGTTTTCGGCTTTCTTGCCGAGGGTCTGCAGGGCCAGCGCCATCTGCTGCAGATTGGTCGGGCAGATGGTCGGACAGTATGTATAGCCGAAATAGATCAGCAAATAGCGCCCGCGAAAATCCCTGTCCGAGCGTGCCTTGCCCGTGTGATCCACCAGATCGAAGCTGCCGGAAAACAGATTTTCCAGCGCCGGGGGCGTGGCGTTGCCGGCCCGCGGCAGAGCTGCGTTGAGAATCAGCAGGGATGCCGCGAGGCAGACAGCAAAATGTCGGTGAAGCGCCTTAATCACGGACAGGTGCTATTTCGGCGGTTTGAGTCCGGGGATGCCCAGCACGCCGTCCCTGGCGATCAATTCCTTCACCTTTGCGTCGTGCTTGAACCATTGGTTGCCGGCCTTGCCGGGGTTGGCCCTGGCCCAGTCCCTTGTGAACCATTTCGCGCCGCTCCATTTCCCTTTGGGTTTGCCCTTGGGCGCGGACCGTTTGAACTGCAACTGGAACATGGTCATCTTCGGGTTGCTGATGAGCAGCCCGTCGGCGACGATGCGTTTGCCGCAGAACGGCAGCAGGTCGGCCACCGCACCGGCGAACGGGTCGTTGTTCTTGACCACCGGCACCAGCTTGCCGTCGTCGAACAGCAGGCCGAGCTGGCGCTTGCCATTGCCGCATTTGGCGACGCAATTACCGGTTACCTCGCAGGCGATATCGACCACCTTGGCTTCCACGCGGCTGATCTTTTCATGGGCGATGCCCCAGCCCTCGGCCGCCATCGCCGGCGACGACAACGCAAACAGGATAACCGCGCCGGATATGATTTGCTTTTTCATGGATCACCTCAGAACGGCTGAACGCCGTATTCCTTATGGGACAGATTGACGATGCCCTTATCGTCCGCCACCTGGTTGACGAGTAGGTAATTCACCCCGTCGCGCACATAAAGATCGCCGTCGACCGTGACTTCGTGGGTCTGGATGGTGACGATCTTTGGATTGGCGACGCTGGTATCGTCGCCTTCGACGCGCAGGATCATATAGGTCTTGCCGTCGCGCCCCATGATGCTGACCGGGATACCACCCATGGCGCACCAGATGGCGCATTTGTGGTGTGCGGTGCCCAGCCCATACATGATCTCTGTGATGTAGCACCAGGTATCGACGATCTCGCCGGTAATTTTGACGCGTTTCGGCGTCGCGGCACTGGCCATGGAACTGACCAGCCCCATGCTCAGTGCGAGCGCAAGTGCGATGAATTTGGTCCGCATGCCTCCCATTCCTCTCGTTTGTCTGCCCTGAATATGGGGGACAAATGACAGAGTTTCAGCCCCGGGACACTTCACGTCATCGTGAGGCCGGGGCTGCGATGGGAGCGCGCGGCGTTTCTATTCGGCGGCGGACCGCATGGCGTTCACCGTAAAGCCGTACTTCTTGTCCAGACCTAAGTCGCGGCAGATTTTAAGACCGCGGGCCAGGTGATCGGGCGCGATGGGCTTCAACGGTTTGCGCAGCGGCCCCGCCGGCAGACCCACCGCCTGCATCAGGCATTTGACTGCTACCGGATTGATGGCCGAATAGGTGAAATGCAGCATCTGCAGGTTGGTGAGCCACGCCTCGCGGCACGCCATGGCATCGTTCCAGTCTTTCCACGGTGTGGAAATGGTCACCATCTCCTGCGGGATCAAATTGCCGGACATGTTGGCCGTCCCATGACCGCCCAGCGACATGAGCGGGACCACAAGCCCCAGCGTCGGGCTGTCGCAGCACATGAGCGACATGTCGGGATTGCCGGCCACGGTCTGGGCGATCTGTCCCACCCGGGCGGTGGATTCCTTGTTCACCAGTATGTTGGGATGTTCGGCGAGACGGAGGATGGAGGTGTGCGGCAGATCGGTCTTCACCCGCGGCGGGTTGTTGTAAATACCGATGGGAATGGGGCTGGCATCGGCGACCTCGAGGAAATAGTCGGTGATGTCGTCTTCCGGTGCGCAGATATAGGGCGGCGCGGCGATGATGGCGCCGTCGGCACCCTCCTTGCCGGCATAGTCCACATAGCCGATGGTCTGTTCGGTGCTGGGACCGGTGCAGCCGTACCAGAACTCCATGGCGCCGGTCTTCATCTTGATGGTCTCGGAGATCACCTGACGGCGTTCGTCCGGCGTCAGCATGGAGACCTCCCCGGTGGATCCCATGATCAGAACGGCGGTGGAACCGTTCTTCTCCTGAAAGTCCAGAAGTGTCCGGAACCCCTCAAAATCCACAGATCCGTCGGCATTCATCGGGGTGATCAGGGCAACGAACGACCCTTCAATTCTACGTTTCGCCATGGTTTAACTCCACATCCAGATTCTTGACCAGCCCCGCCAGAATAACCGGTCGGGCCGACGTTTCCTACCGTTTTTGACCCGTCATCGTGCAGGGGCGCACAGGATAGACTCCGGCAATCATCCTTCCTACTATCTCCCCCTCAATATAAAGTCTGGTTTACAAAAAATGACTGGGGCATGCCGGCCGCGCCTTAGGCTGTTTCTTCCGGACTGCGCCGGTTGGAATGCTACCGGTCCGTATAACTGTCGGAGGTTTTGCCGTGTCCGTGATCGATGCTGATACCCATGTCGACGAGTGCGAAAGCACCTGGGCGAAGTTGGAGGGGACTCCCTACGAAAAATATATCCCGGTGACGGTCAATTTGCCGCCCGAGGTACAAAATCATGCCGGCTTTCCCGGATCATGCGAACGCATGTGGCTGGTTGAAGACAGGATGCAGAACCGGGCCATCCGGGACGATGTCAACCATCCGCTCCGGGTTTATCGCGAACTGGAGGATGTGCCGGGCCGCCTGGCCCACATGGATGAGATGGGCGTCGAAATCCAGGTCATTTACCCGACCTTCTTCATCCGCTATTCCACGGACAATGCCGAAGCGGAATGGGCCCTGACCACCACCTACAACCGGTGGCTCGCCGAGAAATGCGCGGGAACCAATGGCCGGCTGCGGTGGGCGGCTGTTCTGCCGTTTCTGCGTCCCGAGGCGGCCGCCGAAGAGTTGCGCTGGGCCAAGGAGAACGGGGCCTGCTGCTTTTTCAAGCGTGGGTTCGATCTGAATAAGTCGTCCACCGACCCGCACTTCTTTCCGGTCTATGAGGAGGCCAGCGCGCTTGATCTGCCGCTCTGTATCCACACCGGCCATCCACTGCCCGGCAACGAATGGGACAGGGGCTTTCCCATCATGCATTCCTTCACCGAGGTGATTACATCCAAGCTTCCAGACAGATTCCCCAAGCTTCGGTTCGGCTACATCGAGGCCGGCGCGTCGTGGATTCCCTACATGGTGTCGCAGGTTGGCGCCCGCGTCCGCCAGGCGGAGCGGGGGCTGGAAAGGCACCTACCGGAACTTTACGAGCTGGCGCCGGATCTGTTCCGCGACAACCGGGCTTTCATTACGGTCGATCTGATCGATGATGTTGAGAATATTTTGAAGTTCGGGACCGAAGACTATCTGATGATCGGTACCGATTACAGCCATACCGATATCTCCGCCAATCTGGGCGCCTTCAGCGGCGTGCAAAGCTGGGTGGACGAGGGCAGGATCAGCGAGGGCCAGGCGCAGAAAATCCTCGAGAGCAACGCTCGCGCGTTCTACGGACTTTAGAGCAGGGTCCCCTTACGGGTTACGGGGAGTCGCGTGATAGGGCCGGTTCTCCCCGTTTTCAAAACCGCCCGTCAGGCCCCCAAATTCATGATCCGTTCCGCGTTGCCCGAGCACAGGGCGGTGAGATCGTCGCGCTCCAGTTCCAGGCTGTTGATGGCCTCGATGGTCTGGGCCGTCGGCGCGAAGGGGAAGTCGGTGGAGAACACGGTGTGGCCGACGCCGAAGAACTTCATGCCGCATTCGATCCCCAGTGTGGCGCCGAACATGGCGGTGTCGGCATAGAAATTCTTGAAATATTCCAGATGGGGTTTCTTCAGGGCCCGAAGCACGCCGGTATGGTCCTCGTCGGTGGTCCGCGCGCCCAGCACGTCCATGCCGGGGCCCACACGGCCATCGAAAAACGGGATCATGCCGCCCATGTGATGGGTGATGATCTTGAGATCGGGCAGCCGGTCGAACAGGCCGCAATAGACCAGCCGGGTCATGGCCACCGATGTCTCGTAGGGCCAACCGAAGCACCACCACATCTCGAACCGGCCCCGTTCCTCGTCACGATAATCGGAAATCTCCGCGCCGCGCGCCGGGTGCATCCAGATGGGCAAATCGTATTCCGCCATGGCGTCGAACAGAGGCAGATAGTCGGGCCGGTCAAGGGGCTTGCCGTTGACGTTGGTGAAGATCTGCACGCCGCGCGCGCCGAGATCCTTGATAGACCGGTGCAGTTCGGCCATGGCCTGGTCCATGTCTTCCATGTGAAGCGCGGCGGCGAATCCGACGAAACGGTCGGGATGCTTGGCGCACAGTTCCGCCATGGAATCGTTTGCGGCCCGCGCCAGCAGACAGCCGGTTTCCACGTCTGTGATGTCCTCGAGCGGCGGGTTGGGGAGCGAGATCAGCTGCTTGTACTCGCCAAAGGCATCCATCTGCCGGAAGCGTTCATCGAGATTATGCACCGGCACCACCGCCTGCATGCGCTTGCCGATGTTTTCCAGATTCGGTGCCGCCTTTGACATCTGGTCAAAGAAATCGCCTGGAAAAATATGTGTGTAGATGTCGATCAGCATGATGGTCCCCCTTTGTGTGATTACCCGCAGTCTGCTTAGTGGGGGCGGCAGGCGTCAAGGGGTGTGGCCGTGCTCTCCGATGGTGTGGGCGAAATCCGGATCGATGGGCTGCGATCCGTTGTCCATGGCGGACACACTGTCAGGAGAGTACCCCGCCATCGCCTCAATGGCGGCCCGGGTCTCGGGGTCTTTCATTGCCCGGTCCAGCGCCTCGGGGTCAGTCCATCTCAGCGTCCCGTTCTCCACCCCGGCAAAGACCACGCCGCTCTGGCGGTCGGCAAATTTGATCATTGGGATCTGCTCGGCGCATTGCCGCAGAAAGCCGGTGTTGTTTTCCGGGGCCAGCGCCGCCGCGCCGGGATAAACGTCGTCTGGCCGCTGCGCGTCGATATTGATTTTCTGATAGCGCTGCACATCGATCAGGCCTTTGGCGTCGAGTATGGTCATATCGCCGTTCCGGCCAAACGCAATGGTCCGCGGGGTTTCGTCCTTGGGTACGGAATTGTCGAGAAACTCGAAATGCACGATCTTGTCCGACCGCAGCGCCCAGGTGAAAAACAGTCTCGGCATACCGGTAAAGGCCTCGACATTGTGGTCGAGCAGATCGTCCACCGCCTTGTAGCGGCCGAATTCCAGGCCCCGGTACCAGGCGCGCTCGACGGTGGCCTCGGGCGGCGTGACCATGAAGAACATATAGACCAGCGCGCCAAATCGGGTGAGCAGATTGCTGCCTTCCTCCGCGTCGGGCGTCGACGCGAAGCTGTCGAAACGGAAACGATCGATCAGGAGATGCGACATACGGCCCTGTTCCGCCTTGTCCGCCATGTACCGGTCGAGCTTCTGGTCGATCATCTCCAACTCATGACCGGTGAGCGTGCCGGCATATTTGCAGGCCTCGCCCAGCGAGCCGTAATCGAGCAGGTATTTCCGCCAGATGTCGGGGCTGATGACCGCAAAATCCTCCCACGCGATGCCAATTTTCTCCGCCAGCTTTCGCTGTAGCGGACGCATGGTGCTTTTGCCCGACGCGGAGGCGCCCTTGATATTCATCACCACCGGGCGTGCCTGGACGGGCAACAGGCGAAACCCTTCCTTCTCTATGGCGTCCTTTATGAAGGGCTCGATCATGTCGCCGATCACGGTGCTGCCGCAATCGTTGCAGGCTATGTTGACGGCGATCATGGCGAGAAGCTGGCTGTCTCCGCGTATCCCGCCGTGGCGTCCGCTGATCGCCGTGACAGTCCGGATCAAAGCCCCATGGGCGGCGCGCTCCACAGGGTCGGCGGTGGCCGCGGCCATGGCCTGCCACTGCACCAAAGCCTGTTGAACGTCTCTGGCCGGTGGGGCTGGTATGGTCGGCGCGGTCGATGGGTGGCTTCTACTGAATAAGGCGGCAAGCCCGCGTCTCGGTTTCTTCTGGTTGGGGGAAGGGGCGGTCACGAACAGTCGCTGCGACAATTCCTGGTCTATGATTCCCGCAACCCTGTCTTTCAAATCGTCATAGGCTTTCCGAATTTCCGGCATATGGACCAGGAGATAACGCGCCATAATCGTCTCGACGATGTGACGGAAATTGATGCCCAGATCCTCGTATTTTGGGCCGTCGGGCACGGAAAAATCGGCGGTAACGCGGACCAACAATTCATGGAGGGTCAGACGCTCAGGGCGGAAGGAGGTCAATTCGTGTCGGGCCAGGCCCGTAAAATCACTCAGCTCTCCGGCCTGATCGGCGGAAACAAATGAATTTTCCGGCCTGAATATGGTCGCCAGGGGAAGCAGCGCGGCGGGAAGTTGCGAACTGATCCCCGGGTTCCACGGGCCGAATTCAGTGTTTTCTGACTCTGTCAGCCTATTCGCCTCGCGGTCTCTGTCCAATATGACGATAACCGAGCAACCGGGATTCAGCTAGTGTGGGGTCAGCGATGGCTGATGTCCTGGATCAGGGCAGCGATATCCGCCTCTGCCAGGCCATCTTTTTTTTCGGTGGCGATGGCGACGAGCCTTGCCGGGGCGGAAGCGCCCGTGACAATCGACCACGCACGGCGCAGTCGAATTTCAAGCGCGGATGTGGTGGTTTTGCCGTCTATGGCGTAGACAAAATAGACGTGGCGCCTACGGTCACTGTCAATCAGGAGAAGCTTTGAATGCGCCACCGTGTCACACCGGTTTTCAGTGCAGGCGGACAGGCGGTTTCGGCGTGCCGGCATCCACACTTCATCACCGAGCAGATCTACCGCGCCGGAGCTGATTTTATCCCGGCGTAAGGTGGTTTGCGCCGTAAAGATAGTGATTTTTCCGCCGGCTTTTTCATAGGTAGCTAAGGCGGTGTTGACGGTCTTCATCATGGCGCGCGGTTGCCACTCGGGCACGGCGTCCTGGCGCACCCAACCGGACAGGGTCGCAGGCAGTAACTCCGTTACCTGGCTGTCCGCCACAACCAGATCCCGTTCCTGCCAGATGAAAGGGGTGGACGACACCAGCGCCACTGCGAGCAAAACCAAACTGGCCCCTTTAAGTCTTGCATATGGGGTCGTGGTTCCCTGCGGCGGGTGCGTCTCCGGTGCCGCATCAGGGGTTAGCCTGGAAAAGATATAAAACAGCGCCCCGTAGCTCGCGGCGAGTGCCGGGAGTTCGAAATAGGCGTGCTGCGCGAGGGAGAGCTCGGAACCGGTGGCATAGTCATAGGTGATGATGCCGATGATCCGCAGACCGTTGGCGAGAATGGCAAGCCCACCGCCCAGCAGGGCCAGAAGCGCAATTTTGAGCGGATGACTGTAAATCAGGAGGCCGAGGGTCAGGCCAAGAAACAGACCGGTCAATACGTAGGGCAGGGCGGCGCAATAATCGATGACCACGTAACGCTGTGTCCCGACGAACATTGAAAATCCATCGGTCCTGAACGGCATGTCGGCGAGGGCGGCGAAACCCTGCGCGAAGCCGACGGCGATGTTCTTCAAGGGCGGCAGGAGAAACCTGCCAGTCGGAACCACAAACAGAAGCAGTGCGAGAAACGGGAGCAGGGCGCGAAACGTAGACCAGCCGACAGCGGTAAGAACGACGGCGAAAATCGCGGCCAGTACCGCAAACTGCCGCCCTTCGGTGATATTCGTTAAGTCGCTGGCAATCCACATTATTCCCGACGCCGCGGCGGCAAAAACGCCCAGCGCGCTTGCCGACGGGGTGAGCAGGGCCAGGCGCCGACGGTTGTGCCACAGTAAATAGGCCAGGGTCGGAAAGACAATCCAGGCAAACTTATAGGTTTCCGACCGGCTCCAGACGGAGACTGTCTCGGAGACCGTCGCGGTATGGGCGATGAGAAGGGCCATGAGCCCGAGCACCATCAGGATCAGGCTAGGCCACCAGGTCTGTCCCCCGGCTTGCCGCTGCGCGGCTGTGCCGGCCAGGGACAATGTCGAAGCATCGGGCCTGCTCATGGCACGATTCTCTTGTTATTTCCGGTCTGAATTACGGGTGATTGCCCCTGTGCCGCGAGTGAGCGAAAGGGCAGGTACAAAAGTTGGTCGATACGAGCCGAGCGCGCATCCCGGAAATATTCCAGACCGATAATGCGTGCGGCATTCTCCGCCGGCGTCGAATTTCGATAGGTGCCGAAGACCCGGTCCCATATGGTCAGGAGCATGCCAAAATTACTGTCCGTCTCGTGACGGGCGGCGGAATGATGGACCGAATGTACCCCCGGCGTAACAATGATCCAGCGCAACCAGCGCTCCCCGCGTTCGGAATGGCTGATGTTGGCATGGGCGAAAAGCGCGACAACCGTGGCCAGTAAAAGGTAAATCACGACGGCTAACGGCGGAATGCCAATCAGGAATACAAAGACGAGGGTGGACACTGCGCCAATGATCGCCTCCAGCGGATGGTGGCGCTCTGTGGTGGTGAAATCGGCTTCGATATCCGAATGGTGAACCATATGTAACCGCCACAGCAGCGATAGCCCGTGCATCACCCTGTGCTCGGCATATTTCCACAGATCGAGCAGCAATATCCCCATCAGCAGGGTGACAATCGCAGGTCCGCCGGTGAGTTGAAGGAGTCCGTAGCCCGAATTCACGGCCACTTCCGCGACAACGACGACGGAAAGGGGCACGCAAAGACGCTGAACGAAAAGATTGAGAACAAACAGGCCGAGGTTGGCGGTCCAGCGTCGGCTGAGCGGTTGTGTCTGCTGCCGACCGGGTACGATCAACTCCGCCACGGCCAGGCACATTGCCGTTCCGTATAACGCGAGGGGATAAAGCCCCGTCAGATTCTCAAGCATGGTGACGCCTCCGCCATGCAGTGGGATCAATCGGGGTGCGGCAGCGGATTTCTGGGGCTACCGCACCCCGGATTTATCGCCTATCGCTCGGATTATCGTTTCCGGCGGGCAAGCCACACGCCACCGATGACGCCGGCGGCAACAAGGCCAAGAATACCGGCATCGGCAAAGGGCAGTGTGCTCCCCATGACGACGCTGAGCGGATTTCCCAACCGAAGTCCGAGAGGTGTAAAGCTGCCGGCGAAAGCAGGAACCGCGGTTGCGGCCATGATCGCCGTGCTGTACGCGAAGATTTTGAAACCATTAGTCATTTTAAGTCTCCTCGTTGGCCCAAACAGAATTGGGCCGGTTGCGTGGCCATGGAGGTGAAATCTGGAACAGCCTTTTCCAAGCCACTAAATTCGTCCGGCGCTGGTGGCGGCCAAACCCATCACGCAAAATTCAGCACCAACGTGCCTCAATACATGCAAGTTCCGTGCCAACTTGGCTAATTCGGAGTTTTCCGGGGAAGACGATGGTTAAGACGATTGGCCAAAGACGCGGATTGTAAAATCTACCGACAGTTTTGTGGCCAATTACGGTTAAACCGGCTGAGAGTGTAAAATTCACCGACACCCGAATGTTAACGGCCTCGCACACCACCTGACGCGGCATGGGCAATTGCTCGGAAAAGGTAATTTACTTTGACGCGACGGCAGTCCATGGAGATTGTGGGTTTGCATAAGTGCTTGCGTGCGTTGGCGGATTCTTTCCGGCCCCGTGCCCCATCGCCTATCTTTCCCGTGCCGCGTCGTGGATGGCAGGATGACGGATGACGTATATTGTCATCAGCACCATGGCGGCGGTGGCTATCAGCGCGATAACGTAGAACGCGGCTTCCAGGCTGAGCCAATCGGCGATGGCGCCCATGGCGATGGGGGTGCCGATGGAGGTGATCCGGTTCGCCGTGGCCCGCAGCCCGAGCGCCTTGCCCTGGGATTCCGACCCCGCCGTGGTCAGCACCAGCGAGATCACCAGCGGCTGCTGGATCCCGTTGAACCCAGAACGCAGCGCCAGCGCACAGGCGAAAGCGGCGAAGAGAACCACCAGGGGGGTTATGCGGAAGACATCCTGAACATCATTCAAGGGCGAAAGCATGCCGCCGATCAGCCCTGTAAAGACCGGGCCGCCGATCAGCGGGGTGGCGCAAATCACCATGATGGCGAGCCAGACGGTGGTCAGGAACAGCCAGTAAGGCGGGATTATGCGTCTCAGGCGGGCCGCAAGCAGCGAGCCGCAGGCGGCGGCGATGGAGGCGATGGAGATCAGCACGCCGATCAGTGTGCCGGTGATGCCCTCCTGTTCCAGCCAGATCACATAGAAGGTGCTCTGCACGTAATTGCCCACATGAGGCATCATGCCGATCATGACGGTGGCGGCCACCGCCGGGATCGCGAGCAGCCGAAAGGCGCTGACATAATCGGTCATGTTGGGCAGTAAATCGCGCCAATGGAAGCGGGATACGTTCGGTTCGGTTGCCGCCGTTCCGTTCTGGCCATGGTGGGCGCCGGCCGGCAGCAGAAGCGCGCAGCCCAGGAAACCCAAATTCCACACGCTCATCAGGCCGAACGCCGCCCACGCACCCCAGCTATCCCAGGCATGACCGACCATGATGGGTGCGATGGCGTGGCCGATCCGGATGGTGGCCGACAGGCGCCCGGAATATTTGGTGCGCCCTTTCATATGCTGGCCGATCAGCGTCTGGGCGCCAAGCCATCCCATGGAATCGGCGAGCCCGGCCAGCATCTGGGCGACCACCAGCAGGCCCAGCCAGCCGACCCACGGCGAGAGCGGATACATCAGCGGCGCGAGGATGCCGACGGTGGCGAAGAAAATCATGACGCGGCGGCTGCCGATGCGATCCATCAGCGCGCCGGCATGGATGGAGAAAATGAGCGACAGAATCGGGCGGCAGCCGAGGATGATGCCGGCCAGCAGATAGGAGAGGTCGAGGGAGATCACGAAGACCGGCACCACCACCACCATCATGTAATAGACCGAGGTGCAGAACATCCCCATGCCGTAAACGGCGCCTTGTATGCGCCAGGGGACGGGATCGTCTTGGGGTGAAGGCTGCATGTGGTACGGACCCGGCTTGACCTGGGATTAGCCCCCCAATCTGGTTTCGGATTCTAGCTTTTGATGGGGTCGATGTAGCCGGCGAAGTCACCGGAGATGCCGGCCGCGATATAGCCGCCATCCACATACAGAATATGGCCGTTCACATAGCCGGCCTTTTCGCCGGCAAGAAATACCGCCGCATCCGCCATCTCGTCGACGGTTCCATAGCGCCCCACCGGGATGAGCTTCTGGTATCCTTCGCGGGTCTCGTCGTTATGGGTGACGCGGGTCATGGGCGTGTCCACCGGGCCGGGAGCGACGGCGTTGACCGTGATGCCCAGCGGTCCGAGTTCCAGCGCACCCTGGCGGGTCATGCCCATCACGGCGGATTTCGACGTGCCATAGGCGGTGCGGCCGGCGCCCGCCCTGGTGCCGGCGATGGAGGCGATATTGATGATCCGGCCGTATTTCTGCTTGGCCATTTCGCGGCCGGCGGCCTGGGCGCAGTTGAAACTGCCGATCAGATTGACCTTCATGACACGTTCGAAATCTTCGGCCTCGGCTTCCAGAAAGCTGTGCCGGAAACCGGTGCCGGCCACATTGGCGATGATATCCACCTTCTTGTAGGCGGAGATTGTGTCGGCCACCATCTGGCGGACGGTCTCCACATCGGTGACATCCACCCGGCAGGAGGATCCGGTGCCACTGGCCGCCCGGATTTCCTTGATGGTCTCTGCCGCGCCGATCTCGTTGATATCGGCGGCCATGATTGTGGCGCCTTCTTCCGCGAAGGCCATGGCGATGGCCTGACCGATCCCGCCGGCGGCGCCGGTGACGATGGCAACACGATCCTTAAGTCTCATCTGATCTTCCCGCTGTTTTGTTATTGTCTGGTGGGCACATCATCGCCTTGCCCGGCGTTTTCGTCTAGCGGTCGGGATGAATTTCCGGGTGACGCATCATTTGGAGCCCGAGCAACAGCATGACCAGGGAAGAAGCGATGCCGATGATGTAAAAGCCCCATTCCAGCCCGACCCATCCGGCCAGCCCTCCCAGAATGAACGGCCCGGCAATGGACGTCACCCGGTTGGCGGTGCCGCGAAGCCCGATGGCCTTACCCTTGTCGTTGGGCCCGACCGTGGCCAGCATCAGGGTGACCACCAGCGGCTGATGCACCCCGTTGACGGCGGAGCGCAGGAATGAGACGGCACAAAAGGCGATATAGGCGGCGATCAGCGGCGACAGATCGAACAGCATGCCGAGGGTCGACTGGACACCCGCCTGGACCGGATTGCTGCCCACCAGCGGGGTGATGGAGATCAGGATCAGGGCGGCGAAGACGACCCACCATAGCACCCAATAGGCCCTGAAACGCCGGCGTAACGGCGCCGCCATGAACGAGCCGGCGATGGCGGCGGCGGAGGAAAAGGAAATCAGGAACCCGATCAGGGTCGCCGGCACGCCGACATATTTTTCCAGCCATACGATATAGAAGGTGCCCTGAATGTTGTTGCCCACATGCACCATCATGCCGATCATCACCGTGATGGCGATGGTGGGCACGCCGAGCAGCCGGAAAGAACTGACGTAATCAGCCGGGTTGGGAATCAACTCGCGCAATCGCAGCCGCGCCCCGCGGGGCGGCGTGGCGCTGTCCTGGGTGACCGATTCCAGTTTGGGGGGCAGCAGCATCACGGAGGCGAGGAATCCGACACCGCAGATCCCCACCATGCCGAAGGCCGGCCAAGGTCCGCCGAAATCCCACATGGCGCCCACCGCGGGCGGCCCGATGATATGGCCGACCCGGACAATGGCGCTCAGCCGCCCGGCATATTTGGTGCGGCCGCG
>JABJKO010000217.1 GCA_018660305.1 Rhodospirillaceae bacterium
CGCGCTCAAATCCGGCCTTGCCCAGGTGGGCGCAAATTTGCTGGCGCTGGACGACGATTGGGCATCCATTGCCGCCGAATCCGGCGATGCGTTTGACTCGCCAGTAGGACCGAACGATTCCGCCTATGTCATTTACACATCGGGATCCACCGGGCGGCCCAAGGGCGTTGAGATTCCCCATCGGGCCTTATCCAATTTCCTGATCAGCATGCGCGACGAACCCGGTCTTGGCGAAGATGACCGGCTGCTCGCCGTGACCACGCTGTCCTTCGATATCGCGGGGCTCGAGCTCTATTTGCCGCTGGTGGTTGGCGCGCAGGTCATTATTGCCTCACGCGACATGGCAGCGGACGGTGGACAACTCGCGCGCGCCATCGATGCCGAGAAAATCACTGTCATGCAGGCGACCCCCGCGACCTGGCGGCTGTTGCTGGAAAGCGAATGGCAAGGCAATCCGCTGATGCGTATTTTGTGTGGCGGCGAAGCCCTGCCCCGTGAGCTCGCTGAGCGCCTGGTGCCTTGCTGCGCCGAACTCTGGAACATGTATGGTCCCACCGAAACCACTATCTGGTCGACCATCCGGCGGATCGAAAGCGGCTCCGGTCCCATCAGCATCGGTCACCCCATCGCCAACACTACCATCGAGATTCTCGATGACGATCTGAAGCCGGTGGCTGACGGCGAATCCGGCGAACTGTTTATCGGCGGTGATGGTCTGGCGGTCGGGTATTTCCAACGTGAGGAAATGACCGCGGAACGCTTTATCCCCCATCCCCAGCGTCCTGACAGCGGCGAACGCCTCTATCGTACCGGCGACCTTGTGCGTCTCCAAGCCGATGGATCGCTTGAGCATCTCGGCCGGGTCGATTTTCAGGTGAAAGTCCGTGGCTTCCGCATCGAACTTGGTGAAATCGAGGCCATTCTCGACTCCCAGGACAGCATCCGACAGTCAGTGGTTCTGGCGCGCGAAGACGTGCCGGGCGAAAAACGCCTGGTTGCCTATTTCGTCCCTGCGGCCGGCGATCCGCCCACCAGCAAGGCACTGCGTGCGGCGCTGGCGGCGAAACTGCCCGACTACATGGTCCCCGGATTGTATCAATCGCTGGACGCGTTCCCGCTGACACCCAACGGCAAGGTGGATCGCAATGCTCTGCCGGCACCGGACCTGCAGCGCCCCGAACTGGCGGATGACTATCTCGCGCCCCGCAATGAGGACGAGATCCGTCTCGCCAATATCTGGGGTGAAGTTCTTCGTGTCGACCAGGTTGGCGTAAACGACAATTTCTTCGAACTTGGCGGAGATTCCCTCAAGGTTGCGCAGGTCGCGACCCGCATCCGGGCGGAATTCGGCAAGGACATTCTGCTGCGCTCCGTGTTCGAACACCCCACCGTTGCCGGTTTGATGCCGGTGATCGCTGAAAGCGATCGTGCACTGGTGGAGCTGAACGAGCTGGACATCATGTCGGTCAAGCGTGGCGAAGAAATCCCGCTGTCCTTCGCACAGGAACGCGTCTGGTTCACCCACCAGCTCAACCCGCAAAATCTTGCCTACAATTTCCAATCCAGCATCGAGTTCAAAGGTACGCTGGATATCGCTGCTCTCGAGCGCAGCCTGGGCGAGGTATTGCGGCGTCACGAAAGTTATCGCACGACGTTCCCGACGGTGGATGGCAAGCCGGTCCAGATCGTGCATCCCTATACAGAGTTCACGCTGCCCATCGTCGATTTCAGCGTCAAGGGGTCCCGTGACCGGGCCATGGCGGCCTATGAAGAATGGTGTGCCGAGGATTTCCAGCGGCGTTTCGATCTTTCGAAACTGCCCCTGGTTCGCTGGACGTTGTTAAAAATCACCGACGACGAAAGCATTCTCATGCATGTGGAACACCACACCGTGCATGACGGTTGGTCGTTCAACATGTTCTTCATCGAAGTGGTCGAGCTCTACCGCGCCTTCGCGGCGGGCAAGCCGTCACCACTGCCTGAAATCCCTCTACAGTTCGCGGAATTTGCCACCTGGCAGCATGAGTGGATGGAGGGTCCGGTTTCCGACCGGCAGCTCGCCTACTGGAAGGAAAAGCTGTCGACCATCCCGCCGCTGCTGGAGATGCCGACCAAAGGTCCGCGCCCAGCCGTACAGACATTCCGCGGTACCACGCTGCGTCCGGAAGTCCCGATCCCGCTGTGCAATCAGCTGCGCGCCCTGAGCCGGGCAGAAGGCAGCACGCTGTTCATGACCATGCTGGCGGGCTTTATGGCGCTGCTGCATCGCTATACCAGCGAAACCGACGTCGCGGTGGGAACATTCTTCGCCAACCGCCGCGCCAAGGAATCCGAGCATCTGATCGGCATGATCCTGAACAACACGGTCATTCGTGCCACGCTGGAGAATAACCCGACGGTGCGCGAACTGATGGTGCAGGTGCGAAACCTGGTGCTGGAAGCCGCCGATAATCAGGACGTGCCGTTCGACCGGGTGGTCGACGCGGTTCAGCCGCAACGCGATCTCAGCATGAACCCCCTGTTCCAGGTGATGTTCAGCTTCCATGATGAGCCGATGCCCGAAACCGTCCTTGACGGGCTCAATGTCGAGCTGACGCCGGTGCTCAGCAATGGCTCCTCCAAGTTCGATCTCGGCGTCATCGGCATTCCGCATTCAGCCCAGAATCTCGGGTTGCCGCAGGGCTCGGATCAGGACGGGCTGACCATGATCTGGGAACACAATACGGATCTGTTCGAGACCGAGACAATCGCCCACATGTTCGAACATTACCGCACGTTGCTCAGTGACATGGTGGCCAACCCTGATCAGCGGATTTCGGATCTTTCCATCATCGAACAGGCTGAGAGAGATCAGGTTCTTGTCGAATGGAACGATACCGCGGCGGCTTTCCCCGCCACCGATTGTGTGCAGGGTATGTTCGCCGCGCAGGCAGCCGCTACCCCGGATGCGGTGGCCGTCGTGTATGGGTCGCAGGAACTGACCTACCGCGACCTGGACGAGCAGTCCAATCAGCTCGCTGCCTATTTGAGCGGCCAGGGCGTCGACCCCGGCACGCTGGTTGGGATCTGCGTGGACCGCTCCGAAAAAATGCTGGTGGGCTTGCTGGGGATTCTCAAGACCGGCGCCGCTTATGTTCCCATCGATCCCAATTTTCCGGTGGACCGTCAGATCTTTATGATTGAAGACGCGAAGATCGGTCATCTGGTGACGGAAAAGGATCTGGACAAGACACTGCCCACGGATCAGCTGACCCTCATCAAGCTGGACGCCGACGCCGCGGCCATCTCGGCCATGCCGAAGACGCCGCCGGCCGATCCAGGGACCGATCCCGAGGACATTGCCTATGTGATCTTCACCTCAGGATCCACCGGCCGTCCCAAGGGTGTACAAATTCCCCATCGGGCACTGGCCAATTTCCTGCACACCATGCGGCAGCGCCCGGGACTCAGCCCGGAAGACCGGCTGTTCGCCGTGACCACCTTGTCGTTCGATATTGCGGGGCTGGAGCTATATCTGCCGCTGGTGGTAGGGGCCCGTACGATCATCTGCCCACGTTCCGTCGCCATAAATGGCCAGGAACTGATGGCCAGCCTGGCCTCGACCGGGGCGACGATTATGCAGGCGACGCCGACCACCTGGCAGATGCTGATCGATACCGGTTGGAAAGGCGACGCCAGCTTCCGCGCCTTGTGCGGCGGCGAAGCGCTGCCCCGAAACCTGGCGGAAGAGCTGCTGCCGCGGGTCAGTGCCTTGTGGAACATGTACGGCCCGACCGAAACCACGATCTGGTCCACCATCGAACGGGTGGAATCAGCGACCGGTTCCGTTCCCATCGGACGGCCTATCGACAACACCCAGATCTACATTCTCGACGCATACGATAACGCGGTGCCGGCGGGTGTGATCGGTGAGTTGTGCATCGGTGGCCGCGGGACCGCGCTCGGTTACCTCAACCGTCCGGAGCTTACCGCGGAGCGCTTTATCGAGAACCCCATTCCCGGCTGTGACGGCATTATCTACCGTACCGGCGATCTCGCCCGAATACGGCGGGATGGCACACTTGAGTGCCTGGGGCGCACGGATCATCAGGTCAAGCTGCGTGGCTTCCGGATCGAGCTTGGTGAAATCGAAACTCAGCTGGATCAACTGGACACTGTCGCCCAGGCCGTTGCCATCGTTCGCGAAGACGTTGCCGGCGATGCAAGGCTGGTGGCCTATATCGTACCGGCCGGCACAGGCGAGCCCTCGTCGGTTGATCTGCAGGCGGCGCTTGGCGAGACCCTCCCCGATTACATGGTGCCGAGTATTTTTGTCTTCCTAGAGGAAATGCCACTCACGCCCAATGGCAAGGTCGACCGCAAGGCGCTTCCGAAACCGGCCAGCGATCGTCGCGATGCGGAAACGCGCTATGTCGCGCCTCGCAATGATTTCGAGACCCAAATGCAGACCATCTGGCAGGACGTGCTCGGTGTGTCGTCGCTCGGCGTGCAGGACGATTTCTTTGCCGCTGGTGGGCACTCGCTGCTGGCTGTCCGTCTGGTGTCTCAGATCGAGGTGAAAACCGGCAAGCGGCTTGAACTGGCGGCGCTGTTGCAGGGGCGTACTATCGAAGCGGTTGCCCGTCTGCTGGTTGATGACACGCCGGCGCAAAGCGCTGTCGGTATCGATCCGATACAGACCACCGGAAGCCGGACACCGTTCTTTGCCGGCGGCAGCAGTCCCAAATATGTCGATATAGCCCACGAAGTTGGCACAGATCAGCCCTTCTATCGGCTCGATCTGTATGGGCTGCAAAGCCACAGGCTGGCCCAGGGCATGACACCATTCCGGCGCATCGAGGAATATGCCAGCTACTTCCTGGGCGAAATTCGCAAGATCCAGCCCGAGGGGCCCTACAATATTGGCGGCGGCTGTGAAGGCGCCTATGTGGCGTTTGAAATGGCGTTGCAATTGCAGCGCCAGAGCGAGCGGGCCGAGCGGGTGGTCATGTGGATCCCGCCGCCCTTACGGGCCACTGACGGCTTCTCCTGGCGGCGCCTGGCGCCCGTCGTGGTGGCGAACCAATTGCGCTACTTCCTCGGTGGCGGTGCGCTCAAGAACGCCAATATGGCGACCTTACGGGTGTTGTTTAAGCACGAGTATATCGAATACACGATCATGCGTGCCCTGATGAATTACGACCCGCAAGGCAAGTACGAAGGCAGAGGCGTCATTGTACGAACCGAAGAAAGTCCAATTCAAACTTCGGCGGATCTCAACCAGCCATGGATAGACCGCTGCACCGAAGGTGCCGATATCCACGTTGTGCCCGGCAACCACGAATCGTGGTTCGAGCGGCACAGGGCTGATTTTGTCAAGGTTCTGCGGTCAAGCCTGGGGATAGGCTGACGCCGGATTGCCGCTTAATTGCTGTGAAGCGACAGGGCGCCGGGTTGGAGGTCTTCAACCCGGCGCCAACGCGTTTCAAGGGTTGCCCCGGTGGCGGGCACGGCCAGCGCACCGATATAGCCGGGGCAGGGCGTGACGCCTGTTAGCTGGAGGGACTCGCGCGGACCTTCCCATGAATCGCCCCAGCGCATGCTGGCATCGGCGCCGGGCAGGAAGGCCACGGTAAACGAATCCAGCGGCGTGGAAAGACCAGTCCCCACCGCTTTGAGCACGGCTTCTTTCCGCGTCCAGCACCGATAGAAGGCGGAGAGTTGATCGGCCTCGGGCAACGCCAACAGCGCCGCGGTTTCGGTTGGCTCAAAGAACCGCCGCGCGACCTGCACAATGTCGTCCAGGGGCTTGATGGCCTCCACATCGATGCCCATCGCAGACACGCCGCTCACCGCCAGCAGCATCGCTTCATCACTATGGGACAAATTGAAGTGCAGCGGCTCCGTCAATCGGTCGGGCGGCAGAAACGGCTTGTTATAGGTATCGTATTCGAAGGCGATATCTCCCGGTTCACCGTCGAGATAGGACGCCAGAACCAGGCGCAAAGTTGCCCGTGCTACGGTCCAGCGTTCGGCATCCTGCTGCTGTAGGTAACGATCCGCTCTGGCCCGCTCCTCCTGGTTGAGCAGGCGGCGATAATCACCGTCCGCGGCATTTTCGGGGACCAATGAAACGGCCCACAGATCAATTGGAATTAAGCGCATAAAACCGCCGAAAATCCGGCTCCATCTGGTGTTGGTCCTAAATCACACTTTACCCGACACACCCTATCGCGGGTCGCCAGGGATCGGCCACCCTTCACCTCAACATATGATATCGGCGCTGACCCTTCAGGATCTCCGCGATCCCGGGATCCGCGTCGCCGCGCCCCGCGTTTTGTGTCAAAGCCCGAATGCCTCCACCGGCGTATAGATCGAGCCTGTGTGGGTGAGGTAGCTTTCGAACAGGGTGAAATGCTCGATCGTAAAAGGTTCAGCCCAGAACGCAGCATTGCTCTCGATCCACGAGCCGATCCGTTCCGGGGTGCCGCCCTTCAGGCGGGCCAGGGTGATGTGCGGGGTAAAGCGCCGCCCGTCCGGTGCGACACCGGCGCGCCGCAGGGCCGCATCAATTCGCTCCTGAAGATTCAGGAGCGCGTCGCTCGGGGCCACACCGGCCCATAGGGAGCGGATCCTCCGGCCGGTCTTGAAATGACCGACACCATCGAGGGTGAGGGGAAATGTTTCGGCGGTGATGGATTGCAGGGCGGCGACAATGTCGGCGACCAGGGGCTCTTCGACTTCGCCGATGAAGCGCAGGGTGAGATGTAAATTTTCTTCCGTGACCCATCGTGCGTCGCGCACGCCGTGGCACAGACTGAGAAGCCGCTGCTTGTGGGCGGGGGGCATTTCCAGGGCGACAAACAGACGGATCACGGGGCTTCCCTGAAATGGCGGGCTACGGGACCGGCTACAGGATCAGGGACAGAACGCCCGTATAGCCGTACAGCCGGTTATTGGAAATCTCGCCATTGGCGAAAAACCCGATCAGCGGAACATCGCCCAGGATATTGGAGATGGTCTGCAGCTCGGCGGAATTCTGGCCGAACAGATTGGGGCCGCGCGCCACACAGGAAAAATACAGCGCCGCCCTGGGCTCCCCGTTGGCGCGCCGCTTGATATCCGCCACCATGCGTTTGAGGTCGGCCATGGCGGTGGTGCCGTCGCGGCGGACGAACATGACCTGGTCGCCGACATCGAGCCGCTCGCCGATGGCGACCCAGCCCTGTTCGGGATAGACGCCGAGCAGGTTCCGCACCAGATAATCGGCGGTATCCGATCCTTTGATGGGGATCGCGGCATGCACATAGCCCTCGGTGCGGTTCAGATTACGCGCCAGCAACTCGCCGATATCTTCCTCGAACACCTCGAAGGCCGGCCGGTTGTCGAGGCTCTGCAGCACATTGTCCTTGGTGCCGGTCACCCGGTGAACCGGGCCGATGGGCGAACAGCCCTGGGTCAGTCCGGTGACGGCGCTGACCTCGCTGCTGAACAAAATACCGGAGACGCCGCCCTCCGTGACCTCGCCGGCGATCTGTTCCTGGACGCCGCGCGATGCTGTCATGCCGCCGACCAGGAAGCAGCCGGTCTGATTCTGGATGCGGGTAAAGATCGCCTCCAGGCCGGGTGCCCGGGGATCGGCATGGACCACGCCCAGGACCGGATTGTGCTTTTCCGCCCAGCGCATCACCCCGTCGGGCATATCGGTGTTGTCCGGCGTGATGGTGGGCAGCAGGCAGAAATGCTCGCGGTCGATTTTGCCCACCATGATCGCCATGGCCGGCATATCGAACATCTCGATACCCGAGACGCAGACGCCGAACCCGATGGTGCCGACCCAGTCATGAATCCGGGTCTCCTCACGCAGGCGGTTGAGGATGCTGCGCAGATCCTCGTCCAGCGAATCCGAGACATAGACAAAGCCGAGATTATTCCCCGCGGTCAGCGGGGCGAGCTCGGCCAGGCACTGATCGGTCAGATCCCGCCAATCGCCGCCGCTGGCATAGGCGATTTCAAAATTCGGGGTTACGGCTGCATCCATAAGGTTTTTGTTCTCATTCACGGTCTTTGAGCAAACGGACCACATAAGGGGTAATCCGGTCAACTATCACCGTGACACCATTGCGATTGGGATGGATTCCATCGCGCTGATTGAGGTCCGGCCGCGTCACCACGCCGGCCAGAAAGAAGGGGTAAAGCAAAACGCCGTGTTTTTTTGCAAGCTCCGGGTAGACCCGGTTATAGGCTTCTTCATAAAGGCGGCCGTAATTGGGCGGCGCCTGCATGCCGGTCAGCAGGATGCGAACGCCGGCGGCCTTCAGCCGGGTCACAATGGCTTCGAGATTGGATCGCATGGCGTCGGGGTCGAGACCCCGCAGCCCGTCATTGGCCCCAAGTTCGATAATGGCATGGGTGGGTTTGTCACTGAGCGACCAGGCGAGGCGTGCCCGTCCGCCGGCGCTGGTGTCGCCGGAAACACCGGCATTGAGCACGGTCACGGCAAAACCCTCGGCGCGCAGCCGCGCCTCCAGCCGATGGGTGAAACCGTCCTCCACGGGAAGCCCGTAACCCGCGGTCAGGCTGTCGCCCAGCGCCAGAAGACGGACGGGTTCGGCGGCCTTCGCTGCACCCATCGCGGCGATGAAAATGATCAGGACGGTCGCTAAGCAGTTGAAAAACCGCTCCGGTAGGGCATATCTCTCTATGGGCTCCATCGCGCCCACGGGACGATGGGGGCAACAGGGCTGCGTGATCGGATTTCTCATTACCGTGTCAAATACCACAACAACCGACTCGATGATCCACCTCGAGGATGTTCATCTTAAGCTGGGGGGGCCGGGCGGCGCCGTCAATATATTGCGAGGCGTGGATTTATCCGTCGAGTCCGGCGAAAAGGTCAGCGTTGTCGGCCCTTCCGGGTCGGGCAAGACCACCATGTTGATGGTCATCGCCGGTCTGGAGCGTCCCACCAGCGGTCTTGTGCGAATCGCCGGTGTCGATCTGGGGGCGCTGGATGAGGATGGTCTCGCGCTGTTCCGGCGCGACAATATGGGAATCGTGTTCCAGAATTTTCATCTGGTCCCCACCATGACGGCCATCGAGAACGTCGCCATTCCCAGCGAGTTCAGCGGCCATGACGATGCCTTCGACCGCGCGCGGCAGAGCCTGGAGTCAGTGGGCCTGGGTCATCGGCTCGACCATTATCCCGGCCAGCTATCGGGTGGTGAGCAGCAGCGTGTCGCCCTGGCGCGGGCTTTCGTTGCCAAGCCCCGCCTACTGCTTGCCGATGAGCCCACCGGCAATCTCGACCGGGAAACCGGCGAAGCGGTAATCGATCTGCTGTTTTCACTGGCCGACAAGCACGGCACGACTTTGGTCCTCATTACCCATGACAGCGCCATCGGTGCCCGCTGCGGACGGGAGATTCGCATTGCCGATGGGCGTGCCATCGGCGGCGCGGCGGTGGCCGACGGCGTGCGGCCGGTCGCATGACGAACCTGCCCGTCGCCCTGCGGCTGGCCCGGCGTGAATTGCGCGGCGGGATCAAGGGGTTTCGTATATTTCTCGCCTGTCTTGCCCTCGGTGTGGCGACCATCGCCGGTATCGGCTCCATCGCCGATGCTCTGGTGGCGGGCCTCGAAGGGGACGGCCGTGTGCTGCTGGGCGGCGATGTGTCGCTGCGCGTCGTCCACCGGCCCATCAGCAAGGCGCAGAAAGACTGGCTGCAGGATAGGGCGGCGGTCTCCGAAGTGATCTCCATGCGGTCCATGGCGCACCGCGCCGACGGCGCCGGACGGACGCTGATCTCTCTCAAGGCGGTGGACAATTTCTATCCGCTCTACGGCGATCTCGTTCTCGACAAGGCGGCCCCACCGGCGCGGCTCTTCGCCCCGAAGGACGGTGTCTGGGGCGCGCTGGTAGAGCCCCGTATCCTGGAGCGGCTCGGTTTGGCTTCCGGCGACCGGGTGCGGGTCGGCGATGCCACCTATGAGATCCGGGCCCTGGTTCGCTCCGAGCCCGACCGGATCGGCGGGGCCCGGTCCATCACCTTCGGGCCACGCTTTATTGTCTCCCACGAAAGCCTGGGCGCCACCGGTTTGGTCCGGCCCGGGGCGCAGGTGCGCTACCGCTATCGCCTGCGTCTGCCGGAGACCACGAATCTCGAGGCCTTTCGCGCCACCCTTGATGCGACGTTTCCCGATGCGGGCTGGCGGGTGCGCGACCGGACGGCGGCGACGCCCGGCGTCAAGCGGGTGATCGACCGGACCACCCAGTTCATTACCCTGGTGGGTCTGACGGCGCTGCTGATCGGCGGTGTCGGCGCCGGCAATGCGGTCCGCTCCTATCTGGGCGGCAAAGCGTCTGTCATTGCGACCCTGAAATGCATGGGCGCGACGAAGGCGCTGATCTTTCAGATCTATCTCATCGAAATCGGAATTATGGCCGTCATCGGTATCGGTATCGGGCTCCTGGTTGGCGCCGTCCTACCGGTTCTCGCCGCTTCGGTCATTTCCCAGTTCATGGCGCTGCCGCTGCAGTTCGGCCTTTATCCCGCACCCTTGCTGCTCGCGACGGCCTTTGGCGCGCTTACCGCCATGGCATTCTCTCTATGGCCGCTGGCGCGGGCCTGCGGCATCGCGCCAGGCAGTCTGTTTCGCGATCTGGTGGCGCCGGAACAGGCGCGGCCGGGCCGGGCGATCTGGCTCGCGGTGGGGTTCCTGATCGTATCGCTGGCCGCGCTGGCCATCGTGACCGCCTATGACCGGGTCATCGCGGCGTGGTTTGTCGGCGGCTCGGCGATCGCCTTCGCGTTGTTTTATGGGGCCGGCCGGGCCGTCATGGCGCTTGCGGCGCGGCTCAATACGGCGTCGCGCACGGCGCGCCGGACGACACTGCGGCTGGCGCTGGCCAATCTGTACCGGCCGGGGGCGCAGACCGCCAACATCGTGCTGTCCATGGGGCTGGGTCTGACCGTGCTGGTGGCGGTGGTCGTGGTGGAGGGCAATCTGACCCGCCAGATCAGAAGCACCCTGCCGGCCAATGCGCCGGGGTTCTATTTCATCGATATCCAGCCCGATCAGGTGGCGCCGTTCGAGGCGACGGTCCGCGCGGTCGACGGTGTCCGAGAGCTAACCCGTGTCCCCATGCTGCGTGGCCGCATCACCAGGGTGAAGGGCGTGCCGGCCAGGGACGTCAAGGTGGCGCCCAATGTGGCCTGGGTATTGCGCAATGACCGCGGCCTGACCTGGTCGGCCCGGCCGCCGGAGGGTGTCCGCCTTGTGGCGGGCGAATGGTGGCCTGCCGATTATAAGGGCCCGCCGCTGATTTCCTTCGATGAACGGGCTGCCCGGGGCATGGGGGTCGGTGTCGGCGACACGCTGGAAATCAACGTGTTGGGCAGACCGATCATCGCCCGCATCGCGAATTTGCGCGAAATCGTCTGGGGCACGCTGCAGCTTAATTTCGTGATTATCCTGTCGCCGGGAATCATCGAAAAAGCGCCGCAGACTCATATCGCCACCCTCATGCTTGATGCGCGGGCGGAAAGTCCCGTCGAGGATGCTGTGAGCGCGAAGTTCGCCAATATCACCGCGATCCGGGTCAAGGATATCCTGGTGACCCTGACCGAACTGATGGAGCGGATCGCCGGCGCGGTGCGGGTGACCGCCAGCATCACCGTGCTCGCCGGCGCTCTGGTGCTGGGGGGCGCCATCGCCGGTGGCCATCAGCGCCGGGTCTATGATGGCGTGGTGCTGAAAGTCCTGGGGGCCCGGCGAAAGCAGATTCTCGCCACGTTCCTGATGGAATATGCGTTTTTGGCCCTGTCGACGGCTTTTGCCGCCACGATCATGGGATCGGTGGCCGGCTGGGCGGTGCTGACCAAGGTCATGCGCGTCGATTGGAGTCCGGTCCCGGCGGCAATATTGGTGACGGCTCTCGGCGCCAGCCTGTTCATCATAGTGCTGGCGCTGGCCGGTACGTGGCGCATATTGGGCCAGAAAGCCGCGCCGCTGCTTCGTAATGATTAAGATTTACAACGTTTTAACTGCGATTCGCCGCTAATCGTGACTTGATTTTTAACTACCGTTCCCCATACTTATACCTAGTGCAAACTGTGTCATCGACGAGGATTTGGAATGGCATTCGATACTGAAAGAAACACGCTTGCCGGCGTTGGCCAGCAGGCTGCGATCGATGAGGGCCTGCGCGCCTATATGCTGCGGGTCTATAATTATATGGCCTCCGGTCTGGCGTTGACCGGCATCGTGGCCATGGTCATTGCGAATATGTCGGTGGTCACCGGCGCAAGCGGTGAAATCGTCGGCCTGACGTCGTTGGGTCAGGCGCTGTTCGGTTCCGCCCTCAAATGGGTTGTCATGCTGGCGCCGCTCGGGTTCGTCTTGTTCCTGAGTTTCGGTCTTCACCGGATGAGCTTTACGACCGCTCAGGCGGTATTCTGGGCCTTCGCCGGCGCCATGGGTGTGTCCATGGCAACCATATTCATGGTCTATACCGGCGGCAGTATCGCGCGCGTATTCTTCATCGCGGCCGGCACCTTCGCGGCCATGAGCCTCTACGGCTACACCACCAAGAAGGATCTGTCCGGGTTCGGCACCTTCCTGTTCATGGGGCTGATCGGCATCATCATCGCCAGCGTCGTGAACATGTTCATGCAAAGCTCGGCGCTACAATTCGCCATCTCGGTGATCGGCGTCCTGGTGTTTGTCGGGCTCACCGCCTACGACACGCAGAACATCAAGAACGAATATTCTGAATTCCATGATCGGGAAACCGCCGGCAAGCTCGCGATCTCGGGCGCGCTGCGTCTCTATCTCGATTTCATCAATCTTTTCATCATGCTGCTGCATCTGTTCGGCGACCGCCGCTAGAGACAGCACCCAACGTTAATACGGAACCGGGCGCCTTCAGGCGCCCGGTTTTGTTTTGAGGTTAGTTTCTCTAATCCTTGGTGAGAAGGCGCACCAGCCGGGCGCTGCCGGTATGGATATCCCCCGCATTGAGCAGGTGGGTGACCGGAACGCCGTCCGGCAGCACCACGGCGCGGGCCAGCCTGGCGGCGGCGGTGGCGGGATCGGCGCGCTTCCTCAGGCGGGATTCCAGCACCTCGCGCGGCGCCGTGACCTGAATCACCTTGGTCGGCGAGAAATAGGCGAATCCGGCGGCAACGACGGTGCGTGACACGTTGGCGATCACGTTTCGGCCAGCCGCGAGTTCATCTTCATAGGCAATGGAAATGCCGTAATCCGTGTCATAAACGCGCCAGGAGAGCATGAATTTGCCGCGCTCGGCGCGTTTCAGGAAATCCTCCGGCGAGACCGGTTCGTGATCTTCGCGGTGGCTCTCCAGCGGCCGCGTGATGGTGCGCCGGGCGAATACGAAATCCCCGTCGCTTTCGAGATCGGTTTGCGCTGCGCGCAGCAGGCTATCCTTGCCGGCGCCGCTGGGGCCGACAATGAGGAAGAGCGTGCCACGGGGAGCGACAGGCCGCACTCGGGTGGCGCGCGCTGCGCGGCGGGGAATCGCCATGGGAAGAGCGCCTCAAATCATGGGCGGCGCCTGGATTGCCGCCGCACCGTGTCAATGACACGCCATGATGCCCGCCCTCTATTGAGATTTTCCTAAGTGCCGGCCTAAGCGGAGGCGCGAATTTCCGCACCGGATTGTTGCTCGTCGGCCAGGATACGCTCCACAATGCGGCGTGCCTGCAGCCCACCGGCATCCTGGTTGAAATCCACCGCCGGCGGCAGGGTGTCGCCATGGGCGGATAAATTGCCCTGCTGAGAGCCGATAACCGCCAGATCCTCCAGGAAGGCTGTGTGTACCTGCCGGTAAACCAGCTCGGTCACGGTGGGGTCATCGAGCCGGAAATTATGCGCCTGGGCCCAGAAATAATGGGTGGTAGTATCGGTTTCCGGCGTGATGGCGTTGAGATTGCGCATGGAGACTCCATGGGACCGGTCGCCTTCGGTAGCGCCGGTCCCGGCCCGCGCGCCGCCCACATCCAGCCTGACGAATCCCGGTGGGGTAAACTCGATGATCTGCCAGCGGTCGATATTTTCATCCGGCGCGAACCCGCCGGCCTTCTGCAGAAACGGCGGTGGCGGGCTGTCGAGAATCCAGCGTGTCACCCGCACCAGATCGCCCTCGCGCTCGGTGGTGATGGGGTTGGCGGCGATGGCGTCGGTGCCCAATGTGGTGGGGTGGACGAACTGCAAATGGGTGAGATCCAGTAGATTATCCACCAGCAGCTGGTAATTGCCCGGCAGATCGAGCTTTTCGCCCTTGGCCCGCCAGCGCGGATCGTCCATCCAGTGGAAATCCTCGATGTCGTCGGGATTGGCCAGCGCCGGGTCGCCCATCCAGATCCAGATCCAGTGATACCGCTCGACCACCGGGAAGCTGCGCACACAGGCTTCCGGCGGAATGGTTTTTTGGCTCGGGATGTGAATGCAGGTGCCCGACGGGTCGTAGGTCAGCCCGTGATAGACGCATTCCAAATTGTCGCCCCGCAAATTGCCGTCCGACAGGGGCATGTGGCGGTGGCAGCAGCGGTCTTCCAGCGCCACCGGGTCGCCGTTTTCGCGCCGGTAGAGCACCACGGGCTGGTTGCACAGGGTGCGGCGGAACAGTTCCTGGCGCCGGACTTCGTGGTCCCAGGCGGCCACATACCAGTAATTGCGCGGAAACATGGTCTAACTCCGTCGTTTAATGTCTGCCGTTTGGCTGGTTCCGATTGTCCCGCCCCGGGCCGCTAAAATCAACTAATTCACGCCGACCCGGCACGGGTTACGAAATATCCATGATGGTGACGGTGACCGAGCGGCTCGACCCATTGCGGATCACGGTCAGCGCCGTGCGGTTG
The DNA here is from genome assembly GCA_018660305.1 of Rhodospirillaceae bacterium. The sequence goes on from JABJKO010000217.1 coordinate 14,864, forward strand.
CCGACCCCCACCTTGCCGAGCGCCTCGGCGAATTCGGCCAGGGTGCGGATGGCGCGCCCGTCCACATGGGTGATCACATCGCCAAGCTGCCGCCCGTCGACGCCTCGAAGCCCGGCCTTCCGGGCGGCCGAGCCGGGAAGCACGTCGGCGATGACCAGCCCGTCGATGCCGGCCCGGGCGGCGACTTCTTCCGGCAGTACCGTGATGCCGATTCCCGGCCGCGGCACATGGCCGGTCTTGATGAGCTGCGGCACGATCTGATTGACCACATCCACCGGCACGGAAAAGCCGATACCGGCCGATGACCCCGTGCCGGAAATGATCGCCGTATTGACGCCGATGAGCCGGCCCGCCGAATCCACCAGGGGTCCGCCGGAATTTCCCGGATTAATGGCGGCATCGGTCTGGATGACGCCGGCCACCTCGCGGTTATCGGCGGTGGGCAGGCGCCGGTTGAGCGCGCTGATGATGCCTGACGTGAGTGTCCGGCTGAGGCCGAACGGGTTGCCGATGGCGAAAACCGACTGGCCGACCTTGAGATCTTCCGAGCGCCCGATGGGGATGGGCCGCAGGCTTTCCCGCGTGCCGGTCAGCCGGACCACGGCGAGATCGTAATCCGGCGCCGTTCCGATGATTTGTGCCGCCACCGTCTCACCGGTATCGAGCCGGACAGCTACCTGCCGCGCGCCGGCCACCACATGGTTGTTGGTGACCACGTGACCGGCCCGGTCCCAAACGAACCCGGACCCCGCGCCGCCACCTTCGCCGCCGCCGTTATTGGTGAAGATATAGACCACCGACGGCGCGATGGCCTCGAACAGGGCGATGGTGCTTTTTTCTGACTCTGCCAGCGATCCCCGCGCCGTCACCGGGCGCACGTCATCGGCGGTCAGGAAAGTACCGCGGATAAACTGATCGCCGAGATAGATGGTGGCCAGGATCAGAATCCAGATCAGGGCGTAGCGGCCGAAATTTTTATTCATGGGCTCAATTCCAACATGCCTTGACGGATAGACACAGGCTTCTGACAATGCCCGCAAGAAATCATAAATCAGGGAGATATCATATGGGCATGTTGGACGGGCTTGTCACCATCGTCACCGGCGGCGCGCAGGGTATCGGCGCCGCCTATGCAAAAACCTACGTGGCGGAAGGGGCCAAGGTGGTGGTGACCGACGTGCTCGACCCCGAGCCGCTGGTTGCCGAGTTGAAAAGCGCGGGGGGCGACGCCATCGGCGTGGTTTCCGATGTGACCGACGAGGCTCAGAACGCCGCCCTGGTCGCCCAGGTGACCGAAACCTATGGCCGCATAGATGTGCTGATGAACAACGCGGCCCTGTTCGGCGGGCTCAAGCGTCAGCGGTTCGAGACCATCGACCTCGATGAGTTCGACGCCGTCCTGCGGGTCAATATCCGGGGCGTCTGGCAGATGACCAAGGCGGTGACGCCGGTCATGCGCAAACAGGGCTACGGTAAGATCATCAATATCGCGTCGGGCACCGTCTTCAAGGGCACGCCGCTGCAGCTTGATTACGTGACCTCGAAGGGAGGCGTCATCGCCATGACCCGGGTGCTGGCGCGCGAGCTGGGCGAGGACAATATCTGCGTCAACGCCATCGCCCCGGGCCTGACCGAGAGCGAGGCGGTCACAGAGGGCGGGCAGTTCAGCGCCGAACATTTCGCCGCCAATATCGGCAGCCGGGCTATCAAGCGCCCTGAGGTGCCCGAGGATCTGGTGGGCGCGGCGGTGTTCCTCGCCTCATCGGATTCCGATTTTATCACCGGCCAGGTGCTGTGCATCGATGGCGGCTCGGTCACGCATTAAGGTGAACGTAGTTGCGGGTGGTGCGTGCTAGCGCTGAACCGCTTTTATCCGTTCCGCCAGAGCCATCGCGACGGCCTTGGCGCCGAGATCGTTTAAGTGTCCGTCATAGGGCAACCAGTATTGATTTAGCTTGCTGCTCTTGAGGGCATCGAACAGGCTAAAGCAGTCGAGTTTGAACTCCATGCATGCGGCGCGGCTTGCGTAAGTGGGGAAATCGCGGGCCGGAAATACCACTCCACCCTTTGAATAGGCTTCGTAATAGCTGTCATTGGTAAAGGCGCGCCACGGAAGAATGGTGGTTACCAATGTTGCACCCTTTTGCTCGACGAGTTCGCGCATGCGGCCGACAATTCGCAGATTGTTGTAAAATGACTTTGTCGGCAGCTTTTCAAAAAGCGACGATTTTGGCCGCATTCCATACCATAACAATTTGAGACGGGGGAGCGTCAGGTAGGCGAACGCCGAGGACATAACGGCGGTATTGGCGAATTCGCTGGGCGAGCCGAATTTGGGAATAAAGAGTCCGGTTTTGTCATAAACCGTCAGACGCCACGTTTTGTCCGGGTGCAGTAAAAATTTTGGTTTTGCGAGGCAAGTCGGAAATTGAGTGGACTGATCAGGCTCCTTTGGACAGGGCCGCATCTTTATGTTCTGTGGATTAAATTTCGACTGGTCGGTTACTAGATCATTCCAGCCAACCATCACGAGAACGACGTCTCGTGGTGTCAGGTTTGCCCAAATCTGTGAAAGCCGCACGAGATATTGATCGGTGTTAATTCCGGGGACGCCGAGATTGTAAACCTCGGCATCGTTCAGTAGGCACTGAAGTTGGTTCGGCCAACTATCGTCGTCCGACAATCCAAACCCAAATGTCTGACTATCGCCAATTGTGAATATCCGCTTGGACGGTGTCCCATTGTCGCTATTGCTGGACATGCGGCACGGTACCTGCCGCATGCCGTTGGCGCCGATTGTGACAGGCCTGTCCAAAAAATCGACCTGATTGCCCATCTCGAAGCTGGTGTTGGGTTCGAAGACCCAAAATCCCCGGTCATCCCAAACCAGCGAATCAAGCGGCATGTTATACGGCGATGGGATATTGATAAAGAGACGCAAACCGCCTTCGAGTATCAACAGGCCAATTAAAACCGCAAGCAATGCCTGTCCAGCATGTTTCATAACTAAACGCTCATGCACTTTGAATTACCGGGGAGCTTATACTAATAGGTTCGGCGCTGCCCCTCCAAATGCCTCAGATCTTATTCAGAAGATACAGCAGCAGCAGGGGCAACGTGCCGAAGCTGATGGCCGTCGATATCAGTACCATGCCGGCGACCTCGGTGGGTTCGCGCTTGTAGATGGCGGGCTGGGTCCCCGACTTGGTCAATGAGGCGTGGCCGGTCGGTGGATGAAAATTATTCGGGGTCTCAAAGCCCGATCAGGCTCATGATTCTGCCGTAGAAATCGCTCAGTGCTGAATCGAGCCAAAGCACGTTCATCACCCGGTCATAGAAACCGAAGAGAAACGCCCAGCCCACAAAGGCGTAGCCGAGGCAGACCTTCAGGCCGTAGCCGCCCCAGCGCCACAAATAGAGACCGACGAACAGACACAGGGCAGCGATCTGGCCGATCACGAAGGTGATCAGCAACATTCCCAGCAGATAGCCGAAGAACTGACTGGCGCCCCCCAGCATGGCGCGCTCCACGGCCGCCGCCAGCGCCGCGCCGACCCCGCCGCCCCCCTGGCTTGCGCGGACGACACCCCGCACATCGCTTACCAGCACGATGAGGCACAGAAATATGGCCGGCGTGGCAATGGTCAGGGGAAACTGCCCCACTGGAAGTTCCCACCGTGTCGCCTGGCCGGCCGCGAGGGTGAATACCACAAACAGGACCAGCGACAGGGGCAGGGACAGAAAGAAATTCTGTTCCCGTCCTTCGCCCGATTTGGGCGCATCGCCGGCGCGCCTGGATCGCAGGACACCGCGGACCGAGAAGGCCAGCGTGATCGCGGTCAGGGCGAAGATGGTCAGGACGATGGGCCTTGTCAGCCACTCCAGCGGCTCTTCATTGGCCATGGTGCTGATATAGAGCGAATTCTCCAGGATATTGCCGAGGATCAGGGCCAGCACCAGGGGGGGCCTTGGCCAGCCGCCGCGCTTCATGATAACGCCGGCGGCACCGGCGATGAGGCAGACGATCCAGTCGCCGATGGAGGCCTGGCCGAGCCAGGCGCCCATAAAGACAAACAGGATGACGCCGGGAACGATCAGATGGCCGCGGATGAACGCGACCTTGGCGAGCTGGTTGGCCCAGATCATCAGCAGACCGGCGGCGAAGACGTTGGCGACGACTATGGTCCAGACCATGCTGAACGTGATGTGAAGCTGGCTGGTCAGCATGTCGGGCCCCGGTTTGAGGCCTTGAATGAGCAGGGCGCCCATGAGGATGGCGGTGCCGAGATTGCCGGGAATGCCGAAGGCCACCGTGGGAATAAGCGCGCCGCCCTTAATGGCGTTGTTGGCGGCCTCGGGCGCGATCACGCCCCTGATATCGCCCTGCCCGAACATGGATTTGTCCTTGGCGCTTTGCACGGCGTGACCATAGGCCAGCCAGTCCACGATGGCGCCGCCGAGCCCGGGCAGCATGCCGATGTACGTACCGAGGGTGGCGCAGCGCAGCGCCAGCCACCAATGGGTGAACGCGTCTTTCACGCCGGTAAGGATCGTGACGTCGCTGCTTTGCTCGCGGGTCACCCGTGAAATGGAGGTGTCCCTGATGGCCAGTTCCATCACCTCGGGAATGGCGAACAGACCGAGCACCAACGGTATTATGGGCAGCCCATCGAGCAGATAATCCTCGCCGAAGAAATAACGCGGCACGGATTCCGCCTCGGCATAGCCGATAGAGGATATGAGCAGCCCGAGCAGGGCCACGATCAAACCCTTGGAGATGGAATTGCCGCTCAGCGAGCCGACCATGCTGAGGCCCAGCACGCCAAGAGCAAAGATTTCCGGATTGCCGAACGCAAGAATGATGGGCAGGACCAGCGGCAGGGACGCCGCCAGGATCAGCGCCCCGAACACACCGCCAAAGGCGGACACGGTAAAGGCCGCCCCGAACGCCCGTTGCGCCTCACCCTTCTGGGCCAGCGGATAGCCGTCGAGGATGGTGGCCTGCGACGCGGCGGTGCCGGGAATACCGAGCATCACCGACGCGATGGTGTCGCTGGTGGTGGTAACCGCATACATGCCCAGCAAAAGCGCAAATGCGCTCACGGTTTCCATGCCGAATGTGAAAGGCAGCAGGATCACCAGGCCGATGACGCCGCCAAGCCCGGGCACCGCCCCCAGCCAGATGCCGGTTATGATGCCGAGAAACAGAAACCCGATCGCCGGCCATTCGAAGACCAGCAGCAGCCCGGTAATAAACGCATCCAGCATTGGCGGAAGACCTCATGGGACCACGGAGAGAAATTCCGTGCGGGGCAGAAAATCGCCCGCTCTCGCCATGGCGAGAAGCGGGCGACCGTGCCGGTTTAGAGGCTAGTTTTACTTCTTTTTCCGCCTTGACCCTTTCTTGACGTAGTCCTTCCAGAACTTGACCATGGCCGGGTCTACCTTGCTGATGGATTTGAAGGCCTTTGCCGCGCCGGCACGGCTGACCGGCACATAGACGTTGTGCAGAACCTTCTTCTGCTTGGCCATTGCCGCGGGATCCTTGATCATCTTGTCGAAACCCGTGCGCAAATCCGCCAGCGCCTGTTTGTTCATGCCTGGGGGGCCCATATAGAGATGGGTCACCGCCGAGCGCAGGCTGATGAGGAATTTGAACTTCTCCCAGAAGGGCCCGGACGGTGGCTTGCCGTGAATGCGGCGATACACGTCTTCGAAGCTGGGAAGCCCGCCGGTCACTGACTTGATGGCGTTACCGTTGGCATCGCGGAACTTGAAATACCATAGCGGCTTAGCCACGCCAGCCGCTCCACCCATGCTGGGAGAGAACCGGGCGATCCAGCTGTCCAGCCCGTTGCCGGCCATATTGACCTCGTTGCGCCGCACCCCGGCGGCAACCCTGGAGCCACCCTTATATCCCGGCACGTAGGTGTATTTTACGCCGAGCGTATCCAGAGATCCGCGCGCGAACATATCGAGGGGAGAGGAGGCGCGGCGACCGCCGATTTTAATGCCCTTTGCCCGGATGATGTCTTCGGATTTTTTCAAGCCGCCTGGCACCAGATCCTTGCGGGCATAGGCCATGACCGGCGCGCCGACCATGGCACCGATGATTTCGATCTTGCCGTAATCATAGCGGATGCCCTTGCGCGCCAGTAGTTGGGACTGAGCGGAGGACGGTGTGTAGACGATGGTCAGCCCGTCCTTCTTGCCCCGTTCATAGAGAAAATTCTGCGCCTTGGTGCCACCGCCGCCGGTCATGTTTTTAACAATCATTCTCGGATTGCCGGGAACATGGCCGGCGAGATAGGGCGTCAGCAGACGCGATTGCGTATCAGCACCACCGCCCGGCGAATAGCCGACCAGTACGGTGATTGTCTTGCCCTTGAAGTATTGGGCGTTTGCCGGCAATGCCGTCAACGCCGCGCCGGCCAGCACCGCAAGACCGGTCGCAAAGATCCTGGATTGTTTCATTGTCATTCCCTGTCTGATTGTTTGAGATTTTTTATGATTATTGGAAGCTATCTTAGAAGGGCTTGGCCGATCCCGCAAATCATTGGCGGCGGTTCTTTGACCGGGGAAATGCCGGGTGCTAGAGCAGTATTCAACCAGATCGAACCGCCTGCGCCATCAACCGACCGGCGCCACAACAGGGAGCGCTTTCATGGATCTGAATCTTAAAGGCCGAACGGCGCTGGTTACCGGCGCATCGCGCGGCATCGGGCTCGCGGTGGCAAAGATGCTGGGCGCCGAAGGGTGTCCCCTGCATCTTGCCGCGCGCAGCGAGGAAGGCCTGCGCGCCGCCGCCGATGAGATCAGGGGTGCCCATGGGGTCGAGGTGACCGTTCATCCGGGGGATTTGTCGCGGCCGGAGACGGTCGCCGCCCTCGGTCAGGCGTGCGCCGATGTGGACATACTGGTAAACAATGCCGGCGATATTCCAACAGGATCTCTGGAGAGCATCGACAGCGCCACCTGGCGCCGTTGCTGGGATCTGAAAGTCTTCGGCTATGTGGATCTGACCCGCGCCATCCTGCCGCGCATGCAGGCGCGCGAAAGCGGCGTGGTGGTCAATGTCATCGGCCTCGCCGGAGAATCGGCCAACCCCAACTATCTTGCTGGATGCATGGGAAATGCGTCCCTGATGATGTTTACCGAATGCCTGGGCGGGGAAAGCATCACGCACGGCGTTCGCGTCGTCGGCGTTAATCCGGGCGCGACCATGTCCGACCGCCATTTTGCCCATGTGAAGGAACGGGCCGAAAAGAAACTGGGTGACGCGGAGCGCTGGCGGGAGCTGGAAGCGGCATACCCGTCCGGCCGGTCATCGACGGTCGAGGAAATCGCTGACGCCGTCGCCTTCCTGGCGTCGGACCGCGCTTCCCATATCAGCGGCACGACGCTCCGGGTCGATGGCGGCGTACGGGCCCATTTCTGGCGCTAAGACTCTCTCCCGGCCACCACGCCGGCTTCTTTCAGTGCCGCCAGCTCAGCGTCGCTGAACCCAAATTCGGCCATGATTTCGTTGGTGTCACCGCCATAGGGCGATAGGGATTTCCAGCCATCGGTCGGCGTGCGCGACAGGCTGAAGGGCTGGCGCAGGATCTCGAAATCATCGCCGTCCTGTGAGGTGACTTTCTTGGCCAGCTTGAGGTGTTGCACTTGCGGATCGGCGAAGGTCTGATCGATGGAATAGACCGGCCCCGCTGGACAATCATATTCGGCCAACCGCGCCAGCATCTCCTCGGTGGTATAGGTCTTCATGCGCGCGGAAATCATGGCATTGCATTCATCCCGATGGGCAATGCGCGATTCGCGGGTTTTGAACCGGGGATCATCGGTTGCCTCCTCGGCCTCGATGGCTTTGCACAAGGCGGGCCACATGCGTGGCATGATCGAAATATTCACATAGCCGTCCGACGTCTGGTAGGCGTTGGTCGGCACACCGGTCGGGTGCCCGTTACCGGCCTGCTTGGACACATGACCTTCCATCAGATAGCGCGCCGCGTGCAGATCCATCATGGAAAGCAGCGATTCCATCAGCGAGGTCTGTACCCACTGACCTTCGCCTGAGCGCTCGCGTTCATGCAAGGCGGTCAGGATACCGATGGCGCAAAACAAACCGCAGGAAACATCGGAGATGGCGACTCCGGCCCGCAATGGGCCGCGGCCCGGCTCACCGGTGATCGACATGAAACCCGACATGCCCTGAACGATCTGATCCAGTCCCGGCCGGTCACGGTAGGGACCGTCCTGACCAAAGGCGGAAATACTGCCGAGGATAATGCGTGGATTGATCTTGCGCAGCGACTCATAATCAAACCCGAGCCGGTCCTTTACCGCGGGCCGAAAATTCTCGACCACGATATCCGCTTTCTCCACGAGGCGCCGCAGCACGTCGCGGGCGCCGTCGCTCTTGAGATCGAGGATCATGCTGCGCTTGTTTCGGTGCTTGCTCTGGAAGTCGGGTTCCGTGCGCCCGGCCCAGTCCTGCGGGTCGCCCGGCCGCTCGATCTTGATGCAGTTGGCGCCCCAATCGGCAAGCTGGCGGACGCAGATCGGCCCGGCCCGCGCCTGCGTCATGTCGAGAACGGTCAGCCCTTCAAGGGCGGTCGATGGTCGCGTTCGGGTCATGGCAATCTCCGTAAATTTCGGGCGGTTGAAACGCGCAGGGCCACTTTAGCGCCCGTGAAATTCGGGTTTGCGTTTTTCCATGAAGGCGCGGCGGCCTTCGATAAAGTCCGCGCTGTCGGCGCATTGATCGACCTGGCTGGTGCACAGATCGAGATCGGCGGACCCCAGGCCATTCGCCACCTGGTTCACGATTACCTTGGTGGCCTGCATGGATAGGGGCGCGTTCCCGGCGATGTTTTCGGCATAATCGTCGACAAATTCATCGAACTCGGCGACCGGCACGACACGGTGGACCAGCCCCAATCGAAAGGCCTCGGCGGCATCGTAACGCCGCGCGGTGAGTAGTATTTCCTTGGCATTGGCCGGGCCCACCGCGTCGATCACCCAGCGCGTGAAGGTTGCCCTGTAACCGATGCCGAGCCGGGCCGCGGGAATGGCGAACAGCGCATCGTCCGCCGCGACGCGGAGATCGCAGGCGCAGGCCAGCGCCATGCCGCCCCCAAAACAATAGCCGCGAATCTTGGCGATTGTCGGTTTGGGGAAGGCGCGCATACCCTCGAACATGGCCATGGATCTGGCGGATGATTCCCGCGCCGCTTCGGCATTGGCGCGGGTTTTTTCGAATTCCGAGATATCGGCCCCGGAAATGAATGATTTGTCACCGGCGCCCGACACGACCATCACCCGTATATCCGGATCCTGTTCGAAATCCGCGAGAACCTCGGGCACCTGGCGCGCCATGTCCCGCGATACCGCGTTGCGCCGCGCCGGGTTATCGAAAATCAGGTGACCGATGCCGCCCGTCTTCAGATGTCCGATTTTTCCTACGCTTTTTTCCGTGCTCATTGGATTGCCTTTCCCGGAGCGCCGGTTTCATCGCGCTCCCGCGATAATTGTCCCTGTCATCAAGGGGTCAAATGTATCAGGCAATCAGGTCACAAGAGAAGGACCGGCATCGGATTTGGCTTTAAACCGGGCCGGCCCTGTTCCGTTACAACAGATAGAGCAGCAGCAGGGGCAACGTGCCGAAGCTGATGGCGGTCGAGATCAGCACCATGCCGGCGACCTCGGTGGGTTCGCGTTTGTAGATAACGGCGAACAGGTAGTTGGAGACGGCGACCGGCATGGCGCTTTGCAGAATAACGACGGCGCGCACCAGCCCTTCCAATTCGAACCATTCGGCGATGCCGAAGCCGACGCCAAATCCCATCCCGAGGCGTAGCAGGGACAGGGATAGGCCACGGGGCAGCGACGCCACTTTGAACTGGCCCAGCGAACAGCCCAGCGCGATGAGCTGCAACGGGATCGCCATGCCACCCAAAAGCCCGGTGGTGTCGGCGACCCAATTCGGTAGCCTGATGCCGAACCACAGCAGCGCAATGGCGATGATGGCCGCCCAGATTGCGGGTTCGGTCACCAGCTTTGATAGCGACGCCTTACCAGCCGCGATGGCGGCACCGATGGTGAAGGTACCGACGGCCCCCAGGGTGAAAAACACCAGCGCCAGGGCGAGGCCTTCTTCACCGAACGCAAAAAGGCTGATGGGCAGACCCATGCTGCCCACCATGGGGAAGATCATCGATGGCAGATAGGACGCGTAAGGCAGGTTTGTGAGGCGCAAAATGAGGACGGCGATGGCGGTGGTGATGAGGTAAATGGTGAATGCCGCGCCGGCCACGGCGGTGACGGCCTCCGGCGATAGGCTTACTTTCGAGAAGGTTGCGATGATCAGGCAGGGGACCGCGATCTTGTAGACCAGGATGGACACCAGTTCGGAATCGAACGGCGTGTCCTTGCGTGACCAGGCGATTCCGATACCCGCACATAGAAACACCGGCAGGATGATGGCGGCGAGTTCGCTGAAGAGGTCCATCTCTGCGCCCTAGATCACGAAATACAGAAGCAGAGGAAGGGTGGCAAAGGAGATTAGGGTTGAGGCCACCACGAGACCCGCGACCTCCACGGCGCAGCGCTCGAACCGTACCGCGATGATGTAGTTGATGACGGCGGCCGGCATGGCGCATTGCAGGATAAGCACGCCGCGCGCAGCCCCTTCCAGTCCGAACAGCCAGGCAAGCAGGACCCCGATGCCAAAACCAAGACCCAGCCGCATGACGGCCAGGATAAGGCTCCGCCCGGCGCTCTCAATGCGCAGCCGCGACAGGGAGACGCCAAGGGCGATCAGCATGAGCGGGATCGACATGCCACCGATAATCTTTGTGGTGTTGGCCAGCCAGCCGGGGGGCTCGATGTCGCCCAACAGAAACAGGAGAGCGGCCAATGTGACCCATATGGCTGGTGTCTTGGCAATCTCCTTGGGCGACATCTTCCCCGATACCACCGCCATGCCCAGGGTAAAATTGCCGAGGGACGAAATCACGAAGATGCTGATCCCCAGCGCCAGCCCTTCATCGCCGAACGCGAACAGGCACAGCGGCAGTCCCATATTGCCATTATTGGGAAAGACGGTACCGGGCAGGTATCCCGCCACGTCGAGGCGCATCATCCGCAGCACGATGGCGGCGATGAGAGCATTGATGATGACCGCCACCGTAAAGGCACCGGCGATGGTGCCAAAGGCGGCGAGCGAGACCTTGAGGGTGGTCATGGTGGAGAAGATCAGGCACGGCACGCCGAAATTCACCGTCAGCGTGCCGATCATGTTGGTGTCGAACGGCTTGCTGGATCGCCCCCAGATGAAGCCGATCCCCGCGATGACAAAAAGCGGGGCAATGATCGCGGCGATATCGAGGATGATAGACAAGCAACTGTCCGGCGTGGCTGAATGGATAGGAAGGCGCCCGCGACACCATATCAGACCGGCGGAACAACCGTCACCGATGGGCCGCCATTATGTTACGATCAGACCATCACAATCAGGGAGAGGAAATCATGGAACTCAGTATCGCGCTCAACCGCTATGACCGGCATGTGCCGTTCTTCAACGGGACCGTCGCACCGCCCGAGGGCGTCACGTTAAAGCCCCTGGAAATCGGCGAGAGCGTGCCGTTTCGCGACGGCACCGACCGGCATCCCCGCATTATCAGAGACCTTGAGTTCGATATCGGCGAAATGAGCTTCTCGACCTTTATCATGGCGGTGGCGCGCGATCCCGACCTGCCGCTGGTTGGCATACCGTGTTTTCCGAGTCGGTTCTTCAGCCCCGGCCAGATTTACGTCAATCCAAACGCCGGCATCGCTGAACCCAAGGACCTGACGGGAAAACGCATCGGCGTGCATTCCTTTCAGACGACCCTCTCGGTGCTCGCCAAGGGAGATTTGAAGCTCGATCACGGTGTCGCGTGGGAGGATTGTTCGTGGCACTGCATGCGCGGTGAAATTATCGAGGCCGATCTTGGCGATGACGTTGAAGTCAGCCAGATCGCGGACGACAAGGATATTGGCGTGATGCTGATGGAGGGCGAGATCGACGCCCTGATTTCACCACAACCACGAAAATCGATGCTGGCCAACCCGGAGGGCTACCGGCGGCTGTTTGACGATCCCATAGCCGAGGACATCAAATATTTCCGGAAACACGGATTTTTCCCGATCATGCATATCATGGTGATGAAGCGTGAAATCGCCGATGCGCGCCCTGAACTGCCAAAGGCGATCATGGACATGCACAATCGGGCAAAGGCGCTGGCCTATAGTTTCTACGACGATTCCAACTATGCGCTGCTGGCCTGGTCGCGGAACGCCCTGGAAGAACAGCACAAGGTACTGGGTTCCGACCCGTGGACCAGCGGCTTTGCCGCTAATAAAAAGAATATAGAACAGTTCATCGGCTATTCGCATGATCAACGGCTGATCGATGCGGTCTATCCGGCGGAGCGCTTGTTCCATTCGTCGGTGTTGGATAGCTAAGACCGGCGAACGACCCGGCCATGAACCGCCTATGGCTGATTGTCGGTGTGGGGATTGCGCTGCTCGCATTGCTGCTGTTCTGGCTCAATGGCCAGCGGCCTCAGGCGCTGGAATCGCGGGACAGCCAGATCGGCTTTGTCCACGGGCTTCTGCTGCTCGTTCTGGTTGGCTCCGGTGTTCTCGTGCGGTGGCGGGCTCAGTCCCTGGGGCAATGGGGGCGCTATGCTCTGGTCTGGTCGGCGCTCGGGCTTCTGCTGGTTGGCGGATACAGTTACCGGACGGATATCAATTCTGTCTGGTCGCGCACAATTGCCGCCCTCATGCCCGGCCATCCGGTTCAGCTCACGGCGGGCACGGTGATCGTCAGCGCCGGTGAAGACCGCCACTTTCGCGTGGATGCGACGGTCGATGGCGCCGCCGTGCGGTTTCTGGTGGATACCGGGGCGACCAGTATTGTGCTGAGCCGGCAGGACGCGCGGCGCCTGGGGTTTACCGACCATAAGCTCGCCTTTACCCAGCGGACCCAGACGGCCAATGGGATCGGCCTCGGCGCGCCGGTGCGGTTGCGCGAAATTCGTGTCGGGCCCATTGAGATCCGCAACATTCGCGCCCTGGTGAACAAGGCGCCCCTGTCGTCTTCGCTGCTGGGAATCGATTTCCTCGATCGGCTGTCGGGCTACTCGGTGAAGGATGGACTGCTCACGCTCAGACGTTAGAGCCCTTAGATATTGGACTGAGCCCCCATGGCGCAAATCCACCAGAACGGTGGCCGTCATGTCTCGGCGTACCGGATGATGCTATAGGGTGACGCGATCGGCGATTTTGGACGGGAGCGGCTGTGATGGTCAAGTTGGACAAGATTTATACGCGCGGAGGCGACAAAGGGGAAACTTCGCTCGGCGATGGGTCGCGGTCGCCCAAGGCATCGGCCCGCATTCATGCCATCGGGGAAATCGATGAGGCTAATGCGACCATCGGGATGGTCCGCGTTGCGGCTGAGGCGGCGGGCGAGGCGTTCCAAGCGTGTTTGGCGCGCATTCAGAATGACCTTTTCGATCTGGGTGCTGATCTTGCGCGGCCCGGCGATGATCCGGCCGACGGCAATTTGCGTATCCAGGATAATCAGGTCACCCGGTTGGAGCGGGAAATTGACGATCTTAACGACTCGCTGGCGCCGCTGACCTCTTTTGTGCTGCCCGGCGGCACGGAGTTGGCTGCCCGCCTGCATATTTCGCGGACCGTAACCCGGCGTGCGGAACGCGCGGTGGCCGCGCTGGCGGCAATCGAGCCGGTTAACGCGCAGGCGCTGGCCTATATAAACCGTTTGTCGGACTTAATGTTTGTCATGGGCCGGATCGCCAACGATCAGGGCCGTTCCGACATCCTGTGGCAGCCTGGCATGACCGCTAATCAATAGATCATCTTGAAAAGAGCTGTTTTCCGGGGATTTTTCTGGTTCCCAGACGGCTGCGAAACAGCCGGGGATTCACCCTAAATTCAGCCTTATCGCGCATTATTCACCTTAAGAATTTTAGCATGTGAATGTCTTGAGCCGCCCGACACATGCCGTTGCGGCCGATGTTTGCAGGAGGATGTGAGCGGTGAAAGTGAAATTTCTGATTCTTGCGGCACTAGCCGCAGTTTTTCTCCCCTTTTCCGCCATTGCGGATACCGAAGCGGGCGTGGAAGCCTTTAGAAGCAAGAATTTCGACGTTGCCCTCAAGGAGCTGAGGCCGGCGGCCAAGGCAGGTGATGCTGCCGCCCTCTATACCCTGGCCCAGATGTATGGCTTTGGCTACGGCGTCAAGAAAGACCTCGCGAAGGCGCTGGAATTCTACGGTAAAGCGGCCAATCTCGGTCACGTGCCGGCCCAGAAGGAATACGGTACGGCCCTGGCCATCGGCGATGGTACTGAACAGAACGTGTCCGAAGGTCTGAAGTGGCTGTTCATTGCCGGTCGGGCCGGTAACGAAGAGGCGCAGCAATATGCGCTGCGTTTCTCCAAATACATGAACCGGTTGGTTGTCATCACGGCCCGCCGGAAAGCGGTCGAATGGCAAAGCGCCTACAACAGGAAAATCGCTGACGCTGAAGCGACCACCAACGTCACCGCCCCGAAAAATTAACGCTCCAGCGGGCTGGATACTCTAGCGCGACGACAACACCACCGACAGCAGATTGCCCGCCAGATCATTCGCCGTCTGGTACGGGACGCCGCGCGCCTGCTGCAGGTAGGATTTGCAGGTGGCCACCGCCTCGCGCTCATATGAGCCGAGCTTTTCCAGAAGACCTTCCACAGCGCTATCCAGTTCCGCGACCGGGACCATTTCGCTGACCAGCCCGATGGAGACGGCACGGGCGGCATTGATGCTGTCGGTGGAATAGACCATGTGGAGCAGTGATTTCGGCGGAATACGGTCGAGATGCGCCAGCATGGCCAGCGTCGGCGGCAAATTGGCGCGCATTTCCGGCAGCAGAAACCGGGCATTGTCGGCAGCGATAGTGATATCGCAGATCGCCGCGATACCGCAGCCGAGCCCCTGAACCGTCCCCTGTACGCCGGCGATGACCGGCAGTTCCGACTCGCGGATCGCCGCATAAACCCCCAGAAGGGGTTCGATCAGCGCTTCCCGCATTTCCACGGCGGTGGTCGGTTGGCCCTCGGGCGCCCCCTTGGGGTCCCGGCCCTTGCAGAAATCGTCGCCGGCGCCGCGGAGGACGATGGCGTTGGCCAGCTTGTCCGATCCCACGTCCCGGATACGGGCCGCGATATCGCGCGCCATGGCGAGGGTCAGCATATTGCCGTCGTCGGGGCGCTCCAGCGTGAGCCTGATGATCTTCCCGTCGCGGGTCATGGAATATCCGTCACTCATGGGTCGTCTTCTCCCTTTTTTATGTGGCGTCTTTTTTTGAAGGCGTGTGGATGATCCCGGCGCCCTGCAGGCTGTCATATTCACTGTCACTGAGGCCGAGAACATCCTGCAGCGCCGCCCGGTTGTGTTCACCCAGAGCCGGCGGGTAGTGATGCGGTGGTTCTTCCACACCCTGGAACTTGATGGGATTGCCCGCCACACGCGCCCGGTCGCCGTCCTCGTTTTCCAGATCCAGCACCATGTTGCGATGGGCGATCTGTGGATCGGCGAGGGAATCAGCGACCGTATTGACCTCGCCCACCGGCACGCCGGCCTCCAAAAGAAGCGGTACCCATTCCTTGGCTTCCTTGGCTTGGAAGGCTTCTTCGAGGATCGGCCACAGGGCCTCCCGGTTTCTGTGTCGGTCATCATTCTTGAGAAATCGTGGGTCTTCGGTGAGGTCGTCGCGGCCCAGGACGCCGCACAAGCCCTGCCACATGCGTTCGGTATTGGCGGTGATCACGAACTCGGTGTCATTGGCGGCGGCGAAGGACCGGTAGGTGGGAATGGATTCATGGCCGCTGCCCTGCCGTCCGGGGACTTGGTCCGAATGCAGGTAATAGGCCGCCTGATAGGTCAGCATGGCGACCTGGCAATCGAGCATGGAGATATCGACGAACTTGCCCTTGCCGGTAGTGCGCCGTTCCTCCAACGCTGAGAGTGAACCAATGGCGGCATACATGCCGGCCGACAGATCACCCAGCGGAATGCCGGAGCGCACCGCGGTGCGGCCCGGTTCGCCGGTCAGGCTCATGCCGCCCGACATGGCCTGGACGATCATGTCGTAGGCCGGCCGTTCGCGGTAGGGGCCGTCCTGGCCGAAGCCGCTGATGGACGCCCAGATCAGACCGGGATTGCGGGCGCTTAAATCCTTGTAAGTCAGCCCGAGCCGGTCGAGCACACCGGGCCGGAAATTCTCCATCAGGATGTCCGATTTGTCGGCCAGCTTCTTAACCAGATCGAGGCCTTCGGGCGCCTTCATGTCGATGGCGACGCCCATCTTGTTGCGGTTGATGGACAGGTAATAGCAGCTCTCCGATCCGACAAAATGGGGCGGCAGGGTCCGCGACCAGTCGCCCGATGGCGCTTCCAGCTTGATGACCTCTGCGCCGAGATCGGCCAGAATCTGGGTGCTGAACGGCCCGGCCAGAAACTGGGTCAGATCGAGGACCCGAATTCCCGAAAGCGGGCCGGAACGCCCGGCGGGCTGTGTGGCGTCTGTCATGCTCTATTCCGCGGCCTGCGACGGCGATCCGGCGGCGATCTTGGCGATCAGGCTCATGGGTGTCGCGGGCACATCGGTGAGCACCACCCCATAGGGTTTCAACGCGTTCTCCACGGCGGCGATGATCGCGGCGGCGGCCGGGATGGTGCCCCCTTCGCCGGCGCCTTTGACCCCCAGCGGGTTCAGGGGTGACGGCGATTCCACGTGAATGGTTTCCGCATCGATGACATCGCCGGCGGCGGGCAGGAGATATTCCGCGAAGGTGGTGGTCAGCGGGTTGGCGTTATCGTCGTAATGCTGTTCTTCGAACAGGGCGTTGCCGATGCCATGGGCAAACCCGCCCTGGACCTGACCATCGACCACCATGGGGTTGATCAGATTGCCGGCGTCATGGGCGATCACGTAGCGCAGGATTGTCACATGACCGGTCTCCCTATCGACCTCCACCTCGGCCACGTGACAGCCATTGCAATAGGCGGATTGTTCCGGCGAGAAATAGTGGGTCGCTTCCAGACCGGGGTCGAAGCCGGGCGGCATGGCGAAGCCCGGTGTGCCGGCCACCGCATGGGCCACCTGGCCCAGGGTGAGCGACATATCCGGCACGCCCTGCACGAATACCTTGCCGTCTTCCAACTCGATATCCTCTTCGGCGGCTTCCAACATATGAGCGGCGATCTTGATCACCTTCTCGCGGACCTCCAGCGAGGCGAGGTGAACCGACGGTCCGGCATTGGCGGCGATCCGGCTGGCGAAGGTGCCGACGCCATGGGCGATCATGGTGGTATCGGCCAGATGAACTTCCACGTCCTCGATGCCAACACCGAATTTCTCGGCGCAGATCTGCGCCATGGTGGTCCGGTGTCCCTGGCCCTGGGGCGCGGCGCCGCTCGCCAGCACGATCTTGCCTGATGGTCCGATGCGGACGGTGGCCCCCTCGAAAGGACCCAAACCAGTGCCCTCCACATAGTTGCCGATGCCGATGCCGATCTGGCGTCCCTGGGCGCGGGCGGCCTGCTGACGGGCAGCGAAGCCGTCGTAATCGATTTTCGCCAGCGCCTCGGCCTGACAGCGCGGATAGTCGCCACTGTCATAGGTCACCGGCTTGCCGTCGCGGAAAATCAGACCGACCTTGTAGGGCATCTGATCGGCGGGGATTAAATTGCGGCGGCGGATTTCCGCCGGGTCGAGACCTATTTTTTCGGCCGCCTTATCCATCAGCCGTTCCATGGCGAACACCGCCTGCGGCCGCCCAGCGCCGCGCACCGGTGTGACCTGGACTTTATTGGTCAGCGCCACCGTGGTTTCCAGATGATAGTTCGGGACAATGTAAGGCCCCGGGACCGTGGTGGCGGCGATCAGCGGCGAGACGATGCCCCAGGGCACATAGGCGCCAGAGTCGTGGATCATGGTCCCGCGTACACCGAGCAGTTTGCCGTCGGCATCGAAGGCGGCTTCCACGTCCCAGTACTGATCGCGCTCCTGGCTGGCGCAGACGAAATGCTCGCGCCGGTCCTCGATCCACTTGATGGGCCGACCCAGCTTGCGGGCGCAGAACGGGATGACCGCTTCCTCGGAATAAAACATCGCCTTGGGGCCGAACCCGCCGCCCACATCGGGTGCGATGACATCGATCTCGTTTTCGGTCCAGCCCAGCAATCCAATGATATTGCGTTTGACCTGATGCGGCGTCTGGGTGGCCGACCATAACATTGTCCGGCCTTCGTCGGGATCGTGCACGGCCAGCGCGCCGCGTCCTTCCAGGGCATGTCCGCCGCCCCGGTGATGGCGGATCGATCGCGAGACCACATGGGCGGCACCGACAAAGGCGGCATCGGCATTGCCATATTGCGAGACGAATTTCGCCGCCACGTTATCGGTCGCGTTTGAATGAGACAGGGGGGCGCCGGGCTGCAATGCGTCTTTTGCGTCCGACGCCGCGGGCAGGGGCTCCCAATCGATCTCCACGGCGGCGGCGGCATCCTCGCCGAGATGGCGCGTATCGCAAATCACCACCGCCACCGGCTCGCCCACATAGGTGACTTCTTCCCGGGCCAGCAGATGCGGCATCATGGGCTGAGTGATGGCCGGGTTGGGCAGCAGCAGCAGCAGGCGGTTATCGCGTATGTCGGCCGGAAAATCCTGCAGGGTGAACACCGCATGGATCCCCGGCATGGAGAGCGCCGCGCTGGGGTCTATCCGGGTGAACCGCGCATGCGGGTGCGGGCTGCGCACAAAGACGGCATGCAGCAAATCCGGCACGGCAATGTCGTCGGTAAACTGGCCCTTGCCGGTCAGCAGCGCCGGGTCCTCCAGCCGCTTGACCCGTGCCCCGAAAAGTTTGGCGCCCATAATCAGATTCCTTCCAACGGAGCCATCACCCCCACCCCAACCCTCCCCCCTCAAGGGGGAGGGAGTGATAGGTCAGCTCCGCACTAAAATCCTTCCCTCCCCCCTGGAGGGGGAGGGCTAGGGTGGGGGGGACTGGCTCGATAGTCGCCATCAAATCTTCAACGCGCGAACAGATGGATCGAGCAGACCCCGTGATCGAAGCCCGATATGCCGCCGCCGGTGCAATGGGTCAGC
>JABJKO010000169.1 GCA_018660305.1 Rhodospirillaceae bacterium
CACATGACATGGCGGCATGAATGTTCGTCGATGGGCACTGCCCAGGCGATAAAGGTCGTATGGACACGAACGCGGATCCGGCGCCAACCCGGCAGGTGGACGTCCTCGGTGATAGTGCCGGTCTTGCCGTTGGGCAGGGTGACCGGCCGTCCGCGCGCTGTCTTCGCCCGGAACAGTTTTTTCGCAAGACGCTTCCAGCGCGGATAGGGGGGCCAGTCGCCGAGACCGGGATAGGTCGCCTCATCCTCGCTGTTGGCCTCGGTGAACAGCACACCCAGCCCGTCTTCGGATTCCACATAGGCCGTCTTTCGCCACGCCACCCAATTCATGAACAGCACCCGCGGCATGGAATTGTAATGCAGGATCGGCGCGTGATAGCCGTCCGTATTCTCGGTAACCGGCCGCCAGTTGGCATTCCATTTTTCAGTGGAACAGAACAGTGTCGCGGCCGGATCGGTGATTTCCGGTGGCAAATCGTCTTCCAGTGGAACCGGCTTACCCTCACCCATCCAGATCCAGATAAAGTCGCGAAACTCGCGAACCGGATAAGTGCGTTGATGCACCTTGCCGACCATCGGGCAGTCGGGTCCTTCGCTGAGGACGGCGACGAGTTCGCCCTGCGTATTGAATGTCCAGCCGTGATAGATGCAGCTCAGCGTGCCGGGGTAAAACACGTTACCCTGGGAAAGAGGCGCGTTGCGGTGGGGGCAGCGGTCGGCCATGGCATAGATTTTCCGGCTTTCCGAATCCCGGAACAGGGCGATGTCGTCGCCCAGCATCTTGATGTGGCGTGGACGCTTGCGCACCGCGCGCGCGGCCATCGCCGGGTACCAGTAATTGCGATATCCCAATACCGGGACCTGTTCTCTGGCGCTGGAACTCGGTGTCTGATGATTCTGATCTTGCGTTAATACGGCACTGTCCGCCATGCTGCGATGCCCATCCTTCATCCACTTGGTTGATTTTAGACATGTTTTTATCTGTTCGTCGAATAGGCGTTGCAACCAGTAGTAGTAAATGATTTACGCCCATACGGGGGTGAGGGCCGGGCAGGGTGATGGTGACGCTATCGATTGTGAGGAGAGGTTTCGCTTATGACGTTTGAGATCAACAGATTATCGGACAGCTTTGTCGCTGAGATCCGGGGTGTCGATCTATCGCTGGATATTGACGATGGTCTGTTCGCCGCAATCCATGACGCGTTTATTGCGCATCAGGTGCTGGTCTTTCGCGACCAGCAGATCGAACCGCACCATCAGACAGCCTTCAGCGCCCGCTTCGGTCCCCTGGAGAAGCTCTATGCCGACGATCAGCGGGTCTCTGATTTTCCCGAGATCGCCATCCTGTCCAACGAGCAGGTCGATGGAAAATTCATCGGGGTCGTTGCCGCCGGCGATTACTGGCATTCGGACCTGTCCTACCGGGCGGAGACATCGCTGGCCACGTTCCTGTTTGCCCACAAGCTGCCCACCCAGGGCGGCGACACGCAGTTCGCCGATTTGTATAAGGCCTATGAAACCCTATCGGTCGATCTCAAGCGGCGGATCGACGGGCTATCCGGATTGCATCAGGTCAGCAAACTCGTCAATCCGCGTGTGGAAGTGACCCGCGAGGGCGGTGCGGATTATTATCGGAAACGCGGCACCGAGGAGACGGCGCACCCCATTGTCCGGACCCATCCGGTATCGGGGCGCAAGCTGCTTTACCTGTCGCCTCGCTTCACGGTCGGCATCGCGGACATGGACGATGAAGAGGCACAGCCGCTGCTTGATATTCTGTTCGACCATCAGATCCGGGAGGCCCATGTCTACCAGCACAAATGGACCCTGGGTGACTTTGTGATGTGGGATAATCGCTGCATCAATCACCGCGCCGCCGGCGGTTACGCGATGGACGACATCCGCCTCCTACACCGCACGTCGACCCGGGGCGACCAGCCGTTTGCTTAGCGCATGATCCATTTAAGCTGCACCAGCCCGCGCTACTGAGACGCGAAAATCGATTTCTTGGGTTTCTTGCGTTTCCGGCGCTTTGGGCCTTCGGCTTCTTCCGTCTCCGCGGCAACCAGCATGGCATAGCGATTGCGCTGGTAGCTGGCATTGCCATGAAGTGCCGCCAGGGTCATGGCGCGGCGCAGGTAAAGTCCGGCATCATATTCGTCGGTAAAGCCGATGGCGCCGTGCATCTGGATCGCCGATTTCGTGACGCTGAGAACGGCTTCGGAGGCCCGCGCGTTGACGGCGGCGGCCAGGGACCGGTTGCCATGTCCGGCATCAATGGCGCGGCATACCTGATAAAGCAGTGAGCGGGTCAGTTCGATCTCCATGTGATCATCCACCGCGCGGTGCTGCAACGCCTGAAAACTGCCGATCGGCCGGCCGAACTGTTCGCGGGTTTTGACATAGCCCAGCGCCAGATCGAGCGCCGCCTCCATCACGCCAAGCATCTCGGCGGCAGCGCAGATCAACAGACGGTCATAAAGATCGGCGACAAGGGTGGCGCCCTGTCTGGTACCCGCGACCAGCCGGTCATCGGCCATGATGGTGGCCTCGGAAAGGCTCAGGGTGCCGATGCCCCCACCATCGACGGTCCTGGTGGTCGTGCTGTCGACGCCAAACAGATCGCCCGGCACGAAGATCACGATGGAGCCGTCCGACGTACTGGCATCCACCAGATAATCGTCGGAAGCGGCCACATGCGGCACCGCGCTGCGTTTGCCGGTCAATTCGTAGCCGTAATGATAATGGGAGGCCGTGATTCGCTCCCGCGTCTCTTCCGGCGCGGCCGGATCCTGCAGCGCCGGGACAATGATTTTCTCGCCGGTCACCAGCGCGTCCAGCGTCTCCGCCGTGCCGGTGGCCGCGCGGCCGGCGCCAATGGCGTAGGCGCAAATGGCGGCGGCGGCGATCGGTTCGGTCATCAGGCCGCGGCCGGCCTCCTGCAGCACCAGCGCCATTTCCGTCATGCCGAGCCCGAACCCACCGTCGCGTTCCGGAACCATCATCGATATCCAGCCGGCGTTGGCGACCACTTTCTGGCGCGCCCGATCAAACCCGCTCTCCGTATCGCGCAGGGCCCGGTGGGCGTCGGGCCCACCATATTGCGCCACCAGCTTCTCGGCGCTTTCTCGCAGCAGTTTCTGTTCGTCGTTGAGGACAAGTTCCATGACGCACCCCTGATAGGCCGGTGGCCGGTCCGTCTTGAAAGCGGGCTCGGCCGAACTGCGTCAATTATAGACGGAGCTTGCTCCCGGCGCACAGGGGGTGAGGTCTATTTTGGTGAAGCATGTCGGCGGCCCGATCGAGCCGCCCTGTCGTCACGACGCCTGCTTGATGGCCCAGCCGATATCATTGACGCCCATGGCGGCCATGTCGCGCATGCTGACGATGCCATAGACTTTGCCGTCATTGTCGAGAACCGGCAGGTGGCGAATATTATGGGCAAGCATGATCTCAAGCGCCGCCGAGGCATTCCAATCGAGATCGCAGGTCACCACGTCATCGGTCATCAGATCGCCGACGCTCTTCTCGGCCACCTTGGCACCATGGGCGCCAAGGCCACGCGCAATGTCGCGCTCGGACAGCACGCCCATGACGTTCTTTTCGGAATCGACGACCACCGCAGCGCCGATGGATTGCTGAGACAGGATCAAGGCTGCCTGCGCGGCATTGGTGGTGGGAACCAGGGAGACGACATCGCTGCCCTTATGCTGGAGAATGTCTTTAATTTTCATGGTGCGGACCCCGGCCGATCTGCGAATGAGCGCCGAAACCTTAACGCTCAATCGTTAATCCCGCGTTGTCGTCGATCCGCGAATCACTTCAAATTCGCGACAATTTGTTGGGAAAATGCCTAATTCTTTTGGGGTGTGGAATCCGGGCCCTCAAGGAAAATATTGGGTTTCTGGAAGGTGGCGTAGATCAGGCAACCCTCTTCGGTCCAGGCGTCATGGGTGCTGCCCGCCGGGCGCCAGGCGAACTGGCCTTTTGTACAGATTCCTTCATGATCGATCAGGCTGCCCTCCAGCACGAAGGATTGTTCGATATCCACATGCTCGTGCATGGGCAGGCGGGCGCCGGGCTGCCAGCGGAACAGGGCCGTCATCAGGCCGCGCGTCTCGTCCTGGAACAGGATTTTCATCTCGATTCCGTCATAGGCCGTATTGATCCAGGGCAGGGTATCCACATCCACGTAGCGCGTACTCAGGGCCTCATGGGCGCTATCGTCGAAATCGGGCGTGCGCGGGCCGGTGGGGGCGACAGTATCGGGCATGACAACACTCCTTCTGCGGTGCTGGCGCTTCCTGTAAACTATAGGGCTCTAGAGTTGGAAAAACCATGTGGATATGGCCATGCATCATGTGACGGTCAGACAGGAAATCATCGATAGGGTGCTGGCGCGGCGCGGCCGCCACCATCTGTTCGACGCGCTCGATCCCACCAGGACAGCTCTTGTGGTTATCGACATGCAGAACATGTTCTGCGAACCGGGCGCGCCGGCCGAGGTGCCTGTGTCCCGCGGTGTGTGCGACAACATCAACCGGCTGTGCGCCGAGATGCGTCAGCTTGGCGGGCTGGTCATCTGGATCACCAGCGCCACCATGTTCGCCAATGGCCGCAGCGATTGGGAACTGTTCCTCAACAATTTCGTTTCCGAGGAAATCCGCAACCGGACCCGGGACTACATGGCGCCGGGCGGGCATGGCGAACAGCTCTGGCAGGATCTGGATCGCCAGGAGGGCGATCTGCATATTCGCAAGAACCGTTATTCGGCGCTTACCCCGGGTTCCTCCATGCTGCAGCGGGTGCTTGCCAGCCAGGGCATCGAGAACGTGCTCATCGCCGGGACCAAAACAAACATCTGCTGCGAAAGCACTGGGCGCGACGCCATGATGCTCGACCACAAGGTGGTGATGGTCGAGGATTGCTGCGCGGCGCTCTCCGATGACGAACACCGCGCGGCGCTGGAAAACATGATCCAGCAATTCGGCGACGTGATGACGGTGGACGAGGTGGTGGCGGTCCTCAAGAACCGGCCGAACAAATAGGCGGTTACTTGTAGTAGCGCTTGTGGAGCTTTTCGAGAAACTGCATTTCGGTTCCGTTTTCCCGCGCCGCGGCCCGCTTCTCGGCATCGTCACTGTCGAGCGTCCGCGATTCATATCCCCGATTGAGCATACATCTTTCCAACGCAATTTGGTCGATGCCTGGTCTGATTCTTGCGTGGCTGATTGCTGCCGGCCCGCCCAATATTGCCACAAAGGCAATCAATGCCGTTTGTTCGCCGCTTGTCATCGGTGAGTCGCGACCGGCTTTTTCATCTTCCTTGCGCATTTGGGCGACTTCTTTGTCCGCCACCTCCTCGCATTCCGAGAGATCGCGCGCGAATTTCTTGCGATCCATTTTTTCAGCCATATAGGCGACATTATGACCGGTGCAACCGCCCAATAGACACGACATCGCGACAAGAGCGGTGAAACGTTTAACATTCATTCCTAGTTCCTCGGCTTCTATTTCCTCACCTGCGATCGGGTTGGATAGCGTGCCGATCCGCGGTGAACTTTTTTCCACCCTATCGCCGGACCCCTCTACTTGGCGGCGGCGGGGAGGACTTGGCCGTTGACCAGTTGGGGCCAGCTGCCGGCGGCAACCGCCTTGCCTTCTTCCTCGCGGCGGATGAGCCAGGGCCGGGATGCTTCGGGGGGGATGGTCTCGTGGCGCAAGGGCGTCCAGTCGTCGCTGATGAAGTCGGAATCCATACCGGTTTCCGCCAGCCCGCCGGCCGGGTTGCGGAAGTACCAGAACAGCCCGGAGCCGAAAAAGTGACGGCCCGGCCCGAGCTGGGTAGTCCAGCCCTGTTGTTCCATATGAGTCCCGCAGCGCAGGATTTCGTCGAAATCCTTTACTTCATAGGCCACATGCTGGAAGCCGAAATTCTTCTCGGTGGATTCCAGAAACAGATTGTGATGATCGTGGGAGCCGCCGCAGCGCATGAAAAACCCGATGCCCTCCACCGATTCGGTGAGCTGAAAGCCGAGCCTGTCCAGATAGAAACAGGCGTGGCTTTCGGTATCGCCCGGCCCCCAATAGACCACATGGAACATGCGTTGCTGGCGGACGCCCGGGCGGGTGAAAACCTCGGCGCGCTTATCGATGCGTGGCGCGGACCAAACCGTATTGGTGGCCGGCAGTGACGCCGCCTTGGGTTTGCGGGCGCTTATTTTAAAGCCCAGGCGGTAGCCGAGATCATCCGCGCTGTGCAGCCCGCCTTCCCCATCCGTGGTGACCTCGCGGTCCCTGGACAGCTCGGTGCCGATGGCCTCCAGCGTTGCCTGGTCCGCCACGCCCCAGATCACTTCCCGCGCCGTCGATCCCGGCACCGAGGCCGGCGGCAGGCTGGAATCATCCATGGGACGGATATGGACGGTCGTGTCGTCGGGCAGTTTGAAATCGGCGCCCGCCGCGTCGCTATGAGTAAGCTCAAGCCCCCAATCCACATGGAAGCGCGTCGCCGAATCCATGTCCTCGACGCCATAGATCACCGATTCAACGCCCAAGATGTTCATCGCGGTTCCTTTCAAAGAAGGGTGTCCTGTAAAAAATATAGGACCCTCCGGAGCCTGGGGCTACCGTGAAGAAGGACTGCCCGCGTTGACCCGCCGCCCCCGCACGGCTAACCAAGGCTTAACAAGCATATCAGGAGGGAGAAATTCGATGGTGCATTTTGGACGGAGCGCGCTGGCGGGACTGGTGATCGGGGCAGGGCTGGCCGCTGCCCTGCCGCCGCAGCCCGCCATCGCAGCAGATGAAATTGTGCGTTGGAAACTGGCGAGCGCCTATCCGGGCCGTATGGTCCAGCTTGGTCAACTGGGCAAGAACCTTCCCAAAAAATTGTCTGCTATCTCCGGCGGCAAGATCCGGCTGCGCTTCTTCGAGCCCAAGGCGCTGGCCCCGCCCTTGCAGTATTTCGACGCCATTGCCAAAGGCGCTATCGATGCCGCCTGGACCACGCCCGGCTATTGGTATGGCAAGGAAAAGGCGCTGGTGATGTTCAGCTCGGTGCCGTTCGGCCCGTCGGCCGGCGAGTATCTTGCCTGGTTCTACTATGGCGGTGGTGAGCAGCTCATGGATGGGATCTATAAAAAGCACGGTCTGAAATCCATCATCTGCGGCATGATCGCGCCGGAAGCGTCGGGCTGGTTCCGCAAGGAGATAAAGACCGTCGCCGATCTCAAGGGGCTGAAGATGCGGTTCTTCGGGCTCGGCGGGCGGGTCATGCAGAAGCTCGGGGTTGCGACTCAGCTGCTTGCCGGCGGCGACATCTATCCGGCCCTGGAACGGGGGACTATCGATGCCACCGAATATTCCATGCCGGCCATCGATCTCGATCTCGGGTTCTATCAGATCGCCAAGCATTACTATTTCCCTGGCTGGCATCAGCAATCGACGCTGCTGGAGCTGCTCATCAACCGTAAGAAATGGGCGGCGCTGTCCAAAACGCAGAAAGCCCAATTCCGGGTCGCCTGCGGTGACAATGTGCGCGAAGGGTTCGCCGAGGGTGAGGCGCTGCAGGTCAAGGCGCTCACGACCCTCAAATCGAAGGGCGTCAAGATTCACCGCTGGTCGCCGGAGATCCTGGCGGCCTTCAAGAAAGCCTGGGATGAAGTTGCCCGGGAGGATTCGGCGGCCGACGCCACCTTCGCCAAGGTCTGGAAATCCTATGCCACCTTCCGCAAAGATTATCGCATCTGGAAAGACATTGGTTATCTGAAATAGACCAATGGACCGGGTCGCCGCAATCGCCAGGGCGCTCGATCGCATCATCATGCGCATCGGCCGTCTCGCGGGATGGGCCGGGTTGGCGCTGGTTCTGGTGACGATCTTCGATGTGGTCACCCGCAACATGTCGCAAGCCCCTTGGGAATTCCTCCGCCGGGCCAGTGAAATCCAGCAGGCGATCTTCGGCTCCACCCAGCTGCAGGAGCTTGAATGGCATCTTCACACCGTCCTGTTTCTGCTTTGCCTGGGCTATGCCTATGTCAAAGGCGCCCATGTGCGGATTGATCTGATCCGTGGCCGCTTGAGCGAGCGGCCCCGGGCCTGGATCGAAATTATCGGCATCGGGCTGTTTCTGGTGCCGTTCTGTGGGCTGGTGATGGTCTATGGCATGGAGTTCGCCCTGTCGTCCTTCCAGCAGAACGAAGGCTCGGCATCGGGCGGTGGATTGCCCGACCGCTGGATCATCAAATCAGTGCTGCCCCTTGGCATCGGGTTGCTGGCGCTCGCCGGAATCGCGCAATTTTTGAATCGGCTCGCGTTGCTGCGCCGGCGGCCCGGCGGATAGGGCGGTGATGCTTATAGACGCTCTCCCTCTTCTTATGTTCACCGGACTGGCGGTGTTTCTGTTTTCCGGCTTTCCGGTGGCGTTCGTACTGGGCGGTCTGGCCCTTGGCTTCGGCCTGATCGGCATGGCTGCCGGGGTCTTCGAGTTCGTCGAGTTCTATAACATCGTGCCGCGCATCTGGGGCGGTATCGCCGAGAATCTAATCCTGGTGGCCATCCCCATGTTCATCCTGATGGGCACCTTGCTGGAGCGCTCCGGGGTGGCCGCTGAACTGCTCCGTAGCCTCGATGTGCTGCTGCGCCGGGTGCCTGGCGGGCTGGCACTGGCGGTGACAATGATGGGCACCATCATGGCCGCGACCACCGGCATCATCGGCGCGTCGGTGGTGATGATGACGGTTCTCGCTCTGCCGGCCATGCTGCAGGCGCGCTATGATGCCGGGCTGGCCAGCGGCACCGTGGCCGCGGCGGGGACGCTGGGCATCCTGATCCCGCCATCCATCATGCTGGTGGTAATGGCCGAGCTTCTGTCGAAATCTGTCGGCACGCTGTTTTTCGCGGCGTTTATGCCCGGGCTCCTGCTGGCCGGGCTTTATACGCTTTATGTCACTGGCATCGCGATTTGCAAACCGGCTGCCGCGCCCCGCCGTGACAGCGACCAGAGTTACAGGATTTTCCGCCTGATCTTCGTCGGCCTGCTGCCGCCCACCGCCCTGATCTGTCTGGTGCTGGGCTCGATCCTTGCCGGCTGGGCGTCGCCCACCGAGGCGGCGGGGGTCGGTGCGTTCGGCGCCTTGTTGCTGGCGCTGGTCCTGCCCCGCCTGACACCCTCGGAAAGGGGCGGCAAAGAAAGGACACCGCCGCGGTTCGGTGCGCTGCTGACCGAGGCCCTGGACCGTGCCGCCCTGACCGGCGGCATGTTGTTCGCCATCTTTATCGGCGCCACGGCGTTCTCGCTGGTGTTCCAGGTGCTGGGGGGCGATCAAATGGTGGAGGCGCTGGTGGAGGGCACCGGGTTCGGCGCCTGGGGCGTGCTGGTGCTGCTCATGGCCATCGTGTTCGTGCTCGGCTTCTTTCTCGACTGGATCGAGATCACCCTGATCACCCTGCCGATTTTTGTGCCCATCGTGGAGCTGCTGGATTTTGGCGCTCATGTGGCCAAGCCGGAGCTCCTCTACTGGTTCGCCGTTTTGATGGCGATCAATCTGCAGACCAGCTTTCTGACACCGCCCTTCGGGTTTGCCCTGTTCTATCTCAAGGGCGCGGCGCCTTCATCGTTGCCCATGGAGACCATCTGGCGCGGCGCCGTGCCGTTTGTCGCGTTACAGCTTGTGGCCCTCGCCCTGGTCGCCGCTTTCCCCGATATCGCGCTGTGGCTGCCGCGTACCTATCTGAACTGAATACCACTCCAAGGCCTTTCTCCCGTTAACCCCGTTTGGCAGCAATTGAGTGTCGGTGGATTTTACAGTTGGGCTTATCGCGTCCCGGCGGGACAGTCAGAAATGGCGGAAAACAGGGAAACGTCCCGGTTGGCATGGATCTTGCATGATGTGGGGCTCCATAAGGAGGGAGTTTCCATGGCCACTGAATACCCCAACGATCCAATGGAGATCGCAAGTTTTCTGATCGACGAGGAAGGTTTGGATCGCGCGCTACAGGTCGCCTATGACGGCATCGGGCGGGCGAACGAACTACAGGAATATTACCTGCTGAGCATCTGGCGCGAAGTGCGCCTGCATCTGCAGGAAAAAATCAAGGAACGGGATCTGGTCGAGCCAAGTTAACTCGTCTGGTTTCGCGCCGGTCGCATGGCCAGCAGGGCGATGCAGAAAAGAATCGTGCCGCCGACCAGATAGAACGCCATCTCCAGCCCGACGAATTCGGCTATGGCGCCCATGAGCACCGGCACGATGACCGCGGCGATGCGGCCGACGGTGAGACGGAGCGCCGCGCCCTTTGCCTGTGCCGCCCTGCCCGCGGATTGGGCGATCAGGGCAATTTCCATTGCCTGGGCGACGCCGCTGAACATGCCGCGGCCAGCCATGGCAATGGCCAGTAATACAAACGTCCCCAGTAGGGGTGTGATGGTAATCATCAGAACCAGGACGGCGACGGCGGAGAGCAGAAGGGCCCGCTGCGCGATACGGCGCGCCAGCCATCCGACGCTGAGGGACCCGACACCGCCAAACAGGCCGGCCAGTGAAAACAATACACCGATGGCCGTCCCGGTGATGCCGACCTGGTTCAGATAGACCACGTAAAAACTACTCTGCATGCCGGTGCTGGAATGACGCAGCAGGGTTGCCGCCATGACCAGCGCGATGGCCGGGATGGCCATGAGGCTGAAGGCGGACACGTAGTCGCCCCACCTGGGCAGGAGACGGGATAGCCCTCTTGGCGTCCGGGTTACGCCATCGGTCGTTTCTTCTGGCTCAACCGAATCCGCAGGCAGCAGGAGCGTGCTGACAAAGGTTCCCAGCGCCCAGAACGTCATGAATCCGAAGGCGCCCCAATGACCCGCCAGATCCCATAACAGCCCCACCAGCGGCGGGCCGGCAAACCCGCCGAGGCGGGTCGCCACCGTCAGTCTTCCGGCGTAGGTGGGGTTGCCTTTCATGGTGTGGCCGATGAATGACTGGGCGCCCACCCAGCACATCATGACGGTAAACCCGCCCATCATCTGGAGCACGATGATCGCCGGCATCGACGGTAGGAGCGGGTAGAGCAACGGGATGAACACCGCCGTCCCCGCGAAGACCAGCATGACCCGGCGGGTGCCCAGCCGGTCCATCAGCGCGCCTCCGTGTATGGAAAACAGCATGGGCAGGACCTGCCGGCTGCCGATGGCGATACCGATCATGAAGGGGCTGGGCTGGAGCAGGACAATCCACAGCGGCACCACCACGTTATAAAGATTGAGCGAGCTGTTGGAGAACAGCCCGGCGCCATAAACCGCCCACTGGATGCGCCAGGGAACGGGGGCTTCATGGTCGTCTGGCGCGGCGCTGGAATTGTTCAAGGACGGGTTCCACTGGACACGGACAGCCGGTCAGGAAATGACCAGTGCCCCACTCTAGAACCTTTTCCATCACCGTGGAATTGCACCGCTCCGCTCCGCCATCCCGGCCCAAAATGGTATAGTCAGGATCATGACGCTAACCATCGTATCGCTGGCGCTGGCGGCGGCCCTGTTTTTTGGTCTCGCCCTGGTGCTGACCCAGGCTGGGCTCAAACATCTGGAACCGTTGCCCGGCTCCTGCATCGCCATCTCGTCGGCTTGCGCGATATTTGTGTTGCTGGCGCCCATAACGGTCGATTTAAGCCAATGGCATTACGCGAGCGCGGGATTGTTCGCGCTGATCGGCTGCCTGTTTCCAGCGACGGTGACCATCCTAACCTTCTATGCCAACCGGCGTATCGGCCCGGCGGTGACCGGGGCGCTGGGGAACCTCGCGCCGTTGTTCGCGGTTTTCATTGCCGTGCTTATGCTGGGCGAGACAGTGAGTGTGGGACAGGGAATGGCCGTTCTGGTGATTGTCGCCGGGATTATCCTGCTCTACCGCACGCCGCGTTCTGGTGCCCTGGGCGGCATCGCCTGGGCCTTTGCCTTGCCTTTGGCCGCGGCCTTCATTCGAGGCGTCGTCCAGCCGCTGGTGAAAATCGGGTTGGAAGATTGGCCCAACCCGTTTGCCGCCGTGACCATCGGCTATGTGGTGTCCGCTCTGGTCGTCCTGATCAGCAGTGCTGCCAATCGGCGCGGATGGC
>JABJKO010000141.1 GCA_018660305.1 Rhodospirillaceae bacterium
GGAGGGGGGAATATGGCTTCCCCGACGAAATCAGAGTCCCGACAGACCCGATCCTCTGCAAGCAGGAACCAATTCGGCTTCAAAAAGACACTTAAAATTTAAACCGGACAATCGTGGATCAAGTCCGAAGGTAACGAATAGAAAGTGAGCATCAGAATCCTGTTCTAAATCCGCGGCAAAACATCCCGGGTTGCGCGCTCCACATCTTCCGGGAAATCGATTTCGATCCACGCAAGCCCGGCGATATCGACGGCGCCGACAGTGTCGCCAAGATCCGACAACAGAAGATCACGGACCGCTTCCTCATAGGGATCGTCGACCCGGCCGTCCGCGATATAAATTTCTGTCTGGCGCGCAAGGGCCGCACCGAAGACCGGGTCCAGACGGATGAAGCCGACCCATTCACCGACAATGTCGTAATCCCGGTTGGCCACCGCCTTGCGGAACTCCACCGGGCGGTCGCCGCGCAGGCAGAACTTTACCGGCTCGTCGCCATCCTCGAAGCTGGTATCGAAGGGAAAACAGGTGGCGCCGGGACCCTTTATCATTTTTTGCAGGATCGCCGCGTCATAAAGAACATCGGCATCCATGAACAGCACCGTCTCGCCTGCCATCAGCGCGTCGCGGCCGGTCCACAGGGAGACCACGCTACCTTCGCGATAGCGGGGGTTCTCCACGAAACGGACGAAATCCTGCGCCCCCAGCGCGCGGACTTCCGCTTCGATCTCCGCGGCGCGATAGCCCACCACCAAGACCATTTCATCGATCCCGGCAGCCTGAAGATTATGGATATGGCGCGCCAGAAGCGTACGGCCTTCGAACCGCAACAGGCATTTGGGTGGATGATTTTCGTCGCGGCCGGACAGGCGGTTACCCATGCCGGCGGCCAACATAAGCGCTTTCATTTCAGGAGAGATATCCTTTCTCGCGGAACCAGGTGACGGAATCCTCGAAAGCCTGCTGGACCGGACGCGCCTTATAACCCAAGTCGCGTTCCGCCCTGGCCGAGGAAAAATACATTTTCTTGCGGGCCATCCTGATGCCGTCGACTGTAACGAACGGCTCGGACCCGCCGGTCAGCCGCGTCCAGGCCTCCGCCATATAGGCGATGGGCATGATCGCGCCATGGGGGATGCGGATGGTGGGCGGCTTGCGGTTACAAATCCGGGCGATGGCCGCCAGAATTTCGGCAAGCTCCATATCCTCACCGCCCAGCACGTAGCGCTCTCCAAGGACGCCTTTTTTCCAGGCCAACAGATGCCCCGCCGCCACATCGTCCACATGGACCACGTTCAGCCCGGTATCCACGAAAGCCGGCATGCGTCCTGCCGCCGCCTCGACGATCATCCGGCCGGTTGGCGTCGGCTTGATATCGTTGGGCCCCACCGGTGCGGAGGGATTCACGATCACCACCGGCGCCTTTTCGTCGCGGACCAGCGCATGAACCGCCTCCTCGGCGAGAAACTTGGAGCGTTTATAGTCGCCAATCATGTCCGCCTCGGTAGACGGCGTATCCTCGTCGGCGGGCGTGCCGTCCTTGTTGCTGCCGAGGGTGGCCACGCTGCTGGTATAGATGATGCGCTCAGTACCGGCCTCGCAGGCCGCCTGGATGATGGCCTGTGACCCCGCCACATTGGTCCGCACCATCTCATCCGGATTGCGGGTCCATAGCCGATAATCAGCCGCCACATGGAACACCACAGAACACCCGGCCACCGCTCTCGCAAGAGATTCCGGGTCGTTCAGGTCGCCTTCGGCCACATGGACTGCCAGCCCATCGAGATTACGCCGGTCGCTATTGGGACGGGCCAGAACGCGGACGGATTCACCTTCCGCCAACAGCGCGCGCGCAACCGCTGAGCCGACGAAGCCCGTTGCTCCGGTAACCAATGCGGTCATGGCAACAACCCTTGTTTCATTCCGGGGGCAAAATAGGCATTCCCCCGGCGCTCCGCCACCACCGATTCGCGGCCGCCCCTCAATGCACGGAAATTTGTACCTGATTTGCTCTTTTCATTGATGCGGGAACGCCTTACATCATGATATCCATAGGGTGCCGGGCACATACCGTTAAGGCGAGGATAAATTGGGCGTACCGTTAATTCAGCAGCTTCGGGTCGGCGGCTATATCATCAAGCAGCGCTTCAAGAACAACGAAAAATACCCGCTTGTCCTTATGCTGGAGCCTTTGTTCCGGTGCAATCTCGCCTGCCCCGGCTGCGGCAAAATAGATTACGAAGACGATATCCTGAACCGGCGCCTGACGGCGGAACAGTGCCTGCAGGCGGTCGACGAGTGCGGCGCGCCCATCGTCTCCATCCCCGGCGGGGAACCGCTGCTCCACAAGGAAATTCAGGCCATCGTCGAGGGCATCGTCGCGCGCAAGAAATTCGTTTATCTGTGCACCAATGCCCTGCTCCTCGAAAAGCGCGTCGATCTGTTCGAGCCGTCACCCTATCTGACATTCTCCGTGCATCTGGACGGGATGGAGGAACATCACGACAAGGCGGTGAACCAGCCGGGCACGTTCAAGCGCGCGGTGTCCGCCATCAAGGCGGCGAAAGCCCACGGCTTCCGGGTCAACGTCAACTGCACCCTGTTCGATCAGATGACGGCCGCCGAAGCGGCGCAATTCTTCGATTTCTGCATGGAAGAGCTGAACGTCGAAGGCATTACGGTGTCGCCGGGCTATGCCTATGAGCGCGCGCCGGATCAGGAAAACTTCCTCAACCGGAAGAAGACCAAGCAGCTGTTCCGGGACATTTTCGAGATCGGCTCGCTGAAGCGCTGGCGGTTCAGCCAGTCGTCGCTGTTCATGGATTTCCTGTCGGGCAACCAGCAATATAAATGCACGCCATGGGGCAACCCCACCCGCAATATCTTCGGCTGGCAGCGGCCGTGCTACCTGCTGGCGGAAGGCTATGCGTCGAGTTTCTCCCAGTTGATGGCGGAAACAGATTGGGACAGCTACGGCACCGGCAATTACGAAAAATGCGCCGACTGCATGGTTCATTGCGGCTATGAGGCCAGCGCGGTTTCCGACACGGTCGCCCACCCTATCAAAGCGCTCGGCGTCTGGCTCAGGGGCATCGAGACCAAAAAACCCATGGCGCCGGAGATCCCGCTGGATAATCAGCGCCCCGCCGAATTCGTCTTCGAAGACGTGGTGAAAACCATGTCAGAGCGGGCGGCAGAGGCTCGGGAGCGCAGCGACGCGGCTTAGCGCGGCAAAGGCCGGCCGGCTGGCACGCCACAATCCAATCACATCGGAAATTTCGCGCGGATTTCTCAGAAGGCGGGCCGCCAGCGCGACACCACGCACGCCACCGTCATTGCCAATGGCGTCGAAAGCAATATCCGGTAATTCATCCTCCGCCGTATCCGCGACAGCGCGGATGACAAGGCAGGGAACGCCGCGGGAACGGGCAGTCTCCATCACCACATGGCTCTCCATATCGACACAAAGCGCACCGGTGCCGGTATGGAGCAGGCGTTTTGGTTCGGGATCGACAACCGCCTGATCGACCCCGAGCACCGATCCCGATACGAAAGCCAACCCCGCCCCCTGGAAATCTCCGGCCATTGCGTCCCGCCAGCTTTCGCTGACCGGGCCTTGGCGGCCATCCTGGGAGATAACGGATGTGGCGAGAATTACGGTTCCCGACGGCAGGCCGGGATCAATGCCGCCCGCCAGACCGAAACTGACCAACCCATCGGCGCCGCCGGAAAGCAGATCTTCCGCCTGCCGGCGCGCCCGCGCCGCATCGGCACCTGAACAAACGATGCGGAAATTTTCACTGGGGGCTAAAGTCCGCAGACAGGCTGCTTCGCGGCGGGTTCCGGTGATGATACCGATGCGCGACAATCACATACCAAAGGCGGGCCGCTTGTCGTTACCGGTCTTCAAATTACGATAACGGGCCAGCGCCCATAAGGGAAAATACGCGCAATAGCCGTGGTAGCGCAGGTAGAATACGCGCGGAAATCCGACCGCGTTGTAATATTCTTCATCCCAATCGGCACCGTCGCGGGGCGCATTCAGCAGCCAGTCGATGCCACGGCGCACCGCATCTGAATCGACCTCGCCCGCGGCCATCAGTGCCAGCACCGCCCAGGCCGTCTGCGACGGAGTCGAGGCCTTGGCCAGTCCCCGGTTTTCCGGCCAGTACGTCGCGCAATCCTCACCCCAGCCGCCGTCCTCACGCTGACAGCTCTCAAGCCAGGCAACCGCCTTACGGACAAAGGGCGCATTCATATCCTCGCCGGAGGCGTTAAACGCACAGAGCGCCGACCAGGTTCCGTAGACATAGTTGGTCCCCCAACGGCCGAACCAGGAGCCGTCTGCTTCCTGCTCCTTGCGAAGGTACTTAAGCCCTTTGCCCATTGCGGGATGATTGCGATCATACCCAAGCTGCGCCAGCATCGAAATGCAGCGTGCGCTGACATCGGCGGTCGCGGGATCAAGCAGCGCACCATGGTCGGCGAACGGAATATGTTCCAGCCAGTAATATTCATTATCGGCGTCGAAGGCACCCCAGCCGCCGCGCGAGCCCTGCATCCCGATGACCCATTCAGCACCCCGATCGATCGCCTCACGTGCTTCGGGATCGCCGGTCCGGTCCAGAGCCGTCACGACGGCTGCCGTATCATCCACATCGGGATAATGGTCGTTGCGATACTGAAACGCCCAGCCTCCCGGCCGCACTTTGCGGCGGTTGACCGACCAGTCGCCTTTGACATCCAGAACCTGCCGGTCGACCAGCCATTTGGTAGCGCGTGCGATAACCGGGTCGTCGCCGCTATGACCGGCTTCCATCAGGGCATGTTCTGCCAGGGCCGTATCCCACACCGGTGACAGGCAGGGCTGGACATAGGCGGTATCACCCTTGATCACCAGGAGCTTGTCCACCGCCGCCCGCGCCGTCTGATAGTCCGGATCGTCGCTCGGCACACCAAGAGCGTAGAACGCCATCAAAGTATTCGCCATGGCCGGGAAAATGCCGCCCAGACCGTCCTCACCATTCAGCCGTTGCCGGACAAAGACCATGGCCTTGTTGATGGCCTTCTGCTGCGCCAACTTCGGCACAAAAGGCTCGAAATACCGGCCGAACCGGTCGACCGCCAGCATGACGTCGCCCAGCCAATGACCGGTCGGATTCTGCAGCCGATATTTTTCACTATCGGGCGGATTGACGAACAACTCACTGATCGACGGGCAATCCCCTTTAGGGACCGGCCGTAGCGCCTGAAGCACCAGCAACGGCACCATCACCGTCCGCGACCAGTAGGAAACTTTTTCCATGATACTGAGGGGCGTTCTATCGGGTGCCAGCAGCACTTCAACCCGGATCAGCGGACAGGCGCGCCAC
This sequence comes from Rhodospirillaceae bacterium, assembly GCA_018660305.1. The sequence goes on from JABJKO010000141.1 coordinate 5,370, forward strand.
GGCACCTGACCGAACAATGCCAGGGTGATCCGCGTAAACACGTTGCTCTGCGCGGCACCGCCCCGCTCGAGAATGGTCTCGCGCGCGTGTTTCATATGGGGCGCATCGACATCGTCGCCGATCATCTTGAGAGCGAAATACGCCTTGACGCTGGCGCTCATATCGAAATCGCCACCGTGGAACAGCGGCCATCCACCATGCTGACCCTGACGGGTGCGCAAATAATTGCCGATTTTAGCCTCTAGAGCGGGATCGACCTCATCAAGGTAGTGGTTGAGGAGAATATATTCCGACGGGATCGTGCAATCCGCCTCAAGGTCGTAGACCCAATGCCCATCGGCCGCCTGCCGGTCGGCAATAGCGGTCGCCACCTCTTCGATGGTCTCATCAAGCAATCCGCTCTCGGGTGCCTCCGCCCCTGTTGCGACGGCTACGCTCTTTAACATGCTAATCCCTGATTAGAGGCGCCAATAGCTGGAACGAACGTTCCGCTGGTTCCCTCTTTAAACTTTGTCCTCATCCCGTCAGACAACGCTTTATTATCGCCGAGAATCAACCAAATACTCAATGTGTTTCCGTTACTTAGACCACTTCTTCTACCGATGTGCCGGAGAAGTCACCGGAATGTCCCTTCATATGATGCTATAGCGCAACAAAATCCACAGTTTTTGTGATTTGGCGAGAGAAACGGGCTCATCGAGTCTGTCCCAGCCGCGATCCATGAGTTTGACAAGGACGCGCCGGTAATTTTGCAGCATAAGATTGGCCGGCCGCATCAGCCGCGATTCACAGTGCGAAATCGCCGTCGCTGCATCCTTGTAACGTTGCTCGGCGATGGCCGCCAACTCTTCGCATACGGCTCCAAAGCGGGGGTGAGCCAGCGTCCGATGGGGATCGCC
>JABJKO010000053.1 GCA_018660305.1 Rhodospirillaceae bacterium
TGTCTTCATGATTCCGTTGCTGGGGATAGGCACCTACCCCGCCATTGCCGCGCTGTTTCTCTACAGCCTGCTCCCCATTGTCCGAAATACCCATAGTGGTCTGACGACAATTCCGGCAAGCCTGCGGGAATCCGCGATGGCGCTGGGGATGGAGACACCGGCCCGTCTCAGGCTGGTGGAACTTCCCCTCGCCGCACCGGCCATTCTCGCCGGCATCAAGACCGCCGCCGTCATCAATGTGGGTACGGCGACGCTGGGGGCCCTGATTGGTGCGGGTGGGTACGGCCAACCCATCCTCACCGGGATCAGGCTGGATGATACGGGCCTCATTCTGGAGGGGGCGGTCCCGGCCGCGCTTCTGGCGCTGCTCGTACAGGGCGGATTCGAGCTCGCCGAACGCCGATTTGTGCCGGCGGGCATGCGCGCCGCGCCGGAAATTTGATCAGAACCGAAGACCTCAACTCTTGCGGCGGAGAATGATGGTATAAACGCCAGTGTCCTCGACACAGGATACCAGCGGATGACCGGTCTGTTCACAAAACGCCTCAAAATCACGGGGAGCGGCCGGATCGGTGGCCAGTATGGTCAGTGCCTCACCCGGGGCCACATCGCGCAGCGCCTTGCGGGCGCGGAGCACCGGTAGCGGACATTTGAGGCCTTGTGCATCGAGTTCAGCCATCGTCCGAATACTCTCTCAACAGGCAAATATCGCGGTAAAAAGATGGCTGGGGCGCCTGGAATCGAACCAGGGAATCACGGGATCAAAACCCGTTGCCTTACCGCTTGGCTACGCCCCATCAGCTCATTCCGGGCTCGGCGCCGCACCATAATCGGGAATGATGTCGGCGGCAACAAATTCAATGTTAATTACGATATGAAATAAACTTCTTCACCTAAGTGGTAAAAATGGTTAATTTATTTCCTTCGATACCATCGAGTGGGTACGGATCGAATCGCATGAGTATTTTCAAATCGTTCTGGAGTGTACAAGGCGTTTCCCCCGAAGCGCGTGATGTGGCGGTTCGCGCCGCCCATGCCGACGGGGAGGAACTCGGTGAATGGCTTAGCCGTCTGATTCACCGTGTGGATGCCGACGAAATGAGCGCGGTGGCCTCTCGCCAGCATGCGGAACAGCGGACCAAGTCGGTTTCGCGCGAAGTCGACGATAAACTGACATCAATTGAGCGGGCCATGCTCCGGCCTGATGGCGGCACCGGGTTTACCGGCAATTTCGGATCTGCCTGACACGCGCCGATTGCCGCTCTCCCACCGAACCACCAACACCATGCGGCCATAGACCATTTCGGGTTTGCCGAACCGTTACGGGGTTAGTTTTCCCAATTTTTCGAGATTCACGGGCGGGAATCGAACGCGCCGCGCCGGCTGGTAATCTTTTGTTATCCTTCCCGTATCACGTTCTTGCCCATGGTTTCCGTATCACCATGGAGTGTCAAAGGGGTCGAGCCCGAAGCGCGGGAGGCGGCCAAAATCGCCGCGCGCCGTTCGGCCATGACTGTCGGGCAATGGCTGAGCCAGACAATCCGCGCCGCCGCCGCACAGCAGCTTGCCGACACCGCACAACCCCTTGTGGAGACGGCTCCGTCTCCGCCGCCGCCTCAACCAGCCCCTGAACAGGCTGATCAGGGTGACAATTCACTGGCATCGCAAGAGAGTTACCCGGTCGAGGCCCTAAGGGCCGTCGAAGCGGGCCACAACGCTCCTCCGCCGGTCAGCATGGACGAGGCGATACGCGAAAATATCCCCAGGCTGAACAATCCAATAGAAGATTCTGAATCGAAGAGCCGGGCGGCCATTGCGTCCCCGGTCGACCAGGTAGAACAGCTTTCGGAACGGATCGAGCAGGTCAGGGAGCAATCCCCCCTATTGACCGCACCGGTTGAACGGGCGGTCAGCCGCCTCTCCGAACGTCTCGAGAAAATCGAGGCAGCCCGGCGAACCGAAGCGGCAAACCGACGCTGGTCTCTCTTCAGCAATAACGACTGATCGACGCCAGGTTCCGGTCACGCGCCCTCCGAGGCGCTGACAGCCTGCCTTATACCCCCATAGGGATCGCGGAAAAGCGGAGTTTTGCCTTAACACCGGGGGGCTTAGATCGCTATAGTGGCGGTATCTGAGGAGCGATTTCGATGCCACCAAACAACCGCTGGCGCGTGCAGGGCGTTGACAGAAAGACTCGGCGGCTTGCCCGCCAAGCCGCCGCACGCACTGGTATAACAGTGGGAGAGTGGATCGATAAAGCGATCATCACCCATGGTGGCCTTGCTCCAAGGGGACCGACCGCGCCCCTGATACCCGCCGAGTTTCTGAGATCCGCCCGCATCAGCCAGCCGGCGCCCGATGAAACAACCGATCCAGCCGCGGTGGATGATGACCTGAATGCGTTGCCGGAATCGGATGCAGTGCAAGAGGGAGGAGACAATACGGCACCTGAATCCGTGCCGGAAACGCCTCCGGCGCCCGAGCCTCTCCCCCAACCAGAGCCTGCAACTGAGGCCGAAGCCGAAGCCGAACCGGCCTTAGCGGCGGAGGCGGAAGCCGATTCTGAATTGACGCCCGAAGGCTCTGAGTCCGAACCCGAAGCCGTTCCATTATCGGTCGACCCCGCCGATCGCCCGCCTCCGCCGGTTCCCATGGATCCGGCGATCGCCGCCGCGGCAACCAGCGCCTCGCGGCAAATGACTCCGCGCATCATCGGCGGGGTCTTCGTGCTCCTTCTGTTGGCCGGCGGTTACTGGTTCCTGGCCGATAGCCCGATGGCGCCAACGCCCTCTCCGGCGGGCTCAGACGATGTCACCAAGAACGAGGCCGCCGCCCTTGCCGTACCGGCGCCCGCAAAGAAACTTTCCCTGGCCAATGATCTGGAGAACACCGCGCCACCACTCCCTCAGACGCCTTTTGAGCGGATGAATGCCGCTGCCGGTAAAGGGGATCCAAAGGCGCAGCATGATTTGGCCATCATGTATTTGCGGGGCAATGGTGTTCCCGTCGATCACGTGCAGGCCGCGAGCTGGCTGAAAAAAAGCGCCGGGTCCGGCATACCCAAGGCACAATATAATTTAGGGCTGTTATACGAAAAGGGGCTTGGGGTTACACAGAATTACACCACCGCCTTCTCATGGTACCAGCGCGCGGCACAGCAAGGGCACACCCGCGCACAACACAATCTGGGCGCGCTGTTCGCCGTCGGGAAAGGCACCAAGCAAAACTACAACGAGGCGGCCCGCTGGTTTACGCGCGCCAGCAAGGAAGGTCTCGCTGAAGCGCATTACAGTCTCGGACTGCTTCACGAAAGAGGTCTTGGGGTTAAAAGCGATCCCCGCAAGGCAGCCGCTTTCTACCGCAGTGCCCTCGCGGCGGGAAGCGCGCAGGCAGCGGAAAAGCTGACGCGGCTGGAACCCGCCTTGAAAGAATTGCCCTTGCAGTCCGACAACACACTGACAGCCAGCAGGACGCCGGTAAAAACCGGTCCCCGTGGCGATGTCGCAAAAAGCCGGACTTTGTCACCGGCGGGTATCATCAATTTGCAGCGTCTCCTCGCGAAGCTTGATCTCTCCCCTGGTCCGGCCGATGGCGTTCTGGGGAGGAAGACCGTCGAAGCGATTAAGCTTTATCAGCGCTTCGCCGGGCTACCGGTAGACGGCAAACCAACGTCCGATTTGTTGAAGGATTTACGCCAGGTGGTCGGCGCCATGGCGCCCGGCGGTACCAACTAGAGCCCTAATCCAATGCTGGGGTTGGCGTCTCCGTCAGGAAGCAGCCCTCGTGAACCCACCATCCAGCCTGCATATCCCGGATGACCCGGGCAGCTTCACCCGCCTTTTCACTGTCGGGGAACAGCCCGAAACAGGTCGCGCCACTTCCCGAAAGCCGTGACAGCAGGCAATCGCCCTGGGCACCCAACGCCTGCAGCACATCCACAATTCGAGGGGACAGGTCCATGGCCGGTGGCGCCAGATCGTTACGGGTCCCGGCAAGGGCTGCGATCAGCTCGTGGCGGCCCGGGATTTTTTCGGGAAAAGAGGCCGGATCCGAAAACGCGCCCTCTCTCGACTCGAATACCCTAGCGGTGGAAACCGCCACGCCTGGATTGACCAGAACAAGCCCCAAGGGGGGCAAGGAACCCGCGGCGGTAATTTGCTCCCCGATCCCCCGAACGCGGGCCGGACGACCGAACAGGCAGATTGGCACATCGGCGCCAAGCGACAATCCGATTTTCGCAAGCGCCTCCGCGCTGAGATCGAGCCGCCACAGAGAATTCAGCGCCCGGATAGCCGCTGCCGCGTCGGCCGAACCGCCTCCGATACCCGACGCGACGGGCAGGTTTTTTGACAGGGTTATGGCCGCTCCCCGGGTTTCTCCCACCGCTTCCATGACGGCGCGCGCGGCACGCAAAACCAGATTGTCCGCATCCGCCTCCAGATCGCCGGCAAAGGGGCCCTCAACAGCCAGAGTCAGATTATCGCTGCTCTCGACGCGAACGACATCATGGCAATCGGCAAAGGCGATCAGGCTATCGAGCTCGTGATAGCCATCGGCGCGGCGGCCGACAACATGCAGAAAGAGATTGATTTTAGCGGGCGCCTGGACGGTTAACGACGCCATCGAAACGGTTCCCGACCTGGCTCAGCCCCGACTATCCTTGGATGGTGCATCCACAAGACCCTTACGGAGCTTTTTCTCAATGGCCGGAACATCCTTTTTCTCAGGCTCCAGAGACAGTGCCCGGTTCCACTGGAAACGCGCTTCATTAAAACGGCCCACCCGCCAATACGCATCGCCCAAATGATCGTTGATGGTTGGATCTTCCGGCCGAAGGATGACCGCACGCTCCAATTTTCGCGCCGCGTTGTCATATTCTCCGATCTTGTACAGGACCCACCCCAGGCTATCGACGATATATCCATCGTTGGGCCGGAGCTGCACCGCGCGCTCGATCATCTCCTTGGCCCGCTCGAAATTCTTGCCCTGATCTACCCAGGAATAACCAAGATAGTTGAGAACAAAGGGTTGCTCCGGGCTCAATTTCAAGGCCCTGAGAAAATCCGTTTCGGCATTTTGCCATTGCTTGGATCTCTCATAGGCAATCCCTCTGGCATAGAGCAGGGACCAGTGGCTTTTTGACAGCTTGCCAATCCGCTTGATCGCCCCGCTATAGGAATCGACGGAGTCCTGATACTGTTTCTTGGTCCGGAACAAATCACCGAGACGGATAAACGGTTCCGACTGATCGGTTCTCTCCTCCGCCATCTTTTGCAACTGGGTGATTGCCTCGTCGGTACGCTTCAGATCATCGAGCGTCGCCGCCTTGCGCAACCGTGCGGACCAGTACAACGGAGAGTCCGGGCTCACCGCCTCATAGAGGGAAAGCGCTTCGGTTTTCCGATCGAGAGATTCCAGCAGCCCGCCCAGCAACACCTGCGCCAGGGGAAAGCTTGGACGCAATCGCAAGGCAAAGCGGCCATAAATCAGTGCCAGATCATTGGAGCGGCCCTGAGCCAGCGTTCCCGACAAATTGAAGAAAACCTCGGCCATGCCCTCCATCGGGTTGGAGATAAGGCGCTTCGGCTTTTTTCCGGATTTCAGCCGATCAAGAGCCGTGTCCAGCGCTTCCGTGTCGTTATTTTTGTCTATGAAGTTCTTGTACAGCGCCCTGGCTTCTTTCGTTCGCCCCTTGCGCTCGAGGAATCGCCCATAGGCCTGAACCGCGCGCAAGGATGCGGTACTCTTGACCGCCGCACTGAGGGATTTGTCCGCCGCCTCATCACGACCGGCCAGATCCTCTATCAGACCCACATGCAGATGGCGCAGGCCGACAAAAGACGCGACCTTCGACAGCCCGTCGAGCGCCTTGACCGCTTCCCCGGTTTTACCCTGAGCCTGGCGCAGCCACGCCAGCAGAAGCGGTGAGGTGAAAGTATTCATCCCGCGACGCGGCATATCCACCAGCCGGGTCGCCGCCTGGTCGAGTTGTCCACGACGCATGTCTTCAACGACCAACGTCAAATTCGAAATCGGCTCGCCAGCGTTGGTGCCGACGATCTTGCGGGCCAGCTTAGCCGCCTGCTCAAGGCGCCCGCTGGCAACCAGCGAGAAAAATGCCTGGCGCCGGATCTTTCGGTTTGCCGAATCCAGCGACAGGGCGTCGGTCAAGAGCTCGGCGGCATTACCAAAATCGCGGTTACGACGGGCGAACCGGCCCGCCAGATACTTGCCCGCGGCCGATGCCACATAAATCTCCCGCGGCGCCTCGGAAACAGCCTGAGCCTTGTCTGCCGCCGCCACACGCGTCGGGGGTCCCTCCTGCGCGCAGGCGCTAACCGTCAAACCGAGGGTTATGGCCATTGGCCAGAAAACAGCCTTGGAAGCGGAGACGGTCAAATGAGAGCGTCTATTTTGATGCCGGATTTTCATGGATTCTGCTTAATGCCCCTACCGTTCAACACTATACGTGGAACCGCCATAAGGTTTCGTTACCCGCAGCCATTGGCGTTTATGCTCTGATCCGCGATACGGAACGGTTATTCTAGCCGAAGCCGTGCACCGATGCGAGCAATACTGGCAGATCGACCCAATTGCTACATATTGGGATAATTCGGCCCACCGCCACCCTCCGGGACGACCCAATTGATATTCTGGCCCGGATCCTTGATATCGCAGGTTTTGCAATGGACGCAATTCTGCGCGTTTATCTGCAATTTTGGCTCTGAATCGTCTGAATCGCGCACGATTTCATAGACTCCTGCCGGACAGTACCGTTGTTCCGGCGCGTCATATTGAGCCAAATTCACGGTGATTGGCGCGTCCGGGTCCTTCAAGATCAGATGGCCCGGCTGGTCTTCTTCGTGGTTGGTGTTGGAAATAAAGACCGAGGACAGCCGGTCGAAGGATACCTCGCCGTCCGGCTTGGGATAGTCGATTTTTGGCGCTTTATCAGCAGGCATGAGCGATTCATGATCGGCATGATGGTGCATGGTCCACGGCGCCCGGCCGCGCAGAATATAGGTGTCGATGGCAGAATAGAGGAGCCCTGCCAACATTCCCCACCGAAAGGATGGGCGGATATTGCGGACCCGGTACAACTCGTCCCATACCCAGCTCTTTTTGAGCGCCTCGGGATAAGCTGACAGCAGCGCCGGCGCATCATTGGCCAGAGCGTCCGCGACCGCCTCGGCGGCGATCATGCCGGTTTTCATGGCATTGTGGGTTCCCTTGATCTTGGGAACGTTCAGAAAACCGGCGGCGCAGCCGATAATAGCGGCGCCGGGACAGATCAGCGTGGGAATGGATTGAAACCCGCCCTCGTTCAAGGCGCGCGCGCCATAGGCAACGCGCCGCCCGCCCTCGAAGGTCGACCGGATGTCGGGGTGGGTCTTGAACCGCTGAAATTCCTCGAACGGGCTGAGATGGGGGTTCGGATAATCGAGTCCGACCACATAGCCCACGGCCACCTGATTGTCCTCCAGATGGTAGAGAAACGAACCGCCATAGGTTTTGGCATCCACCGGCCAGCCGATGGTATGGATGACCCGGCCCTGGCTGTGCTTTTCGGGATCGATTTCCCACAGCTCCTTGATGCCGAGGGCGTATGTCTGGGGATCGCAGCCCTCGCGCATGTTGTGGCGCTCGAACAGCCCCTTGGTCAGAGAGCCCCGGCAGCCTTCGGCGATCAGGGTATAGCGGGCACGCAGTTCATAGCCCGGCGTAAAGCCCTCCTTCTGTTGGCCATCGCGACCGACACCCATGTCACCGGTGGCGACCCCGAGGACACGGCCGTCATCGTCATAGAGAATTTCCGCCGCCGCGAAGCCCTCGAAGATTTCGACACCGAGTTCGGCGGCCTGATCCTTCAGCCAACGGCACAGATTTCCCAGGCTCACTATATAGTTGCCATGGTTGTGCATCTGAGGCGGGGTGGGCAGCCGGAACGAGCTGTTCCTGGTCAGGAACAGGAACCGGTCCTCGGCCGCCGGCGTGTTGAGCGGCGCACCCCGTTCCTTCCAGTCCGGGATCAACTCATTCAGTGAACGAGGCTCGAGCACGGCGCCGGAGAGAATATGCGCACCAACCTCAGAGCCTTTTTCAAGCACACAAATCGAGATTTCCCTCTCGGTTTCCTGCGCCAGTTGAGCCAGCCGTATGGCCGCCGACAGGCCCGACGGCCCCGCGCCAACGATCACGACATCGACTTCCATCGCTTCCCGTTCCATCCGAACCGAAACCCTCCGTCACATTCGAACAAATTTCATCATGATGCTGTTCTACCAGATTGCCCGAACCCGTGGTAGAGTCCGCGCATGGGACAGGATGGCGAGCTGCTTCAGCTTTTGAAATGGTACGTCGATTCAGGAATCGACGATGTGCTCGCCGCTGAACCGATCAATCGCCTGATCGCGCCGCCGGACCCGCCGCCAGAGACGCGAAAGGCAGCGCCGCCCCCGCCCATACTGGTTAGCCAACCGCCCGCTCAAGAACGCCCCGCCGCTGAACTCATTTCTCGCGACGAGGTGACGCGATCGGCCCGGGCCGCCGCCGCCGAAGCAACATCCCTCGCGGCGTTACGCGATGCGCTCGCCGCTTTCGAGGGCTGTGCCCTGAAACAGACAGCGAAAAGTCTTGTCTTTGGTGACGGCAACCCCGATGCGGCATTGATGTTTATCGGTGAAGCCCCCGGCGCGGAGGAAGACCGCCAGGGGGTGCCGTTCGTGGGTCCGGCGGGCAAACTGCTTGACCTGATGCTGGCATCCATCGGCCTCGACCGGGAGGCTGTCTATATTACCAACATCCTGCCCTGGCGGCCGCCGGGAAACCGGTCGCCGACCGATGCGGAAACAGCCGCCTGTCTGCCCTTCGTTGAACGGCATATCGAGCTGGTGGCGCCCGAGATACTGGTATTTGTCGGCGGCACGTCGGCCAAAACCCTCCTCGGAACGACGCAGGGGATCATGCGGTTGCGGGGAAGCTGGCGTACCTATGAATCGCCTCATATGACCGCGCCGATCGACGCAAGGGCCATGCTGCATCCCGCCTATCTCCTGCGCTCGCCTGCCCAGAAACGGGAAACCTGGCAGGATCTGCTGGAAATCAAGCACCGTCTGGCGAAAGAAGATTGACCTGAGCCAACCGATCCCCCTACCCTCCCGGCGTAGCTTAGCGAGTCATTAATACTCCATGCGCGATGGTCAGTTGATTGCTTCGATACGTCAGAGGGCAGTAGGTTTTGAGTAGATTTCAGCTTAAGGGTGCCATCGGCGCCGTTCTCATTTTTGTAGCGTTACCATTCACCGCCACGGGTGCCGCGGAGAGTAGTGGCAGCTTGCCGACGGCCAACCCGTCGGCTGAGGCATCGGCTGATTCGGCCGGTATGGTCCTGCCCACGCCGTTGAGCGAAGAAGACGTGGGCCGCTATCGCCGCATTTTTGCTCTGCAGGTGAACGGGAAGTGGCGCCTCGCGGACCGCGAGATCAAAAAATTAAGCAGCCCTCTATTGCTCGGCCACGTCAAAGCCCAACGCTATCTGCACCCAACCCGCTATCGGTCGCGCTACAGGGAGCTTGCCGGTTGGATGAAGCTGTATGGTGATCACCCGGAAGCGCGGCGCATTCACAAGCTGGCGCTTCGACGAAAACCCCGCAACGCACGATCGCCGAGGCGACCGCGCAGCCCCAAGCCCGCCTATCATGGCGAAAGCGGCAATGGCGGATTCGAGCCCGCCGTCCTCGACGGGTTGCGCTATAGTCGGCGGACCCTGTCAATCCATCGAAGAATTCGCGGGATGGTCCGGCGCCAGCAGCTTACGCAGGCGGAAAAATACCTCAGGCAACAGAAACGGCAAATGTCCCCTGCCCATCGGGATATTGCCTACGCCCGCATCGCCGCCGGCTGGTTCTTCTTCGGCAATGACCAAAAAGCATTCGACGTGGCAGATCCCGCCGCGCGGCGTTCCGGCCGATATGCGCCCTTTGGCCACTGGTATGCGGGTCTCGCGGCGTTCGGGCTCGGCCGTTTCAACGACGCCGCATCGCATTTCGAAGCCATGGCGGATACCCGCGGTCTTTCGGACTGGCATAAATCCGCCGCCTCATTCTGGGCCGCGAGATCCAATCTGGTAGCCCGTAAGCCGCAGCGTGTGAACCACTGGCTGAGCCGTGCCGCGGAACATCCCCGGACTTTTTATGGCATTATCGGCCGTCGCCTGGTTGGCCGGAATTCACCCTTCCAGTGGAATGAACCGGTGCTCGATGATGAAGGCGACGTGGCCGTCGCCCTGCAGACCAGACACGCCAAACGGGCTCTGGCTCTCATTCAGGTCGGTCAGACTCATCGGGCAGAAACTGAACTACGGCTACTGACCAGCAGCGGCGGGCCGGCCATGCGCCTCGCTCTGGTTGCCATCGCCGATCAGATCGGCCTGCCGGCTCTCGCACTCCGCGCCGCAGCCGCGCTGGAAGGCGAAAACGGCCAGCGCATTGAGCGCGGCCTGTATCCGGTACCACGCTGGATACCCAAGAACGGCTTCACAATCGACCGGGCACTGATCTTCGCGGTCATGCGTCAGGAATCGGCCTTCAATGTCCGCGCCCGGAGCGGCGCCGGTGCGCGCGGGCTGATGCAGCTTATGCCCGGAACAGCGGGCTATATGGCAAACAGACGGTTTCGCGGGCGGGCCCGCAACAAGCTATACGACCCCGGGCTCAATATGACCCTTGGTCAGAAATATCTGCGCTATCTGATCCAGCATGAGCGTGTCGAGGGAGATTTGTTCATGATGGCCGCCGCCTATAATGGGGGCCCGGGCAATCTCGGCAAGTGGAAGCGCCGGGTGGAAAGCCGCACAGAGGATCCTCTTCTGTTCATCGAGAGCATCCCGTCACGGGAGACCCGCGACTTTGTCGAACGGGTCCTGTCCAACCTCTGGATGTATCGCGAACGGCTGGGCCAGCCCGCGCCATCGCTCGACGCCATTGCCGCGGGCAAACGACCGGTTTACAAAGCGCTGGATCGTTCGCAGCTTGCAGATGCCGAAAATGGCCGGAATTGACGACAGCGTCCCGTTCGCACCGGTAAATATCGCGGTACTCACCGTCTCCGATACGCGAACCGAAGGAACCGACAAATCGGGCGCCCTCCTGGTTGAGCGTCTCACCGAAGCCGGCCATTCGCTCGCCGAAAAAGCCATCGTCAAAGACGATCAAGCCTCCATTGTAAGCAAGCTGAAACACTGGATCGGCGATCCTTCGGTTGAGGTGGTTCTCGCCACGGGCGGGACGGGTGTCACGGGCCGCGATGTGACGCCGGAAGCCTTCGCGGAAGTCTATGAGAAAGAAATTCCGGGCTTCGGTGAGCTGTTCCGCATGCTGAGCTATGACCTCATCGCGACATCGACCATCCAGTCGCGCGCCACCGCCGGTGTCGCGGGCGGGACTTATCTGTTCGCCCTGCCGGGCTCCACCGGCGCCTGCCGCGATGCCTGGGACGGTATCCTGAAGGCCCAGCTCGATATCCGCCACAAGCCGTGCAATTTCGCCGAACTGCTGCCCCGCCTCCAGGAACGCTAGACTGTCGGAAAATTTTACGGTTTTTTTTGGAAATGGCGGAATCAGCCGTAAAAGTGTCGGATAATTTTACAATTTTGGTAAATCAGCCGACATCGAATCTCATAACTTATTGATCCAAAACAATTTTGGATAGTTGGCACGGATCTTGCATATGTCTCTATGACTACCGGGCAGGGGGCTCGGAAATATAGCGGGACAGAGATTTGAAGTATTCCTGTTTTAGAATATTGGATTGTCGGTTTCCGAGCTTGCATCTCGGAACCACCCGTTTTGCAAACAGGTGGCCGTCACTAGCCCAGATGAATCTTGAGCCGTCACGCGCACGGATAATCGACGCGTGCAGAATTCGGATGCCCCCTTACTTCAAACAATTTTGGAAGCAGGATTAGGCAATCATGAGATATGCAAACGGCTTGACGGAAAAACTGTCCAACGACACAGTAATCGTGAAAAATCTTGCGTTGAATTTATTTCGGAGAAAGCCAACCCCAATTCAACAAGGCCAACAGGGCTCAGACTATTATGACAGCGCCTTTTCCGGAAACCCGGACTGGCGCGAGCCCTTCACGAAATCGCCTTATTATTTTCTGTGGACAGTAATAGTCGACCGATTGAGAAACGCACCAGCCACATATCTCTTAGAAATCGGCTGCGGCCCCGGACAACTGGCAAGTGCAATGAATGCTGCCGGCGTGTTTGACCGGTATCTGGGCATTGATTTCAGTGACGTCGCAATCGATTTCGCCCGAGATGCCAACCCCACACTGAGTTTTGCCCTCGACAATGCCCTGACCACAGAACTACTCGAGACGGAGACCTACGATACGATCGTCACGACTGAATTTCTCGAACATGTGGAGGAAGAGCTGGAGGTGATCGGAAAAATTCGACCGGGCACCCGGGTTCTCGGAACAGTACCCAATTTTCCTTACGTCTCGCATGTCCGTCATTTCGACACCGCAGAGCAGGTTTACGAGCGATACAGCGACGATTTCCGGGATTTCCGGGTGACTGAAATAGACGGCGTGCAGCCTGACACAAAATTCTTTCTGATGGACGGCATCAAGGCCTAAAGGGATCGACGACGACCAGGTTGGTCGAGGTAAGGGCGTGATTTAATTTGATAGGCACCACCGATTGAAGTCGTCCATATTATCAATGTCGTCGAGCTCACCTAATAACGCAATTCGCCTATGGGGCCTGTTAGCCAAGGTCTGTGCCAACGCTTTGGGGCTCGACCAGATTACGTTCCGGAACAGCCCGCGCACCATCTCGGCATTGCGCGCGCCAACCAGCCAGTAACCGCCATCAGTTGCCGGACCGAAGACAAGATCGCTGCTTCCGAGCGCCTCGAACGCCTGGTTGAGATGGTGCCGGTCCAAGTCGGGAATATCGCTGCCGATGAGCACCACCGGCCGGTTTGGAAACCGTAAAATTGCCCGCTCCATGCGATGCCCGAGATCGCCGTGACGCTGTGGGAAGCGCGCCAGATTCTGCGTCCAGTATCGGCCCTGTGTCGCCGCCCGGTCCGGCGTGACCGCGAGATGCACCTCCCACCTCGGGTCGGCGCCAATCCGCCGGAGAAGCGCGCGGGATGTATCTACATAGAATCGTCGTGCGCCGACCATACCGATCCCGGCGGCGAGACGGCGTTTCACCGTGCCAAGCTCTGGTGCCCGCAAAAAGACGATGACCACAGGCCGGGGTTTCACGGTCGTACCCCATAGAGCCGCACGATCCGATGGGGGGGCACGCCAAGCCGGTACAGCGCCAGACAGAGCAGATTGCGCAAAGAACGCACCAGATAGCCTGACTTCTGATAGCGGATTGCCGACGTCACGGCCCAGCTCTTCAGCATCACCAGCCGCGCCCGGCCGATCCGGCGCATGATGTCCACGTCCTCAAATAGGGGTATCGCCTTAAAGCCGCCAATCTCCTCATAAAGCACGCGGGAGATCAACAAGCCCTGGTCACCGTAGGGCAGAGCCAAAACCCGGCACCGCCAGGCGACCATCGCCTCAAGCCGCCGCGCTCCCGGCGATTCATGGTCGAGACCGAAACGAAA
>JABJKO010000061.1 GCA_018660305.1 Rhodospirillaceae bacterium
ACCCTCGAGATCGGCCGTGGCAACCGGCCCACACCCTTTGATCTCCGCTACCGGCGCGACCCGCCGCTGGTGCCCCGGCCCCTGCGGTTTGAAATCGGCGGCCGGATCGACGGGCAGGGCAATGAAATCGAACCGCTCGATTTGGAGGGGCTCGACAGGCTCGCGGAGACTTTCAGGAAAGACGGTGTCGAGGCGGTGGCGATCTCCTTTCTCAATTCCTATGCCGCGCCCGGTCACGAGACCGAAGCCGCGCGCCGCCTGCGCAACCAATTGCCCGACACTTATGTGAGCGCCGGTACCGAACTGTCGCGCGAATGGTTTGAATATGAGCGCAGCGCGACGGTGAGCGCCAATGCCTTCGTTGGGCCCATGGTGGCGGAATATCTCGGGCAGTTCGAGACCACGCTGCGCGACCGCGGCTATGACGGCGCGCTCTATATGATGGGCTCCAATGGCGGCGTTCTGTCGGCCGCCCGCGCCCGCCGCGAGCCGGTCAAGCTGGTCGAATCAGGCCCGGCCGGCGGCTGCATCGGCGCCGCCGCCTTTGCCCGGTCGCTGGGGCTCGATAATGTCATCGCCTTCGATATGGGCGGCACCACCGCCAAATGCACGCTGATCAGCAAGGGCCGGTTCTCGGTCGAAAACGCTACCTATATCGGCGGGTTCGAGACCGGGTTTCCGATCCGCGCCGCGGTCATCGATATCGTCGAGATCGGCACCGGCGGCGGTTCCATCGCGGCGCTTGACGCCCAAAATCGTTTGCATGTGGGCCCCAGAAGCGCCGGAGCCGAACCGGGGCCGGCCTGCTATGGCCGCGGCGGGTCGGATCCGACGGTCACCGACGCCAACCTCATCCTGGGCCGGCTCGATCCCGACCGTTTCCTCGGCGGTGAACTGACGCTGGATGTGAACGCGGCACGCGACGCCCTGAACAACGCCATCGCGGCCCCGCTCGGCTATGAGGGCGAGGACGGGCTGCTTCATATGGCCGATGGGGTGGTGACCATCGCGGTCGATCGCATGGCCGGCGCCATTCGCAAAATCAGTGTTGAGCGCGGTCTCGATCCGCGCGATTTCGCCCTGCTCACCTATGGCGGCGGCGGGCCGCTTCATGCCAGCGCCCTGGCCCATGCGCTCGACATACCGCAGGTGATCGTGCCGCCGGAACCGGGAAATTTCTCGGCAACCGGCATGTTGCTCGCCAACGCACGGGTCGATGAAGCGCGGACATATTTGTGCCTCCTCGACGAGGCCGCCGTTGCCCGGACCCGAGATGTTTTCGCCGAGATGGCCGAGGCCGCCACCGCCCAGCTTCGCGAAGAGGCGGCGGGCGACATCGATTTCGACTATGACGCGGAGATGCGCTACCGGGGTCAAAAGCACTCCATCAGGATCGCCGTCGGGGAATTGGACAGCGAGGCCGCTCTTCGCCGGGCCTTCTCCGAGGAATACCGCCGCCGCTATGGCCATGCCGATGAGGCGGCCATTATCGAATATGTCGGGCTCCATCTCGGCGCGATCATGGCGACGCAACAGCCGGATGTCGCGCGCTTAAGCCGGTTACAGGAAGACACATCCGCCACCGGCGCCTCGCGCCCGGTCTGCCTGCCGCAGGACACCGTCCCCACCGAGACCGCTATTTATGATCGGGCGGCATTAGCGCCCGGTTTTAGCGCCCATGGACCGGCGATCATCGAGGAGTACGGATCGACCACCCTGATCGGCAAATCCGACCGGTTCGAGATCGGCGCGCTGGGGGAAATTCGGATTTCGTGCGGTCAGGGAGCGGATCATGGATAGTAGTGGAAAACGGGTCGATCCCATCACGCTGGAGGTGATCCGGGGAGCCTTCACCACGCTGGCCGACGAGATCGATACCAATCTCGCGCGCACCGCCTACAGCATGCTGATCTATGAATACAAGGATTACGCGGTCGGGATTCTCGATGCCGAAGGGCGGTTGATCTGCCAATGTACCGGCGGCATGCCGATCTTCATCGCCGATGTTCTGGGCGCCGCGGTGCGCGACGGGCTCGAGATTTACGGAAAAGACAATCTCCATCCGGGTGACGTCATCATCACCAACCATGCCGCCACCATGGGCCAGCACCTCAACAACGTGGCCATGTACAGCCCGGTTTTCGCCGGCAGGGATGGCGAGGAACTGGTTGCCTTTGTGGTCATCACGGCGCATTGGCTCGATATCGGCGGGCGGGTGGTCAGCTCGATCTCCAAATACGCCACCGACATCTTCCAGGAAGGCATTCAGTTCCGCACCGTCAAGCTGTTCTCCAGGGGCGAACGGGTGGCCGAGATCTATCGCATGATCGAAAACAATACGCGTTTTCCCGATCTGGTGCGGGGTGATGTGGAGGCCCAGCGTGCCGGGTGTCTCATGGGGTGCGAGCGTCTCGGTGCTCTGTTTGACCGCTATGGCGCGGACACGCTGGCCGCCGCGGTGGAGACCATCTGGGATCAGTCGGAAGCCGCCGCGCGGGATGCCGTTCGCGCCATCCCCGACGGGCGCTATGAGGCGGATTCCTTTCTCGATGATGACGGCATCGATCTGGATGTGCCGTTGCCCATCAGGATCGCCGTGGAGGTCGCCGGTGACGATATGACCATCGATTTCTCCAACATCGTCGATCAGGTGCGTGGGCCCCTGAATTCCGGCGTTAGCGGCGGCGGCTATACGGTTGCTCGCGTTGCCTTCAAGTTCCTGGTGGCGCCGCATGAGCCCGCTAACGAAGGGACTTTCAGGGCGCTCAAGCTCAATTTGCCGCCGGGCAAGATCCTCAGCGCCACCGATAACGCGGCCATGGGGCGCTATAACATGCCCCTGCCGACGGTGATCGACACGGTGATCAAGGCCATGGCGCCGGCCATGCCGGATCATGCGGCGGCGGCCCATTTCGGTAATTTCTGTACCCTGCGGTTCCACGGGAAGCTGCCCGGGACCGGCGCGCTGTTCCAGATGAACGACAGCGGCTATGGCGGCTGGGGGGCGCTGGCCGGCATGGACGGGCCGGGTCCGTTCCGCACCAATTGCCATGGCGACACACGGGTGATCCCCGCCGAGGTGCTGGAGGCGACCTATCCCGTGCGCGTCGATGCGTTCGAGCTTCGGACCGATTCCGGCGGACCGGGTGAATTTCGCGGCGGGCTGGGTCTGACCAAAAAATACACCATGCTGGCGCCGCTCACCGTCTCCACCGGCTTCGAGCGGTCATTGTGCCCGCCCTGGGGCGTGCTTGGTGGCGGCGATGGCGATGCGTCCCGGGTGATCATCGAGCAGCCTGGAGAGAAGGGCGAAATGGTGCTCAAGGACGAACGTCCGGTGGCGGCCGGCGGGCGCGTGATTGTCGAAACCGGCGGTGGCGGGGGCTATGGTCCCCCGGCGAAGCGGTCTGAAGATTCTATTGCCGACGACATCCGCTACGGCTACGTATCGAAAGAAGCCGCCAAAATGGATTACGGCCACGCCGAAAAGTAATGCGCTGGCGCTTTGTCGGGTCAGGCCCAAGCGCGTGGCGAGCACCCACCTCCCCTAACGGGTGATGAATCCATCGACAAATTTTCGCGTCAGGATGGCCCGGAATTGGTTATCATAGGCTTGCCCGACGGGGCGACGTTTAATCGATCGGATCCATGAGTAGTTTTGTTTATGTGCTGGGAAGCCACGGCCGCGGCGGCTGGCGTACTTACGTGGGCTGGACCAATGATCTGGAGCGCCGGCTGGCAAAGCATAATGACGGCACCGGTGCCCGGTCGACCCGTGGCCGGCACTGGAGTCTTCTCTACGCCGAACCCCATGGATCGCGGCAGGATGCCATGAGCCGCGAATGGCACCTGAAACGCGACAGAAAATTCCGTGCCGCGCTTTCGCAGCCCCATCGGGTCGGTCAAAGCGCCTGAAGCGGCAACGGCACCCGGGCATGGATTGACGAGGCAGCCGCCTGCTGTCTAACTATTGGATATGGATTTGGCAGGAGGTGGGAATGATATCCTACGAGACATCACCCTATGACATCCGCGACGATCTGGCGGAGGTCCATGGCCGTGTCTGGGACCGGATCGCCAAGGCGGGTACCTGGCTCGACGGTGCGACGCGGGTAAGCATTGCCGCCGAGACGCGCCACGCCAGATCCTGTCCTTTGTGCGCCCGCCAAAAAGCGGCGCTGTCGCCCTTTGCGGTCGATGGCGCCCATGACAGTCTCGCTGATCTTCCTGACACATGGATTGAAATCATCCATCGCATGGTCGCGGACCCTGGCCGGCTGACGCAAAGCTGGAGCGAAAAGATGCGCGGCGGCGGCATCGATGACACTGAATATGTGGAACTGGTGAGCATCGTCGCGCATACCGTTGCCATCGATGTTTTTTCCCGAGGGCTCGGACTCGTGCAGCATCCGCTTCCCGATCCTCAGCCCGGGGAACCATCGCGCTACCGGCCGGCGGAAGCGCGGCAGGGGGAAGCGTGGCTGCCCAACATCGCCTGGGATGAGGCCGGGCCCAATGAGACGGATTTCTGTCATGGGCGCGAATCAAGTATTCGCCGCGCTCTTACGCTGGTGCCCGATGAGGCGCGCAGTTTCTTCGATCTCGGCGCCCACCAGTATCTGCCCGGCGATGCCATGCGCGAATTCTCAAAGAAAGTCCGCGCCATCACGCGGGCTCAGATCGAGCTTCTCGCCGGGCGGGTGTCGGCCCTCAACCAATGTACCTATTGAACCACCAGCCATGCGCAAATGCTCCGTGAGAGCAGTAAACACACTGGCGACGACATTGATCTTCAGGCGCTCACCGCGGGTGACGGTGCGGCGTCGGGCATTCCCCATGGCGATCTGCTGGTCGCCTTTGCCGAGGCGGTGACACTGGCCGACGACGCAGCCATGGGCGGGGCGCGAGACGCCTTGCAGGCCGCGCTGGGCGATGCGGCGCTGGTGGATGCGGCCGGTATCGTCGGTATGTTCAACGGTCTCGACCGCGTGGCCGATTCCACCGGCGCGCCGCTGGAAGACTGGAAAGCCGCCGATACGGCGGAGATGCGCGCGGCGCTGGGGATCGATGCCTATGCGGCGGCCAAGGCCGCGCTGGAAGACGGTTAGGCCTCTAAAACGGAAATGCCAGGACAAAAAACGTCGCGAACAGGGCGGTTGCCAGGAATCCCCAGGCAAAATCCTCAAACCGTTTCATCCCGACACCTGCCGTATTTGCTGCACTATCAAGAGCCATGCAAGAACCGTGCCAAGGTGGGCCTATTGTTAAATATCAAAGACTTAATGGACAGTCGGTCCGCGCTTTACGTGGAGTTGTAAAGAATCCCGACGGTTTGCGCGGGATGTAACCCTGACGGGCCGGTCGGAGATAATTTGCCGTAAAAACATACCGTCATCCTCGGGCTTGACCCGAGGATCTCTCGGCAGAGGAGTTCCGCCCGGGGACAGATCCTCGGGTCAAGCCCGAGGATGACGGGTGATTGGGGAGGGTGACGGGTGATCGGGGAGGATGGCGCGCTTTGGTTAGGTTGGCAGGTCATCGGCGCCAACGCCGCGTTCGCCAAACCCCACCGTGGCATTGTTGATGGCGGCGAGGAAGGGTTCGGCGAAATCCTTTAGCTTGGCGGCGCCGACGCCGTTGATTTCGGCGAATTCCTTGGTGGTTCGCGGGGTGCGGCGCGCCATGTCGATCAGCGACCGGTCGGGAAACACCACATAGGCCGGAACGCCCCGCTGTTTGGCGAGCTGTAGCCGCAATTCCTTGAGGATACCCAGCAGGTCCGTCTGTTCGGCGGTAAGGAGGTGATCGGCCTCGGTGACGCTGGATTTGCGGCGCGATGCCGGTGTGCGTTTGACCGTTTCCTCGCGATATAGAAAAGTGCCGTCGCCCTGCAAAAGCGCCTGACCTTTTTCCGTGAGACCGAGCCCGCCATATCCCTGGATGTCGAGCCGCAGGAAACCGCCGGCCACCAGCTGGCGGATCAGGCTTTGCCATTCTGCCTTTTTGCGGTCGGCGCCGGCGCCGAAGCCGGGCAGGCTGTCATGGCGGGCGCGGACGATTTTCTCGGTTTCGGTGCCGCGCAATATATCGATGATGTGGGCCGCCCCGTAGCGCTCGCCCGATTGGTACACCGCCGACAGAATATTTTGCGCCTCCCCGGTGCCGTCCACGCGGGCGGCGGGGTTCAGGCAGGCGTCGCAATTGCCGCAGGGCTCGCTTTGCTCTCCGAAATAATTGAGCAGGGGTTCGCGGCGGCAGGACGGCGCCTCGCAATAGCCGAGCAGCGCGTCGAGCCGCTTATGTTCCCGGCGCTTGCGGTCGTCGGTGGAATCCTCTTCCTCGATGAAGACGCGGCGCATGCGGATATCGGCCAGCCCATAGACCATATGGGCTTCCGCCGGTTCGCCATCGCGTCCGGCGCGGCCGATCTCCTGATAATAGGCTTCGATGCTGCCCGGCAGGTCGGTGTGAAAGACGTAACGCACATCGGCCTTATCGATCCCCATGCCGAAGGCGATGGTGGCGACGATGACCACGCCCGGCTCGGTCATGAAGATATTCTGGTTGGTCTCGCGCAGTCCCTTATCCATGCCGGCATGGTAGGGCAGGGCCCGGACGCCCTCCAAAGACAGCAGGGTGGCGGCTTCCTCGGTCTTTTTGCGCGACAGGCAATAGACGATGCCGCTGTCGCCTTCGTGGCGGCCGACGAATTCGAGAAGTTGGCGCTTCCATTCCCGTTTCATCTCCACCGAGAGCTTGATGTTGGGCCGGTCGAAACCCAGCACGATGGACTCCACATCGCCGGCGAACAGGCGCTGGGCAATGTCCTCGCGGGTGACCGCGTCGGCGGTGGCGGTCAGCGCCACGACGGGGATATGGGGGAAAATCTCGCGCAGACGGGACAAATCGGCATATTCCGGCCGGAACGAGGGACCCCATTGGGAAATACAATGCGCTTCGTCGATGGCAATCAGGCTGATATTCAGCTTCTCCAGAGCCAGCAGCATACGGTCGGTCATGAGGCGTTCCGGCGCCATATAGAGCAGTTTTGTCTCGCCCGCCGCGGCCCGGCGCCAGGCGGCCACGTTATCGGCGCGGTCGCGCGACGAGTTGATGGTGTCGGCGGCGACGCCGGCGAGCCGCAGCGCCGCCACCTGATCCTGCATCAGGGCGACCAGCGGCGAGACAACGATGGTGAGCCCGTCGGCCATCAGGGCCGGCACCTGGAAACACAGCGACTTGCCGGATCCCGTGGGCATGACGGTCAGCACATTGCGCCCGGCAAGCAACGCGGTGACCGCGTCTTCCTGGCCCGGCCGGAAGGAATCAAACCCGAAGATGTCTTTGAGAATCTGCTGTGCCGACGCCATCAGACTTACTACCAGCGAATTGCGGTTCGAGAAACCGTTCAAAGGAAAACGGGCCCCAAAATCGGGGCCCGTTTGTAATTACGCTCGAAGTTTACTGGTTTTTGCGCGATTCGTAGAACGCCACCAGCTTCACCACGTCTCCAGCATCCATCCGGCCCAGAGGGCCGTCGCTATAGCTGGAGACGCAGATTTTGCCCTCCGAATCGATCAGAAGTTCCGACGGCTGGATGATGCCACGCCGGTCTTCCCACCACGCGCCGATGGCATCGGCCTGAGCCTTCGTGACGCCATGGGCCACAGGGAAAGAAACATCGGCGGCCACTTCTCCGGCCTTTTCCTCATCATCGATGCTGGCGGCGATCACCTTGATCCCCTGCTCAGCGAGTTCTGCCTTTATGTTTTCAAAGCCGACCAACTGCCGGCGGCAGTAAGGTCACCAATGGCCCCGGTAAAACAGCACCAGCTGGTATTTGGCATCCGTCAGATCGGGCACGGTCGCCGTCCCGCCGCCCACCAGATTCAAGGTCAGGCTGGGCACGGTCGCCCCTATTCCTAATTTTTCAGCCATGTGTCTCCCCCATGTGAACAATGTGCCATTGTCACAGGCGCCTTCGAATATGCAAGGGGAGATCGGCCCGTATAGGTAATACGCATTGCCGCCATGGGTTATTTTATGGGCGGCGCGACGGATGCGATGGCGTTGAGATAGTTCTGCATGAAGCTGTGATTTTTAACGTCGCGCCAGTCATCGGCAAACGGGTTCCGTACCCTGCGGTCCTGCTCCAGATGGATGAAACGCCCGGTGCCCGATGTGACGCCGCGGCGACACACGTCTTCATCGCCATTGACCAGCCGGCCCTGCACGTTGGTGGTGCCGCACAGGCGGCGGAATTTGTACTGCCGGTCGCCGGGTATGTTGCAGCTCGCCACCGCGCCTTCATCGGGCAGGGCGGTCACCAAAGCGGTTCGCAGCCGGCTCGACGCCGTCGATCCGGCGTCATCGGCTCTCCGGATGCCGTTGGACAGGACCACCGATGTCCGGATGCCTTTGTCGTCCGTGCGCATGCCGTGCAGGGACAGCACGATCGCCTGGGGCCACGCTTCGGTCAGGGCGAGGTGGGCTGTATGAAACAGGGTCGCCGGGCTGTGCGCCACATCCGATGTCCGGTAAGCCTCGCGTGACCCGCAGGTGCGGCTCCTGCCGTCGCAGGTCACGTATGTCCGGCTGGCGCAGCGATGCGCCCCGGCGATGATCGCCGCCCGGGCGCCCTGTTCGGTAACCAGCAGCACCGCCTGCTGATAGGTGCCCCTTTCATTGCCGGGATGCGGCGCACCGGCAATGAGATCAATCTTCGGGTTGGGATTGATCAGGATCGTCGGGCCCCGGTGGGGATTCTTCCTGTCGGTGACAGCGAGGATGCGCTGTTTCTCGTGACGCAAAGCCGTCAAGTTGAAGTCCGACGTCCCGGCGAGCGTGAGCGCATTGTCCTCATCGCCCTTGGTGAGGGCGGTCAGCAATTGGCGGAAGGCGGCGTGGCGGCCGGGGGCGGTTTCAAAATTGTCGAGGCTATCGCGGCCCGCCCTGTTCTGCGCCGATATCCAGGATATGACCGGTGTGTCCACGGTTTCGATGGAGCTGTCCGCCGCCGACGCGATTGTGGGGCCGATGCAGAGTGGCGCAAAGCACAGGCCGAATAACCACGGGCGAACCGATACCGGAATCAAACAGGATACCGGTATCTGGTTTACCATGACCGTCCTCGTGAAATTCCCCTACGCGATAACATAAGCGTGATTTCCATCCTGTTTGCCTCCCCCGGAGAATGGCCGTAACCTCATTACCGAATGATCAACGGCAGGGAACCTGGCTGATGGATCCACGATACGACCATTTCAAGGATTTTTCCTCTTCCGACCTGAGTTTTCCGGAGAGGAAAAAAGTCTGGCTCGAAATTTCGGATATGACCGAGGCGGAATTCGATTCCATGATGGCGGCCCAGAAGGCGCGCCAGGATAGCGTGCCGAAAGTTGGCGATAGGGCGCCGGATTTCGAGATCGAACGGCTCGACCGGTCGAAGAAGCGCACCGGCGAGTATGTGAAACTGTCCAGCCTGCGGGGGCGGCCAGTGGCACTGGCCTTTGGCTCCTACACATGACCTCCCTTCCGTATGCAGTCCGTGCGACTGAACGACATTTACGAAGCCCACAAGGACAATTTCGAATTCTTCCTGATTTATGTACGCGAAGCGCATCCCTCCGATGGCTGGCAGACGCCGCAGAACCTCTACGAAGAGGTGATCTTTGAGGCGCCGACAAACGAAGATGAGCGGGCCGAAGTGGGCAATGCGTGCCAGATCGCGCTCGATCTCAAATACCCCATGCTCATCGACAGCATCGACGATGACGTGGAAAACAAATATGTGGCCTCGCCCATCCGGCTGTACGTCATCGACGGGGAGGGAATCATCACCTATGTGGGTGACGAGGGACCGCGCGGCTTCGATCCCGACAGCTGGGAAGACGCCATCAAGGAGCAGATTACGGCGACCGTCTGACTCTCCGCTAATCTTTCTGACAGGAGCGGGTGGCCGTCTGGTCTCCCGCTTTTGTTATGGGCGGAGGTCCGCTCATGTCTGACGTCCGTACGCCGCGGGCGGCCATACCCTCCGTTGATCGATTGTTGCGGTCGGCTGATGCAATGATTCTGATCGACGGCTATGGACGTCAGGCGGTTACCGAAGCGGTGCGCGACGATCTGGCGGCGCTGCGGCGGCGCATGGCGGCGGAGGCTGATGGGGCCGCAACCGACACGTCGGAAAGCGCGGTCCTTGCCCGTGTCGCGGCAGCGCTGGAGGCCATGGTGGCTCCCTCTCTCAAACCAGTGTTCAACCTCACCGGAACCGTACTGCACACCAATCTGGGGCGTGCGCCACTGCCGGACGAGGCCATAGAGGCGGTTGCCGCCGTGGCACGGGGCGCCAGCAATCTGGAATATAATGTGGAAAGCGGCCGCCGTGGCGACCGCGACGATCATCTGGACGAATGGGTCAGCAAGCTTACCGGCGCCGAGGCGGCGACGGTGGTCAACAACAATGCCGCCGCCGTGCTTCTGGTCCTCAACGCGCTGGCCAATCGCAAGGAAGTACCGGTGTCCCGGGGCGAGCTGATCGAAATCGGCGGCGCCTTCCGCATTCCCGACATCATGGCCCGCGCCGGCTGCAAGCTGGTGGAGGTGGGGACCACCAACCGCACCCATCTCAAGGACTTCGCCGAGGCCATCGGGCCAAGGACGGCGCTGCTCATGAAAGTCCATACCAGTAATTACGAAGTCCAGGGCTTTACCGCCGCGGTGCCCGAACCGGAACTGGCCAGACTCGCCCATGACAACGATCTGCCGTTCGTGGTGGATCTCGGCAGTGGCACGCTCACCGATCTCTCCCGATT
This sequence comes from Rhodospirillaceae bacterium, assembly GCA_018660305.1. The sequence continues at coordinate 10,815 of JABJKO010000061.1, forward strand.
TGGCCTGCCCCATGAACCCACCGCCCAGGAAACCCTGGCCAGCGGCGCCGATATCGTGACGTTCAGTGGTGACAAGCTGCTGGGCGGGCCGCAGGCCGGGCTTATCGCCGGGCGGGCCGATCTCATCGCGAAGATCAAGAAGAACCCCATGAAGCGCGCCATGCGCTGCGACAAGATGACCATCGCCGCTTTGTCCAGCGTGTTGCGGCTCTATGCCGACCCCGACCGGCTGGTGGAACGGGTGCCTACCCTGAGACTGCTGGCGCGACCGGTTGACCATATTACGGCCACGGCAAATCGCGTGATGCCCGCGCTGGCCGCTGCGCTGGGGGATTCCGTAACGGTGGAAACAAAGCCGTGCCAGAGCCAGATTGGCAGCGGTTCCCTGCCGGCGGAACGGCTGGACAGTATGGCGCTGATCGTCCGGCCTTCAGCTGGGAGAGGAATCGGCTCGGCGTTGAAGCGCCTTGCCGCGTCGTTCCGGTCCCTGCCGGTACCGGTGATCGGGCGGGTGCAGGACGATGCGTTCTGGCTCGATCTGCGCTGTCTCGAAGAACGCGACGAGGCGGATTTTCTGGCTCAGCTTTCCCGGCTGAGCCGGCCCGGCGGTACGCCATGATCATCGCCACCTCGGGTCATATCGATCATGGCAAGACGGTGCTGGTCAAGGCGCTGACCGGTGTCGATACCGACCGGCTGCCCGAGGAGAAGAAGCGCGGCATCTCCATCGATCTCGGCTATGCCTATTCGCCCCTCGATGGCGAGGAAGTGCTGGGCTTCGTCGACGTGCCGGGTCATGAGCGGTTTGTCCGCAACATGCTGGCGGGCGTCACCGGGATCGATTATGCGCTGCTGGTGGTCGCCGCCGATGACGGGCCCATGCCGCAGACCGAAGAGCATCTCGCCATTCTCGATCTTCTGGGGCTGACAAAGGGCGCCATCGCCCTGACCAAGATCGACCGGGTGGATCCGGATCGGGTGGCGGAAGTGGGCGAGCTGATGGAGCTGCTGCTGGACAGCACGGCGCTGGAAGGCGCACCCATATTTCCGGTCTCCGGCGTGACCGGCGACGGGGTGCCGGCGTTGCGCGCGCATCTTCAGACGGTCGCCAGGGAGTTTGCCAACGACGAGGCAGGCGGACAGTTCCGTCTCGCCATCGACCGCCGCTTTACGGTGCCCGGTGCCGGGCTGGTGGTGACGGGGACGGTTTTTTCGGGACGGGTTGCCGTCGATGACCGGCTCATTGTGTCGCCCTCGGGCCTGGCCGCCCGGGTTCGCGGCATTCATGCGCAAAACCAGGAATCGGGCTTCGGTCAGGTGGGCCAGCGCTGCGCCCTCAACATCGCCGGGCCGGATCTCTCCAAGGACCATGTGCATCGCGGCGACTGGATCGTCGCGGCGCCGGTGCATGCGCCTACCAAGCGGCTCGATGCCCGCATCCGGCTGCTGCGGTCGGAACCGCGGCCCCTCAAGCACTGGACACCGGTGCATCTGCATCTTGGCGCGGTGGATGTCAGCGCCCGGGTCGCCGTCCTGGGCGACCGTCAGATCGCACCGGGTGAGTCCGCGCTGGTGCAGCTTGTGCTCGACCAGCCCATCGGCGCGCTGCGCGACGACAGGCTGATCCTGCGCGATCAGTCGGCGACCCGCACCATGGCCGGCGGGCGGGTGCTCGATCCTTTCGCACCGGCGCGCGGCCGGGCTCGGCCCGAACGGCTGGAAAATATAGCGGCGATGGAGATCGATGATCCCGCCGATTCCCTGGGCCGTCTTCTGGATCTGTCGCCCAACGGGGTGGATCTGTCGCGATTTACGGTGACCCGCAATCTTGGACCCGACGAAGCGGCGGTGTTGTTTGACCACGTGCCCATGGCCCGGGTGGGACGTGCCGGGGAGGAAACCGGCATTGCCCCGCCACGCTGGGGGGCGCTGGCGGAAGAGGCGCTGGCGGCGCTGGCGCGGTTCCATGAAAAATCGCCCGACCGGTTCGGCCCGGCGGAGAACGCGCTGCGCCTGTCCTTCGAGAAGCCGCCGCCGCCTGTTCTGTTCGGCGAGCTGATCGCTGCGCTCGCCACGGAGGGAAGGCTGGTGAGCGCCAACAAACAGTTGCGCCTGCCCGGTCATCAAGCGGTCATGGCGGACAAGGACAAGCAGCTCTGGGCGCGGGTCGAACCGGCGCTGGTGGCCGGCGGGCTGCAGCCGCCGGCGGTGCATGATCTGGCGGCCGATCTGGGTGTCGCACCGGATCCCCTGTTCGGGTTTCTGCGCCGTGCCGCGGCGCAGGGGCTGGTGGTCCATATCGGCAAGAACCGGTTTCTGCCCCCCGCTGCCGTGCGCGAGCTGGGGGAAATCGCCGAAAGCCTGGCGCTGACCGCCGAGGACGGCATGATCACGGCGGCGGCGTTTCGCGGCGAATCCGGTATCGGCCGCAATCTGGCCATCGAGATCCTCGAACATTTCGATCAGGCCGGGCTGACCCGGCGCATCGGCGATGCGCGGCGCATTCTGAAGACGGCAGAGGAGATATTCGGCGGGCCGGTTTAACGGTCCGGGAAAAGCTTTTACACTGAGATCATGGAAGGGAATCGTAAGCCGGTGCTGCGCTCGGGCTTCAAACCCGATGAGGGGCGTTAAACGTGCCTGGTGGGTTCAACTCCCACTCTCTTCCGCCAATCTTTCCGACGGTTCCGCCGGAATAAAATAACAGGGTGGTGACGATGGAATTCGGCATCTTCGATCATGTCGACCGCAGCGACCTGCCGCTTCACGAATATTACGAAGCGCGGCTCGAGCTCGTGGAGCTGTATGACAAGGCCGGTTTCTACAGCTATCACATCGCCGAGCACCATGCGACGCCGCTTGGCCTGTCGCCATCGCCCGCCGTTTTCCTGTCAGCCGTGGCCCAACGGACCAAAAAGCTGCGTTTTGGGCCGATGATCTTTGCCCTGCCACTCTATGATCCGTTTCGCTTGCTCGAGGAAATCTGCATGCTCGATCAGATGAGCGGCGGCCGGCTCGATATGGGGTTCGGCCGTGGTGCGTCGCCCATCGAGCTCGGCATGTTCGGTGTCGATCCGGCCGATGCGGAACGCATCTATGGAGAAGGGCTGGAGGTGATTCTACAGGGCCTCGCCGACCAGAAGCTGAATTACAAAGGCGATTTCTACACTTACGAGGACGTGCCGGTCGCCCTTGATTCCTTTCAGAAACCCCACCCCCCTCTGTGGTATGGCGTCCATTCCCTAGATAGCGCGGCGCGGGCGGCACGGAACGGTCACAACGTTCTCAGTCTCGACGATGCCGCCCTGACCCGGACACTCACCGATAGCTACCGGGCGGCACGGACGGAGAGCGGAAAAGACCGGGAGCCGGAGCCCAAGATCGGCATCGGCCGGTTCATTGTCCTCGCCGATAGCGACGAAGAGGCCATGAGCATCGCCCAGCGCGGCTACACCATGTGGCACGAGAGTTTCAACTATCTGTTCCGCCTGCGGGGCAGCAAACCGCGCCATCCCCGGGCGCCCACCTTCGATGGCCTGTGCGCCGAGGGTCAGGGCATGGCGGGCTCGCCGGAGACCATCATCGATTATCTGTCCAACGAAATGTCGGTTTCCGGTGCCAACTACCTGGTGAGCCAGTTTTCCTTCGGCAGCCTGACGCAGCAGGAGACCGTGCGGTCCATCGAGCTGTTCGCCGACCGGGTCATGCCGGCGCTGCGGGGTGCGTAGCGGAATTCGGCACGGACCTGCTCCCGAATCATGAACCCCGCCGCGGGAGACCGCGGTCGGGGTTCTGGGTTTTGGCTTCTAGCCATTACACACCATGTATGGCGCGCATTTTTCTGAGATGTCGAAGTACCGGCCATGTTCCTGAAACACGCGTTTCCGAATCACGCAATACTTCTCACTCGAGTGTGTGTGGGTTGGTAGAAGGCGGCTTTTGAGGGTAAGCCGGGGATGCCGAATTTAGCCTCTGAGCCGCCTAAACTGGCCGGGCGGTTCCATGCGTGTCACACCCTCCTGCTAGTGGTTATCTTCGCGACGGTGACTTTCCCTTCCGCCCCCGACGGGCAGCCCAACAGGAAATACCGTCACAAAAATCCTGCGCCTTTTCCCTATACCAAGTCAACAAAAACCAATCGCTTCGTACGTTAAGGGAGCGGGCTGGCACAGCAAAAGCCAAATCAGTGCGCCATGAGCACGGGCAGGTCAGCGCGGTCAAAGACGTGTTTGGTGACGCCGCCCAATATTAATTGACGCAACCGGCTGTGAGAAAAAGCCCCCATGACCAGCAGGTCGGCGCCGATGGCGCTGGATTCGGCGAGCAGGACTTCGCCCACCGAGCGGTAATCCGGCGACAGTTCCACCACGTCCGCGTCGATCCCATGCCATTTGAGATTGGCGGCGACCTCGGCGGCGGGCGGCCCCTGTTTGGCGCCGGTGGTAATGGACAGGATGCGGACCCGTTTCGCGCGGTCGAGAAGTAATGTCTTGGCGGCATGAAAGGCCCGCGCTGCCTGGGCACCCCGGTTCCAGGTGATGAGCACGGTCTCGCCGATATGCGGCGGTGGTTCCGGTGGTGCGATGATCACCGGACGCCCGGTGGCGAACAGGGCCGATTCAGTTGTGATCTGTCCCAGGGATTGAGGATCCCCCGGCTGGCCGGTAATGATGAGATCATAGGCCCCGCCGCTGCGTCCGATGGCATCCGCCGGGTGACCCTCCAGAATTATCCAGTTGGCGGTTGGCAGGTCCGCGCCGGTGGGTCTGTCGCATACCGTGATCTGGTTTTCTGCGACAAAGGAGTCGAACAGGGCGCGTAGTTCCGCTTCTTCTTTTTCGAGGCTGTCGTTTCGGTTTTGCAGCAGATCGGCGGTAATCTGAACCGACATTTCATCGCCCGCCGTATCCGCGTAGGAAAGCGGGACATACCGGACGAAGGCAACATCGATATGAGCGTTAAAATTGCTGGCGATACCGAGGGCGGTATTAAGGACGCCGTTTCTCGATTGCGGATCGACGGGCAGAGCAAGAATGCGTTTGATCGTCATGGGACTACCTCCCCCGGCTGTTTTGACCAAAATCAATAACACCTAACGACAGACCGTCTACGTGATCGCTTCCTTAAACTAGATCAAGTGGACGGTTCCCATTATACAGCCTTCCGTCGCCGCTGGCAGACTTAGTGAAATAGCAACCGGGGGTATGAAATTCGGCTCTGGTCCCGCACACTATGGGCGCCTCAGGGGCAATCAGGCGACCATCCAGACAGGAGCCCGCGACCCATGAACGACAAAAGGACCGGACCGCCTAGTACGCAGATCGGGTCAACCCATTCGCGAACCGATACCCTCACCATTCGCGGGCGGGATACCCTGTCGGAGATCGTTGGCGAGAAAACCTTCACCGAAACGTTTTTCTTTATCGTCACCGGGCGCATGCCGAGTGCCGGGGACACCAAATGTTTCGACGCCTGTCTCAACGTGCTGATGGATCATGGTCTGACGCCGAGCGCCCTGGTCGCCCGTCTGACCGAGGATTCGGTGCCTGATGATATGCAGGTGTCCATGGCCGCGGGTTTGCTGCTTGTGGCTAACCGCCACGTGGGCACCATGAGCGGCGCCGGCAGGTTGCTGGCCGACGCCGTCGCCAGCGATGAGGAGCCGCGGGCCTGGGCGCAGCGGGTGGTTGCCGAGCACCGGGCTCAGAAGAAGCGGGTGCCCGGTTTCGGTCATCCCCATTATGCACCGGACGATCCCAGGGCGACGCGCCTGTTCGAGGTGGCCGAGGCCGCCGGCTGTGCGGGACGGCATATCGCCCTGATCAAGCTGCTGGGCGAGGAGATCGAGGCAGCCATGGGGCGGCATCTGACGCTGAACGTGACCGGAGCCATGGCGGCGGTGCTGAGCGAGATCGGGTTTCCGGTGGAGGCCATGCGCGGCGTCGCGGTGGTCGGGCGCGCCGCCGGTCTGGTGGCGCATATCTATGAGGAAAAACAGACCGGGCTCGCGCGCAGCCTGATCGAATTCGCCGACCGGGAAGTGGCGGTGACCCCGCCGGACGAGGCCTGATGCCATGACGGCGGCGCTTGAGGGGGTCCGGATCGTGGAATTCGCCAATTATGTGGCGGGCCCCTATGCCGGCATGATGCTGGCGGATCTCGGCGCCGAGGTGATCAAGATAGAGGCGCCGGGCGGCGGCGACCCGTTTCGAGATTGGGGAGACGGAAAATTCAGCCCCACCTTCGAGGCTCTGAACCGCAATAAAAAAAGCGTGGTCCTTGATCTTAAATCCGAGACCGGCAGGGAGCAGGCGGAGCGGATAATCGCGACGAGCGACGTGCTGATCGAGAATTTCCGCCACGGCGTTCTCGATTCTCTGGGGCTGGGTTATGAGGCAGTGGCGGCCGATCATCCGGCGTTGATCTATTGCTCCATCACCGGGTTTGGCGCGTCCGGTCCCTACCGCGACCGGCCCGGTTACGACACGGTGGGGCAGGGGATGGGCGGGCTGCTCAGCCTGATGACCGGGCTCGATGAACCGAAACCCATGGGTTATTCCTTTTCCGACCATTTCGCTGGCATCGCCGCCTGCCAGGGTATTCTGGCGGCGCTTCTGGCGCGCGAACGGACCGGCAGAGGGCAGAAAGTTGATACCTCCCTGCTTCAGGCGACAGTGTCACTGACCGGGGAGAACGCGGCGCGGTATTTTTATGACGGGCGTGTTCCCGACCGCGAAGAACGCACCCACCTTGCCCAGGTCTATGCCTTCGTGGATTGCGACAAACGGCCCTTTGTGATCCATCTGTCGTCGCCGACAAAATTCTGGGACGGTCTGCTGGCGGCGATCGGCCATCCGGAATGGGCGGAAGAGTCCCGGTTCGCCACCCGCCGCGACCGGATGAAAAATTACGACGCCCTGCACGCGGCCCTGTCGGACATATTCGCCACCGACAACCGCGAGGCATGGCTCCGGCGATTGCTGGACCAGGACGTGCCGGCCGGGCCTCTCAATACGCTCGCCGAGGTTTTCGACGACCCGCAGGTGACGCATCTCGGCATGAAAATAGAGATCGATCATCCCGATGAAGGCCCCATCTCGCTGGTCGCCGGTGGCTATCAAATGAGCGACACGCCGCTTACCATCCGATCCGCCGCGCCCAGGCTGGGCCAGCATACCGATGCGGTGCTGGAGAAACTGAAATCAAGAAACGGACAGACATGAGGAGGAAGGCGTGGACATAACCATTGCGCTGGAGCGTTACGAACGGCACGTGCCTTTTTTTACGGGTGAGGTAACCGCGCCTACCGGCATCAATCTGAAACCGCTGGAAATTGGCGAAACCCGGATGCGCCGGGATGGGTATGACCGGCATCACCGTATGCTTCGCGATCTCGAGTTCGATGTGTGCGAGATGTCGCTGGGGTCTTACGTGCTGGGACTGTCGCGCGATCCGGACTTCGGGATGGTCGGCGTACCGGTGTTTCCACGGCGCTATTTTTCCATGAGCCAGATCTATGTGAATTCGGCGGCCGGCATCGAGAGCCCGGCGGATCTGGTGGGGCGCAACGTGGGCATTACCGCTTTTCAGGTGACCCTGTCGGTTCTCGCCAAGGGCGATTTAAAACGGGATTACGGCGTTGCGTGGCAGGATGTGAACTGGCACTGCATGCGCCCGGAACAATTGCCCATCGAATTCCCCGACGGGGTATCGGTACAGAGGGTTCCCGAGGGCGGCGATATCGGCGAAATGCTGGTGCGGGGCGACATCGATGCGCTGATTTGTCCGCAACGGCCGGAGAGGACCAACCAGGCGCTTGCCGAGGCGGGTGACAAAATCAGACGCCTGTTTCCCGATCCGTCGGCGGAAGACGAGCGCTACTATCGGAAATACGGATATTTCCCGCTGATGCATCTGCTGGCCATACGAAGTGATGTTGCCGCGCGCGTACCCGAGTTGGCGCCGGCGCTTATTCCCCTGTGGGAGGAATCGAAACGCATTGCCTATGATTATTACGAGGACCCCGCCTATCCCCTGCTGGCATGGGGCTGGAATAGCTTTCAGGAGCAGCGCGACCGGCTTGCGCCCGATGTCTGGCCGTCCGGGCTGGCGGCCAATCGTGAAAACCTTCAAATGTTTCTGGATGCTTGCGATGATCAGGGGTTGATGGAACGCCCTCTCACAGTCGATGATTTGTTTGTCGAATCGGTACGGGATAGCTGAGCGGGGGTTTGGAGGGCGCAGGAGTAGGTGAGGTCATGATAGACCGGACAATTGAAACCGACGTGCTGATTATCGGCGGCGGTGGTGGTGGATTACGGGCGGCCGTCGAGGCCCATGAAGCCGGGGCGCGGGTGCTGGTGCTATCGAAGGGCATCGTCGGCAAGAGCGGGCTTACGCAGACGGCGGTTACGGGCTTTCAGGTCGCCTTCGGCTATGCCGACCCCCGGGACAATGCCGATGTGCATTACGCCGACACCATCCGGGGCGGCTACGGGCTCGCCGATCCGGAACTGGCGCGGATTTTTACGGCCGGCGCGGTTGAGGCCGTCGAAGATATCGAATCCTTTGGCGCTCGGTTTGACCGTGAACCCGATGGCAAGCTGGTCCAGCGTAAACTGGATTCGTCGCAGACCTATCCGCGCTCCATCAAAAAGGGCGACTCATTGGGCACGCCCATCATGCAGGCCCTGCGGCGCCAGATAAACAAGCGGAAGATCCCGCGGATGCATGAGATCCTGGTCACCAGCCTGCTGAAGGACGGAGACCGGGTATGCGGCGCCATCGCCGTCGATTTCCAGACCGGAGAACTGCTCGAGATTCGCGCCGGTGCCATAGTGATGGCGGCCGGCGGGGCCGGCGAAATGTTTCCGGTCCACAGCAACACGCCGGATTCCACCGGAGACGGTTATGTGCTGGCGCTGGAGGCCGGCGCCGATCTGGTGGATATCGAATTTCTCCTGATGCTGGGTCATGCGGTTCTCCATCCGGCGACGGTGCGCGGTGTTCTCTTCACCTTTCAGTATCTGCTGACCAAAGGCGCGCGGCCCCTGTTCAATTCGGAAGGGGAACCGTTTCTGGCCCGCTATGATCCGGAAGGGGGCGACAACCCGGCACGCCATATTTATGCGCGGGCCATCTATGGAGAGGTGCGGGCCGGGCGCGGCAGCCCCCATGGCGGGGCCTTCTTCGACCCCGGATCGGTGTCGATGGAGACGCTGATGGAGTCCTTGCCGTCGCAAACCAAATATCTGCTGTCCTTTGGCGTCGACATGACAAAACCCATCGAGGTGGGCTCGGCGGCCCATTATGTATGTGGTGGAATCAAGATCGACACCAATTCGCAATCCACCGTGCCCGGTCTGTTCGCGGTTGGCGAATGTTCCGGTGGGCCCCACGGGGCGGGCCGCATCGGCGGTAATTCGCTCACCGAAATCCTGGTGTTCGGCAAGCGGGCCGGCCGTGCCGCGGCGGAGGCGGCCTCCACCGCAGGGCAGGCTAATGTGGACAGGGATTTCATCGAGGCCGAGTGCCGCCGGGTTCTCGATTTTCTGTCCGATCGGCGCAGCGGGCCGCGACCCCATGAAGTAAAGGCGCAATTGCAGAAAATCATGAACGACCATGTGGGCGTGGTCCGCAACGACGAAGGACTTGGCTCAGCCGTCGCGCGCTTCGAGGACATGCAGGAGGCGGATATCGGCGCCATGGCGCTGGCCAACCATGACCGGGTCGGCAATTACGACTGGATCGAGGCGCTGGAAGTCGCCGCGATGGTACGGTTTGGTCAGGCCATGGCCGGTGCCGCCCGCCTGCGCACCGAAAGCCGGGGGGCCCATTACCGCGAAGATTACCCCGATCTCGATGACGAACACTGGCTTAAAAATATTCTGATCCGGCGCGACGGGGATGGGTTCGCGTTCGAGGCCAGGCCCTGCCCGACCGGTCCCGTTCTGGAGCCCGCTGAGTGATATGAGCACATTGCGTCTTAAACTGTATCGATTCGACCCGGCCCGCGATGCGGAACCTCGTCATGAAGACTATGAGATCGAGTCGGAGGGGCCGTTGTCCGTCCTGCAGGCGATCCGGCGGGTCTATCTCACGGTGGATGGCAGCCTGTCGTTTCGAAATTCCGACTGCCGGCGGGGTGTTTGCGGCATCTGTTCCATGATGGTCGACGGCCGCCGCCAGCTAACGTGTATGTGTTTGGCGACCGACGGGATGATTGTCGAACCGCCGCCCAACCGCAAAATCGTCAAGGATCTGGTGTTCGAGACCGATTAAATTTCGTTATATGGCTTGATAATCGCCGGTGCCGCTGATCTCATGCCTTTATTGAGGCGACGCTGCGTTTCAATTTCATCCGAAACTGGTAATTGGGAGATTTTGATGGATATTCGTTCACTGAAAGGCGCTGCGACGGTGATTGCCGCCGGTGCGCTATTGCTGACCGGTACGCCGGTTGCCGCGGCGGATTATTTCGCCGGCAAGACCATTACGGTGCAGGTCCCGTCGGGATCGGGCGGTTCCTATCACGCGTACTGCCAGATGGTGCAGAGAAACATCGCCCGATTCATTCCGGGAAAGCCGAAAACGCTTATCCAGAATCTTCCCGGCGGCGGTGGCGCTAAATCCGCTTCCTATATGTATAATGTCGCCCCGAAGAACGGCGGCGTAATCGGAATGATCGCGCCCGGAAACATCACGGTTCCTCTTGTCAGGAAAGTGAAGTTCGACGCGCGGAAATTTGAATGGCTGGGATCACCGGCTGCGCGGTCCAACGCGCTCTGGTTCTGGCATACCTCCGGGATCAAGACACTTGCCGATATCCAAAAACGTGAGGTGCCCATTGCGACGTCCGGCTTTGGCTCCAGCTCCTCGGTTCTGCCGCGTCTGATCAACAAGACCCTCGGGACCAAGATGAAGATCATCTACGGTTATCGCGGTGGCGGACTCATGAATCTGGCCATCGAAAAGGGCGAAGTGATGGGCCGTGCCACCTTCCACTCGGCGTTTTCCACGGCGCGCCCGACCTGGCTGCCGGAGAAAAAAGTCACCGCGGTTCTCGTCATGGGCCCCCGTGATCCGCATCCGGCCTTTAAGGGTGTGCCGCACATAGTGGATCTGTTGAAACCGGGATCTATCGAGCGATCGGTTTATGATATTATCGCCATCAACCTGGAAGTGGGGCAGGCTTTTTATGTTGCACCCGGGACCCCGAAAAAAATCGTGAACGAGTTGGAGACAGCGTTTAGGGCGATGCACGCCGATGCCAGCTTCAAGCAACAGGTCCTCAAAAGAGGCCTCGAATATTCGCCCGTATCCGCGGCGGAAATTCGCAAGAAAATCGATCTCGGTTTCAAGGCCGCGACACCTGAGGCCCTGAAAGAGCTGAGAAAAATCTTCACCAAGAAGAAGAAAAAATCGTAATAAATTCACTCTGAGATTGGGGCCTGCGCCGACATTGTCACCCTCGGCGCGGGCCCCTCTGTTTTCTGACAATCGCCAATCCGGGCCAGAAATTCGTCCCTCTCCCCGTTGGGGTTCCTCATGGAGGTCGTCTTCGAGTGGGATTTATTCCGCTCATAGCGCTTGATTATCGAACACACCGCTGCTTTCATGGCGCCCAAGAGTCGTTCTTTAACAAGGCTCGCATCCACATCAGGGAAATTGGGAGAAAACCATGATCGTACGATCACTGAATGTTGCCGTGCCAGCCATACTGGCGGGTACGCTACTGGCAGCCGGTTCGCCTGTTGCCGCCGCGGATTATTTTGCCAACAAAACAATCACCGTGCAGGTCCCGTCCGGATCGGGCGGCACCTATCATGCCTATTGCCAGATGGTTCAACGAAATTTTGGCAATTACATACCGGGAAAACCGAAGACCCTCATTCAGAATCTTCCCGGCGCGGGCGGCGCGAAATCTGCTGCTTTCATGTACAACGTCGCCGCGAAAGACGGCACCAGAATGGCGATGATCGCGCCTGGCACGATCACCGTACCCCTGGTCCGCAAGGTGAGATTCGACGCCCGTGAATTCGAATGGCTGGGAGCGCCGGCAGCCCGGTCTTCCGCCTTCTGGTTCTGGCACACGACGGGAATAAAAAACCTCGATGACATCAAGAAGCAGGAAGTGACCATCGCCACGAGCGGCTTTGGAGCGGCCGGCTCGGTCCTCACGAGGCTGATCAATGCCACGCTCGGCACCAAGATGAAGCTGATTTATGGCTACAAGGGCGGCGGTGCGATCAACGTGTCTGTTGAACGTGGCGAGACCATGGGCCGCTGGAACTTCCGGTCGGGTTTCACCGGTGTCCGCCCCTCCTGGATCCCGGGCAAGAAGGTCATTCCGGTTATCAGGATGGGACCCCATGATCCCGATCCGGTCTATAACGGTGTTCCGCATTTGCGCGACCTTCTCACAGCCGGGTCGGTCGAACGGAAGATGTATGATGTTCTTGGTATGAATCTCGATGTGGGCCAGGCGTTCTATGTCCCGCAGGGCACGCCGAAGAAAGCCGTTCGAATCCTGGTAACCGCGTTCGACAAGATGCTCGCCGACCCGATCTTCAAGGAGAGGATCATCAAGCGGCGGATCGAATACTCACCTAAATCCGCAGCGCAGATTCGCGCGAAGATCAAGCAGGGCTTCGACGCCGCGACACCCGAAGTCGTCAGAGAGCTGAAATTGCTCTTTACCAAAAAGAAGAAATCCTAATACCGGAACCGGTGGGGCCAGCGCTGCGTCGAGACGCAGGACGGTCCCCACCGGTCCTTTTTTTAATCCATTCAATTTAGCTGTATAGGGCTCTAAACCCCGTCTTGCCGGCGGGGTTTTTGTGGTGAGGCGGCGCCTGATCATCTGTGCTGCCGGGTGCGATTGCCCTTGATAACCGTTAAGCCGACTGATTTCATAAGCACGTTGAGTAGGACACTGGTTTGGTTATACCTAAAGGTGTTCGCAGATTTGTTCACAATGAAGGTTTAGGGAGACACTTAATGTTTGTACGCTCGTTGAAACTTGCGGCGCCGGTGATTGCGGCCGGGTCGCTGATGGCGTTTGGCGGTCCTGTGACCGCTGCTGAATACTTCGCAGGCAAGACAATAACGGTTCAGGTTCCGTCCGGGTCCGGTGGCACCTACCACGCCTATTGCCAGATGGTGCAGCGCAATTTAGCGAATTACATTCCGGGAAATCCGAAAACGCTGATCCAGAATCTTCCCGGTGCGGGCGGCGCGAAATCCGCCGCTTACATGTACAACGTCGCGCCCAAGAACGGCATGAAACTTGCCATGATCGCACCAGGTACGATCACGGTGCCTCTGGTTCGCAAGGTCAAGTTCAACGCCCGCGAATTCGAGTGGCTCGGCGCGCCGGCGGCCCGGTCTTCCGGGGTCTGGTTTTGGCATACGGCCGGGGTCAAGAGCCTCGCCGACGTACAGAAAACGGAAATCACCCTTGGAACCAGCGGCTTCGGGTCGGCGGGGTCGGTGTTCCCGCGTCTGATGAATGCGACTCTGGGAACAAAGCTCAAGCTGATCTATGGCTATAAGGGCGGTGGAGCGATCAACGTCTCGGTTGAACGGGGCGAGACCATGGGCCGCTGGAACTTCCGGTCCGGTTTCACCGGTGTCCGTCCCACATGGATACCCCAGAAGAAGATTATTCCGATCATCAAGATGGGGCCGCATGACCCGGATCCGGTCTATGCCAACGTTCCGCATTTCCGTGACCTGCTCAAGCCAGGTTCCATCGGGCGGAAGATGTATGATGTTCTCGGCATGAATCTCGAGGTCGGACAGGCATTTTATGTCCCGCAGGGAACCAGCAAGAAAGCGGTAGCCATCCTCGCCAAGGCGTTTGACAAGATGCTCGCCGATCCTGTGTTCAAGGACCGGATTATCAAGCGTCGTATCGAGTATTCGCCGGTATCCGCTGCCGAAATCCGCAAGAAGATCAAGGCCGGCTTCGACGCCGCAACACCCGACGTCGTGAAAGCGCTTAAGGACATTCTGCTGAAGAAAAAGAAAGTCTGATTATCTAACCACTGACGAGGAAAAGGCCTGTGCAGTCTCTGCGCAGGCCTTTTTCCTTGATGGGTGCTAACCGGCGGTCTCCAGGGCCGACTGCCGCGGCTCCGCACCCCATCGCCGGATAAAGGCGTTGAGGTTCCGCGCGAAGTCGGGCGCGTCCTTGTCGTCCCCCGACAGCAGGATCATCCGCAACAGATGACGACGGCGCTCGGGCTCCGGATAATCCTCATAATCGGTCCGGCTATGGACGATGAGATGATTATTGAGAAGCTGGATATCGCCGCGCTGGAACGTCATGTCCAAGCGAAAGCCATCGTTCATCGCGAGGTCGCCGAACAGGTTCAGCCCCTCGGTCTGCGCCGGCGTCAGGCGCGGCACCTGCGAAAAGCGTTGCGCGCTCTCCACATATTTTGAGCCAAACCGGCTGTAGAAGTGATCGTGATGGACGGTAAACACCGGCGCGGCATAATAGGGGTCTTCGCCCTCGAATTCCTCGCCCCGGTGATCGATATAAAAGGGCTCGTACAAGGCTGCGAGAAGATCGGGGCGGGTGCGCTGAATTTCGTTATGGATGGCCACGGAGCTTGAAATGCAGCTTTCACCCCCGGTTTTTGCGACCTGCAGGCACATGAGCCCCACCAAATCTCCCTTGTCGCAATGAAAGGGCAGATGCACTCTGGTCTGATAGCCGCGAATATTGAAGTTCTGGTCCCAGTTGCCGTCGATGGCTTTCACGTCACTGATCAGTTCACCCATCATGTTCTGGGCCATTGAATGACCTAAATAGGTCATGATGCCCCAGTAGATAATCGTCGCTTCCGCTTCGCTGTACCGTTCCACCGGAATACCGCGCAGCAGGGTGAACCCCCGTCCGCTTTTCAATTTTTTCTGGATGTCCGCTAGCGTCTTTGAGAAGTGCGGTAACGGAAAATCGCTTTGGGCGATGTCCGGTATCTTGAGTCCCCTGGATGTGACGCTCTGAAGCGCGGCATCAAGCTCGGCGATTTCATCGCCCGACAGGGTATGGACCCAGTCGCTCGATTGCACGATCTCCGGGCCTTTCCAGGCGGCGGGGCTGTCATAGGGTTGATCAGGAACCATGGGCATTACCTGAGCCTCCTTATCTGTCCTCAATGGGGTGTTTGACCGATTATCGCCCTGTCTGCCCAGACGATGCAATGATGACGATGCAATGATTACGACGATGCCGCGCGGATCGCCCGCCAGATTGCCTGCGGTGTCGCCGGCATATCCACATGGGGCGCGCCAAGGGGCGCCAGCGCATGGGTGATGGCGTTCATCACGGCGGCCGGGGCTCCGGTGGTGCCGCCCTCGCCGGCGCCCTTTACCCCGAGCGGATTTGTCGGGCTGGGATGGTCGTTCTGGATCGGATGGATCGAGGGCAGATCATCGGCCCGCGGCAGGCAGTAATCCATATAGGAGCCGCTCAGCAATTGTCCGGATTCCGGGTCGTAAGCACCGATTTCCATGAGCGCCTGACCGACCCCCTGGGCGATACCGCCCTGGGACTGGCCATGGACGATCATCGGGTTGATAGCCCGTCCCACATCATCGACCACCGTAAAGGCGATGATCTCCAATGCGCCTGTCTCGGGATCGATTTCCACTTCGCAGATATGACACCCGTTGGGATAGGTGGTTGCTTCGCCCTTGTGATGGCGGTGGGCGATGATGATTCCCGCTGTTCCGTCTGCTGCGGTCGTTTCTTTCGCCACGTCGATGAGATCGATCGATCGGTCGGTGCCCGTTACCCGATAGGCGCCGTCGCTGTAGTCGATGTCTTCGCGGGCCGCTTCGAGCAACTGGGCCGCGATATCGGTTCCCGCCTCGATCAGCTCCTGTGCGGCCTCTACGAGCGCGGTGCCGGCGCGTACCATGGAACGGGAGGCGTTTGTGCCGATACCGGCGGGAATCTGATCGGTATCGGACATCGCGACTTCGATGCTCTCCACCGGCACGCCCAGCTCCGCGGCGGCGATCTGGCGCAGGGTGGTTTCGTGACCCTGACCCTGCGACATGGCGCCGGTGCGCAGATTGATCCGCCCGGACCCTTCCACCGTGATGCCGGCATATTCGTCCGGCACGCCACCCGCGCCTTCGATATAGTTGCACAGACCGATGCCGCGCAGGCGGCCCCGTTCTTTTGCCTCCCGGCGCCGCGCTTCGAACGCCGTCCAGCTTGCGGAATCCATGGCCAGCGACATGCCGGCCGCGTAATCGCCGCTGTCATAAACCGCGCCGGTGGGGGTCGTATGGGGCATGGCGTCCGGGGGAATGACGTTGCGCTGGCGAAGCGCGATGCGGTCCAGCCCGGTGATTTCGGCCGCCTTGTCGATCAGCCGCTCCATCAGGGTGATGGCTTCCGTGCGGCCGACGCCGCGGTAGGAGCTGATGGGAATGGTGTTGGTGAAGACGCCCTTGAGTTCCAGGTAAAGCGCCGGTGTCTTGTATATTCCGGGCAGCATGCGGGTGAGGTTGCGCAGCTGCGTGAAAGGGCCATTGCCGGTGTGGTAGGCTCCCAGATTGCAGATGCTGTCCACCCGGAGCGCCACAAAGTCGCCGTCCGCGCTCAGCCCCAGCGTGCCGTGCAGCAACGTGTCGCGGGCTTGCGAGGTGGTGCGGAATTCTTCGTCGCGCCTTGCCGTCCATTTGACCGGCCGGCCGATCTCGCGCGCCGCCCACAGTACCGCCGCATATTCGGGATAGATGACATTCCGCGATCCGAAACCCCCGCCCACATCGCGGGAGACGATCCGGATTTTCGACGCCTCCACGGACAATGTGTGCGCCAGCCGCCGCTGCAGCGTGTAAAGACCCTGACACCCCACATGGATCAGGAAATCGCCGCTATGGGAATCGTAGCTTCCCACTGCCGCGCGGGGTTCCATAAAACTAGTGATGATGCGGTTGTTGACCACATCGATGGACACGATCTGATCGGCCCCGGCGAGCGCCTGCGCGGTTCTGTCCTCATCGCCGTCGATCCAGTCGAAGCACACATTGTCGGGCGCCTCGTCCCACAATTGCGGCGCGCCCCGTGACATGGCCTGGGCGGTCCGGGTCACGCTATCCCGGGGCCGGTAGGCTACAGCGACTTCTTCCGCCGCCTCCTCCGCCAGCATTGCCGTGGCCGCCACCACCATGGCCACCGGATCGCCCACATGGCGCACCCGACCGCTGGCCAGGGGAAAATAGGGCGGGTCGGCCATGAGCGAGCCGTCGCGGTTGGGCGATTCGGGGCCGCGGGTATCCACATCGGTGGGAAAGGGTCTGACGCCCCGCGCCCTCAGATCGTCCGCGCAGAACACCCCCAGCACCCCCGGTATCGCGGCGGCGGCCGCTGTGTCCATGGACACGATATCCGCATGGGCGTGGGGCGAGCGGACGAAGGCCGCGTAGAGTTGACCGTCTTCGTTGATGTCGTCGGTGTAACATCCGGCGCCGGTGACCAGCCGCTCATCCTCGAAACGCGGGATGGAGACGCCGAGGGGATTATCCGGCCGTGTCATGGGAGGATCAGGCCGGGAATGCCGCCGGCATGGCGGCACCGTGGACCTGGCTGCGGTGCATGATGCGTCTGGTGTCGGCGCTGAAATCGTCGCGCCGATGCATGGTGCAGCGGTTGTCCCACATCACAACGTCACCGGCGTGCCAATGATGCCGCCAGGTGTTTTCGTCTTTCGTGGTGTAGGACCACAACTCGTCTAGCAGCCTGTCCCCCGCTTCTTCGCTCAGGTCGGGGATATAGGCGTTTTCCCGCCGCCCAAGATAGAGCACCGGCCGGCCTGTGGCCGGATGGGCGCATACCAGAGGATGGGTGGCGCCGGGGATGTCCTCCCGGCTGGCAAATCCGTCCTCGAACCCCTTGCGCGTTTCGCCGGCTGAATTATGGGATGAATCATGTTTGCATCTCAGCGAGGCGATGCGTGCTTTCAGATCGTCCGGCAGGGTTTGGTAAGCCCGGTACATGTTGCAGAACCAGGTGTCGCCTCCGGTCTCCGGTACTTCCAGGGAATAAAGCAGGCTGGCGATGGGCGGGTCGTCGGCATAGGACATGTCGGTGTGCCAGATCAGCTCCGAATTGCCCAGCCCGCCGATGGCCTGACCATTTTCCACCACGTTCGATATAACCGCCAGATGCGGCAGTTCGGGGATATAAGGTTTTCCGGTCACGGTTATGGGCGCGAGATACAGTTCTCCAAACCGCGCGCTGAAATCGAGAAACGCCGCATCGCTGACATCCTGGTCATGGACCACCAGGACGAGATGCTCATGCCAGGCCGCCAGCAAGTCCGCAAATCCAGCATCGTCGATGGTCGCCAGATCGAGCCCGCGAATTTCCGCTCCGAGCGTGCCGGGTGCGATTGCAATGTCAAAGGGAGCTGTCATGGTCTGTCTCCGTAGCCTGGTCGGATGCATTCTATCACGGGCAACGGGATCTGGTTAGAATGCGCCGCGAAAATTATTCAGGAGCCCCGCCGTGACCATCCAGAGTATCACGCTCTACCGCGTAAAAATGCTGTTGAGCGTTCCCTATCATGTGTCTTACCGGGTTTACGACGATTTCGAGCCCATCATTGTCGAGGCGCGGGACACTGACGGCCGCATCGGCTGGGGTGAGGGGCATATATCGCCGGGCCATACGTTCGAGACCATCGACGGCGGCTGGGATTTCTGCCGGACCTGCTCGGAAGCCGCCATCGGCAGGAAGGTGGCCGGCGCCAAGGATGAGATTGCCGCCCGTGTGCCGGAAAGCCCGGTGGCCGCCAGCGCCCTGGTCACGGCGCTGGAAATGCTCGAAGGGCATTCGGCGCTTAATCTCGACAGCGATGTGTCTCTGCCCTTGCTGACCCCGTTCCATTCCACCGACCATGCGGATTTCCCGGCCGAGGTGGCGGCCCGCGTTGCCGAGGGATTCCGCACCCTCAAGGTGAAGGTGGGCAAGAACTGGCAGGAGGACGCGGCGAAAGTTCGCGCCGTGCAGCAGGCCGCCAAAGGCAAGGCCACCATCCGGCTCGACGCCAACCGCGGCTTCAATCGCGAGGACGGTATCAAGTTCGCCGAATCCCTCAACCCGGAGGGAATCGAACTGTTCGAACAGCCCTGCGACGCCCACGCCTGGGACGACAATGCCGCCGTTGCCGCAATGTCCACCGTGCCGGTAATGCTGGATGAATCCATCTATGGCCTCGAAGACATCAAACGCGCCGGGGACATAGACGGCGTCGGCTGCGTCAAACTCAAGCTCAAGAAGATGGGCGGGCTGGATTTGCTGAAAGACGGACTTCAGCTGATCCGCGATCTCGACATGGTGCCGGTGCTGGGCGACGGCGTCTCCACCGAGCTGTGCTGCTGGATGGAGGCCTGCGTCGCCCGCGAGACCATCGACAATGCCGGCGAATTCAACGGCTTCCTCAAACCACGCGACCGCCTGTTCGCCAATCCCCTGCGGTTCAAGGACGGGGCGTTGCATATGCCGGCAGGCTATGTCCCCGAAATCGACCGGGACAAACTCAAAGCCCACACCATCGATCAGGCACATTTCGAATAAGCGTCGATTGCGATGGGCAAGTAACATCCGCCCGTAGCCCGCCAATATCTGATCGTGTGCGAACGGCGTACATTGGGGCTCTTAGATTGGTGATCTCTGGTACCTTAACTTCGAATTCCCGAGTTATTGGTCGTTTTCAATTTTTACGTAGCACGGTACGGTGTTCCGCTACCGAATCCCTGGAAATTTCTAGTTAAGAGCGTGAGGGGGTGAAACCGGAATGAAGCGCATCGCCATTCTTGATGACTATAAGGATGTGGCGCGGAGGGCTGCCGACTGGGAGAGCCTTCCCGAAACCGAGGTCACCGTCTTCACCGAGCACATCGCCGACGAAGATGTGCTGGCCGACGTCCTTGCGCCGTTTGAGGTGCTGGTGATCATGCGCGAGCGGACGGCATTTCCAAAGTCGCTTTTGGATAGGCTGCCCAATCTCGGGCTACTGGTCACGACTGGTATGCGCAACCTTTCTGTCGATATGGCTGCCGCGCGCGACAACGGCGTTGTGGTTTGCGGCACACAGATGATGCGACACGTGCCTTTTGAATTGGCCTGGGCGCTGATCATGGCGATCACCAAGAAAATCCCAGCCGAGGACCGTTCGATGCATGAGGGGGGCTGGCATCATGCGGTTGGTATCGGGCTCAAGGGAAAAACGCTTGGCATCCTGGGGCTGGGCAGCCTCGGAACCGAGGTGGCTAAAATCGGTATCGCCTTCGACATGTCGGTCATCGCGTGGAGTGAGAACCTGACCGCGGAGCGTGCCGCTGACGTGGGCGTCACGCGCGTCGAAAAGGACGAATTGTTCGCCCAATCAGACGTCCTCAGCATTCATCTTCTGCTGAGCGAACGCACGACCGGAATCGTTGGCGCCCAGGAACTCGCCAAAATGAAACCGACTGCTTATCTGATCAACACGGCGCGGGGACCGATTGTCGACGAGCCGGCTCTGATTAAGGCTTTGCAGGAAAAAAAGATCGCCGGCGCCGCGCTGGATGTCTTTGATGTGGAGCCTCTTCCAGCGGATCATCCGTTTCGGAAGCTGGACAACACCGTGCTCACCGGTCACACCGGTTATACTGTTCAGGAACTCTACCCCTTCGCTTACGGTCAGGCAGTTGAGGATATCGCCGGATGGCTCAAGGGGGACCCCGTACGGGTCTTAAACGCGCCTGATAAAGCGTGACCCATGACGGATAGAGTGGGGGACACTCCGGGATCAAAACCGCTTTCCGGCGTGACGGTCATCGATTTCACCCACGTGTTGGCAGGGCCTGCCTGTGCCTATTTTCTCGGACTGCTTGGGGCGGATGTCATCAAGGTGGAGTCCTATGCCAGAGGCGATTCCATGCGCCATCGGGGTGGGACAGACCCGCATCGGGCGGCCGACGCCATGAGCACCGCCTACATGACCCAGGCCGCCGGAAAACGGTCGATCGCGCTCGATCTCGGTGCCGCGGCGGGCCGCGAAATTTTGGAGAGGCTCCTCGCCAGAGCGGATGTGCTGGTGGAAAACCATCGACCTGAGACGATGACCGGCCTCGGGTTGGACAGGGATATTGTTCTCGGGAAAAACCCGAGGCTGATTTATTGCGCCATGAGCGGTTATGGACGGGGCGGGCATCTGGAAAATGCACCTGCCTACGACGTCAATATTCAGGCGGCGAGCGGCATTATGACCATGACGGGCACCGCAGAGGCAGGACCAACCCGCACCGGAGCGCCGATCATGGATTATGGGTCGGCGCTCGCGGCTGGCTTCGCTATCTCCACCGCACTGTACCAGCGCGGGGAGACCGGCCGCGGGACGTTCATCGATGTTTCCATGCTGGAGACCGCTTACACCCTGATGAGTTCGACTATCACCGACTATCTTGCGACCGACAACGCGCCCAAGCAACGTGGCAACAAGGCCAACAGCCGCAGTCCCGGCGCCGGCAATTTTCCCTGCAGGGAAGGAATGATCAGCCTCGGCGTCAACGAGGAAAGCCAGTTCAAGGCGCTCGCCCGTGTGCTCGGGTGCGACCACTGGCTGACCGATTCCAGATTCGCTGATCGACCCCAACGCAAAGTCAACGAGGCGGTTCTGACGGAAGAGCTCGCCCAGCGGCTATTGGACAAGAGCGCAGAGGAATGGGAGAGGGAGATGATGGCGGGTGGCGTGCCAGCCGCCAAAGTACGCACATTGCCTGAAAGCCTCGCGCTTTCCGGAGCCAATGGCCGCCAATTTCTCCATGAAGATGCGGAAAGCGGTATGATTTTCCCCACTTTACCCTTCCGCATTGCCGACGCGGCGATCCACGCGCCTACCTGCACCCCACCGACACTGGGTATGAACACGCAGGAGATTCTGGCGGAGCTCGGCTATTCCGAGGCTCAAATCACTGAGCTTGGAAGAACCCGGACAGTTCGGACGACCGCTGAAGGCTGAGTTACGTCCCGGCTGGACCAGTAACAGCAGAAGCCCCCTATTCGTATTGCGGACAAGGTCTTGTCTTCAGGCCCGAAACGCTTTCAGCCCCGATAGATCCGGCGCGTCGAACAATCCGTCGCAATAGCCTCGCAACGCTTCCGCCCGCTCGTCCGGCCAGCCACCAAAATCGACGTTGGCTTTGAATTTGGCGGCCAGTTCGCCGCTTTCCAGAGGCTCGCGGGCGCCGCCGCGCAAATGGGGCTGTTCCACCTCGTGCACTGTGCCGTCCTTTAAGGTGGCGCGGATGTGGCCGGAATAGTTGGCGGGGTATTCGTTTTCCGGGTCGATGCGGTAGGAGATGCTGTTGGCCAGCGCTAGCACTGCTTCGTCATTGATGCGGTCTTCGGTGAACTGGCCGAGACCGGCGGCGCCGTCAACCATGGCGACGGCGATACAAAACGGCACGCTGAACTTGGCGGAGTAGGGCGTCGAGGGGTTGCGTTTTTCCGACAGGGGTTCCCACAGCCGGTGCACGGTGCCTTCGCCCACATTGCACTCCATGGCATCCACGTCACCGGGCGCGACGCCGCGCCTCGCCAGCTCCATGGCGCAATCGATAAAGGGCTGGGTCATGGTGCCGCAGGCATAGGGCTTGAACGCGATGTTCGCCGCATGCCATTGCAGCCCGAGACCGTCGGTCAGGTGGCTGTAATCCGCTGGCACCGACGGGGCTGAGAATCCGTGAAAGAAGCCATGCTCGCCTTCCATCACCGTGCGCGGGCCCATGAAACCTTCGCGGCCCAGCAGCGCCGCGCGTACCCCGGACTGTGCCGCCCAGCCGGCATGGAGCCGCTTGGTCCAGCTACCCTCGGCGAGATATTCGATGATGCCGGAGGCAAAAGAACCGGCGATGCCCAGCGCGTCGGTGAGCTGATGTTGCGACATTCTTAAGGTAACCCCGACCGCGGCCGCAGCCCCCAGCGCACCCATGACAGCGGTGGGGTGAAAACCGGCTTTATGGGTTCCAGTTGGGGCCACCAGTGCCATGCGGCACATGAGTTCGGTGCCTACCACCGCGCCGCGTAAGACATCGGATCCGCTGGCACCGAATCTTTCACCGGCGGCAAGAACAGCGGGCAGGATTACCGCGCCCGTATGCACCGGCGTGCCCTCGAAGGTGTCGTCGTAATCTTCGCCATGGGCGGCGGTGCCGTTGACCAGAGCGGCAGCGGCGGCATCCAGACCGGCTTTATGTCCAAGGGCAGTGCAAGGTCCGTCACCGCCCCCAAGTGCATTCTCAGCGCTGATCATGGCGCCCACATAATCGATGCCACGCGCTGCCACGCACAGTCCGGTGAAATCCAGCAGGGCGGCATTTATGGCGGCACGAACGCCATGGGGGATGCCGCCCGCCTCCAGCCCGGCGGCCCAGCCGCAGAACTGTTGCGAGACGGATATTTCAGGGAGCGGGGTGCTGTCTGTCATGGGGAGGTCATACCATTGATGTTCGGTTTAGTCTCGGACTCGGAGCCGTTTCACCCCCACCCGGCCCCTTGATCCCCTTCGGGGCTCAAGCCATCAAGGGGGAGGGGATTTTAAGTATGCCTGTCACCAAATCACCAAAATACTTTCCTCCCCCCTCTATAGGGGGGAGGTGTAGGTGGGGGGTCGCGCGGCGTTCGCCGTGCAAAAGGTTTTCTTCAAAAGGCGTTTGTCACGCGGGCTCGAATTTTGGAATGGTGCAATCCTCGGTGACGTCGTCATAGACCACGCGGACCGGCATGTCGCATTTTACCTCTTCGGCATCGATGCCGGTGAGGGGGGCGAACATGCGGGCGCCCTCGACGAGCTCGATGATGGCGACCACATAGGGCAGTTCACCCTCCCATCCCTTGTGGTAGATGCGGTGATAGGTGACGAAGCTGTGGATGGTGCCCTTGCCCGCCGCGTTGATCCAGCGGTGGTTCCGGCTGCCGCAATGGTCGCACAGTGTCGATGGCGGAAACCAGGTCTCGTCGCACTCATTGCATTTCTGGATCTTGAGCTTGTGCTCCCTGGCGCCCTCCCAGAAGGGCACGGATTCGGGCGATGGGATGGGCAGGGGTTTGAGGTATTCGGCCATGTCACGCACTCCCCAGGATAAGCGTCGATTCACAGACCGTGTTGCCGCCGTGACCGGATATAAGCCCGATCTCGGCATCGGGAACCTGCCGGTCGGGACCATATTTTCCTTGCAACTGGCGCACCCCTTCGACGATCTGCAGCATGCCCTCCACATGGGCTTCCGATAGCTGCCCGCCCGAGGTGTTGGTGGGCATCGCGCCATGGAGCCTGAGCGCACCGGAGGCGACAAACTCTCCCCCTTCGCCCTTCTTGCAAAAGCCGTAATCCTCAAGCTGGACCAGCACCATGTAGGTGAAGCAATCGTAGATCTGCGCGAAATCCATATCCTCCGGCCCCAGCCCGGCCATGGCGTAGGCCGTCCTGCCGGCCGCGATGGCGCCCGTATGAGTCAGATTGTCATTGTTCTGCCAGCCCGACAGATTGTTATGGGTGCCGAAGCCCTTGATCAGGACCGGGCGCTGGCGCAGATCCTTGGCCCGCTCGGCCGATACGACAACCACGGCGCCGGCGGCGTCGGTCTGCAGCGAACAATCGAACAGCCCGAACGGCGCGACGATCATGCGGCCGGCGTGATAATCCTCCAGCGTCAGCGGTTTTTTCATCACCGCGTCGGGATTGCGCAGGGCATGTTCGCGAAACGCGACAGAGATAGCCCCGAACTGATCGCGGGTGGTGCCATATTCATGCATGTGGCGGGTCGCGCCGAACGCATGGGCCGCGATGGCGCCGTAATAGCCGATCTCCGGGCCGAATTCGACACCATACATCTGCTGCGGCCGGCCCGACGACAGCAGGTGGCTCTCCTTGGTGGCATGGACCCGTGACCAGTTGTCCCGCCCGTACCCCACGACAATGCAGGACGCGAGCCCGGCATCGATGGCCATGGCGGCCAGCGCCACGCCCATCACCTGACTGGCCCCGCCATTGGTCAGCGTGGTGGAAAAGCTTGCGTCGATGCCCAGCCTCTCGCCCACCACCTGATGAAAGGTGTAGATCTCGTCCGGGCCGCGGACCAGCAGACCATCCACATCGGACGTGGTCAGACCGGCATCGTCCAGCGCGCCGTTGATGGCCTCTTCGAGAAGCCCGATGGCCGAAACCCCCGGCACTTTGCCCAGCTTGCTGGTGGCGGTACCGGCGATGGCGCAGCGGTCGCGCAGATGGGTTGAAGGTTCGATTAAAGACGCATTCATTCGGCAGCTCCTGCTTTCGTCCTGCCGATGCGGGCGAGGATCTCGTCGGTATGTTCGCCATGCAGAGGCGCGGGCGTTTTGATTTCCGTGGGCGTGTCCGACAGGGTGACGCCGCCGCCCACCAGCTTGACCGACCCCACCTTGGGATGGGGCACTTCCTTGATCATGCCCAGATGCTGCACCTGCGGGTCGGCCAGGGCTTCGTCCAGCGCATAGATCGGTGCCGCCGGCACGTCAGCGTCAAGCAACCCGTCCAGCCAGTGCTGGCGCGGCTGGGTCTTGAAAATTTCCTTCAGGGCCGCTTCCAGATCGTCATAGTTCTTGCGCCGGTCGGCCTTGGTCTTAAAGCGCGGATCATGGATCCATTCCTCGTGATCCACCACTTTGCACAGCCCTTCCCAGAATTTTGGGGGCGACGACAGATGGATGACAAAGGGCTTGTCGTCGCCGGCGACGAACGCGAAAACCGCCGCCGTCTGTGTGCGGGTCTTGCGTTTGGGAATATCGCCCTCTTCGAAATAACGTGCCGCGTTCTCGCCGAGAAAAGACAGGGTCGAGGACAGCAGCGATGTTTCCACCCGCTGACCCCGTCCGGTGCGTTCGCGGGCGCAGATGGCCCCCAAGATACCGTAGGCCGCCATGATGCCGGTGAGATGATCGCTGAGCGATACGCCCATGGGTTTGGGATCATCCAGATCGGTGAGCACGGACAATAGCGCCCCCATGGCCTGGCCCACCGTGTCGTAGCCGGGGCGCTTGGCATAAGGCCCCGTCAGGCCGAAGGCGGTGACCGAGCAATAGATCAGTTTCGGATTGGCGGCGGACAGTTTGTCATAGCCGAGCCCCAGCCGGTCCATGGTGCCGACCCGGAAATTTTCGATCAGCACGTCCGCGTCCGCCGCCAGCGCCTGGGCGGCTTCACGGCCTTCGTCGGTCTTGAGATCGAGAATGACGCTTTTCTTGTTGCGGTTGACCGAGCCGAAGGTCGCCGAATAATCCGCCGCGCCCCAGCCCCGAAACGGATCGCCCCCCGCAGGCGTCTCGATCTTGATGACCTCGGCACCAAGATCAGCCAGCATCATCCCGGCATAGGGGCCGGAGACGTAGGATGCGAATTCGAGAACCGTAATGCCCTCAAGCGCCGCTGTTGCCACGTGGATGCCTCCCCTTTCGGCCAAATAAGCGCCTATGTCCGCGCTTTGCTTGCAGGGTATCCCGCGGCCCGATGAGAGACAAGATGACGCACAAAACTTGTCGCCCCGGATTTCCCTTTGGCTGATTTCGTTCTAGAATACGGCAATGAAAAATATCATCAGGGAGAGCTTTCATGGGATCCATAGACTCCGATGCCCACGTCATCGAATGCGAAGCCACTTTTGACTATATGGACCCGGAATTCGAGCATCTGAAGCCCATGGTGGTGGTGCGCAAGAGCAACATTGCCGAGATGGATCTCGAAGGCCGCGCCCAGACCGAATATTGGGTGATCGACGGCAAGCTGCAGCCCAAGGAAGGCAATATCGGCTCCAACACGTCGAAGGAATCCCGCGAGATGCTCGACGTGCAGGCGCGGCTCGATCACATGGACGAGCTGGAAATCGATGTGCAGGTTCTGTATCCCACCGTGTTCCTGCGGGCCTGGACCCAGAACCCGGAAATCGAATACGCGCTGTGCAAG
Source organism: Rhodospirillaceae bacterium (assembly GCA_018660305.1). The sequence goes on from JABJKO010000061.1 coordinate 37,826, forward strand.
AGCTACAACCGCTGGCTCGCCGATATCTGGTCGAAGGCGCCGGACCGGCTGCGCTGGGTTGTCATGCCGCCGCTGCTGCAGATGGACAAGGTGCGCGAGGAAATCAAGTTCGCCAAGGAAAACGGCGCCTGCGGCATCTTCATGCGCGGCCTCGAATGCGAACGCCGGGTAGCGACGCCCTATTTTTATTCCCTGTTCGACATGGCCGAAGAATTCGACATGCCGATCTGCTTCCATTCCGGCAATAACAGCTTCGCGGTGCGCGATATCTACGCCAAGGAATGCGGCTTCGGGCGCTCCAAGCTGCCGGTGGTATCGGCCTTCCACAATCTGCTGATGGACGATATCCCGTCAAAATGGCCAAAGATCCGCTGGGGCTTCGTCGAGGTCAGCGCCCAGTGGGTGCCCTATGCCCTCAACGACATGGGTATCCGCTTCGGCCGCCGCAACCGCGAGTTCTCGGACACCATCATGGCCGACAACAACATCTATGTGGCCTGCCAGGTGACCGACGATCTCGATTGGGTGCTGAAATATTCCGGCGACGACACCATCGTGGTCGGCACCGATTACGGCCATGCCGACACGTCAGCCGAGATCGAGGCGCTGCGCAAACTGCGCGACGACGGCAAGGTGTCAGCCGAGGCCGCCAACAAGATCCTCAACGACAACGCCAAGGCGCTGTATGGGTTGTAGGGCCTATTCGTAAAATGCCCCGTCGCGGTAGGCGACGTCGTCTGAAATAAAAGTATCGTCGCGGCCGCGGAAGATCTTAGTTTCGCCATACTCCGCATCGCGGTTATGGACAATTCTTGACCGTTCAAAACTTTAGATTACGAAAGTAACTAATATGCCAATTGCGGACAAAAAGACATAGAGGGAAACAAGCGTCCAAATAAGTATTCTAACCTTTCGGTTTGCCATCGTTCACAATTTGGATTCTGCCACCAATTTCCGGTTATCCTGTCTGGCCTATTCGTAAAACGCCCCGTCGCGGTAGGCGACGTCGTCTGAAATGAAAGTATCGGCGCGGCCGCGGCGGATTTTGGTTTCGCCGTCATCCATGGTGCGGGCATCGGGGTGGCCGTCGCCGGTGGTGGCGCCGAGGCGCAATATGACCAGCGGTTCCTCGCTGATGGTCTCGAACCAATAGTACGTCCCGGCGGGCAACATGATGCCGTCATTGCGGCCCAGCTCCCGCTCCTCGCCGCGGGGGCCATGGAACCGCGCGCGGCCATCGAGCACGATAAAGCTGTGATCCTGGTGCGGGTGGGCATGGAGCTTGTTCTCGCCGCCCTTGGCATAGACCTTGATCTTGACCCACAGATGGTCGGCGACCGACAGCGGCTCCTCGGTGTTGCCGGCATCGAGTAGCTGCGGCCGGATGGAAAAGAAATCCGGGCGCGGTGCGTCGGGCGCATCCCAGGGGATGGCGATCTTTTGCAGGGCTGCAGATGCTTTGGGGTCGGCTTTGGGATTGGTTGCCATGATATTTCTCCCGTTATTCC